>JBDNHZ010000440.1:0-7048 GCA_041688515.1 Verrucomicrobiota bacterium
GCATGTCCAAGGCTGGTCGACAGGCGGCGGGAAGTCCAGCAGTTCTTAATCCCCGCCACGTCGGGCGACGGCTTCTTCAATCCAGATGAATCAGCCCTGCGGGTTCCGATGCTGCCCCTCCTGGGAGCACGGGCGTCCTCGCCCGCTGCTTTCCTCGGGGGAACGAGCACCGCGAGTTCGAGACTTCGCACGTCGGTCATGGGGAATCGTAGATCTCGTCCCGAGCGGGAGCGCGCCCCCAGGATTTTCCCGGCAAGGTTCGAGAACCCACTTTTCGCGGTTGGGCTGGGCAGTGCCAGGATGCGCCCTCAGCGGGCGCTGGTTGCCGCCGAGGGGGCGGCTGTTCCGCCGTGGCGCGACTTCAACCCCGGCATTGACGAAAGCCTTTGTATTGAACAACCCTACAAAACATTAAACGTATCGTGAAAATTCCCTCTTCCCCCACTCGGGGGGTCCTTGCTGTGGCGGTGGCGCTGGTCACTCACTCCGCTTTGGCGTTGACCTTCAATTTCACCAATGGCGGCGGGGTTCCGGCCAACTTCATGACGGCGGCAGTAGCCGCCGGCAATCTTTGGTCGGGCTACTTCACTGATCCGATCCAGCTCAACATTACGCTCAACTATAACCTCGGCGGAGGCGAAGTCGGCGCTTCGAGCGCAGGGGCCTCGGCGGTCGCGTATGCCATCGCCCGGCAGGCATTGATCAGTGACGTGGTCTCCTCCGCTGACCTGTCGGCCACTTCCTTTCTCCAGACTTCGGCTCCCGTCCAGTTCCTGATCAATCGGACGCTCTCGGACCCACTCCGGATGGATACGGGGACCAGCGGGACCAGCGCTGACAACAACAACACCCAACTGATTGTCCACCGGGCTCTGAGCAAGGCACTGGGTCTGATTGCGGGGAACGATGTCGGCTCCGACGGGAGTCTCAATCTGAACCCCTCCCTCAGCTACGACATTGACCGCTCGGATGGAATCGGGGCTTCCAGCTACGATTTGATCGGAGTGATTGCCCATGAGCTCGGGCATATCATGGGGTTCCAGACATTGGCTGAAGCCATTTCAGTCAGCGGCAATCTGACTGCCGAGGGAAGTTCCCTCCCCCGGTTGGCCGATCTTTTCCGCTTCTCCTCAGCCAGCACCGATCCGTCCGGTGCCTTTGCGGGTTCCGGTGCGGGCCCGGGAGTGTTCGATGTCTCGGCGGACAACCGCTCCAAGTACTTTTCCATCGATGGCGGGACGACGGCGGTGGCGGAGTTCGCCCGTGGTTCGAGCAGCGCCGTCTCCGGGTTTGGCAACGGCCAGCAGGCCAACCACTGGCTGAACAACGCCAGTCCCATTGGCCTCATGGATCCGACCATTGGGCTGGGGGAACTCCTCAGCTTCACCGCGGTGGATCGGTAGTTCTTTGATGTCATCGGATTCAATCCCGTGCCGGAAGCGGGCACTTGGGCTTCGGGCATCGCGCTGGTCGGCGGATTCTGGATCCTTCGGCGTCGTTCGCGCCGCGCCGCTTGATCCCGGAGGATCTTCCCGATACAAGGTCGCGCGCCGCACACGCCTCCTCATGTCAGAAAAGCTCGACCTTACGATTGTCATGCCGTGCCTCAATGAGGCCGAAACTCTGGCCACTTGCATCCGCAAGGCCCAGACGGGGATCGCCAAGGCGGGGATCACCGGTGAAGTGTTGATCGCTGACAACGGCTCCACGGACGGCTCCATCCAGATCGCCGAATCGCTGGGAGCCCGGGTGGAGAGGGTGCAGGAAAAGGGGTATGGAAACGCCCTGCGCGGCGGCATTCAGGCCGCCCGTGGCCGCTGGATCCTGATGGGAGACTCGGACGATTCCTACGACTTCTCTGATCTCGGTGGGTTTGTCGAAAAGCTGCGGCAGGGATACGACTTGGTCATGGGCTGCCGGATGCCCAGGGGAGGCGGCACCATCGCGCCTGGGGCCATGCCGTGGAAGAATCGCTGGATCGGAAATCCGATCCTCTCGTTCATTGGGCGCCTGCTCTTCCGGACTCCGATCCACGATTTTCACTGCGGGATGCGGGGATTCTCGGCCGAGGGCTATCGCAAGATGGACCTCAAGACTACCGGGATGGAGTTCGCCTCGGAGATGGTGATGAAGGCGACGCTCAAGAACCTCCGGATGGCGGAGGTGCCGATCACGCTCCATCCCGATGGACGCTCCCGTCCCCCGCACCTGAAGCCCTGGCGCGACGGGTGGCGGCATCTGCGGTTCATGCTGATCTACTCCCCGAAATGGCTTTTCCTGGTCCCGGGATCTCTGTTGTTCCTGGCGGGCTTCCTGGGAATGGCGGTCACGTTCCGCGGGCCGCTAACGCTGGGTTCCGTCACGTTCGATCTCGGCACCATGGTCATGGCCAGCATGGCCTGTGTCCTTGGCTACCAACTCGTGGCACAGGCCTTTTACGCCAAGGTGTTCGCCGTCGGTGAAGGTCTGCTTCCCAACGACGCGCACTTTGCCGGTCTCTTCCGCCATTGGAATCTGGAGAAGGGCTGCATCCTCGGCGCGCTGATGAGTCTGGGCGGATTCGCCATCCTGTGCAGTGCCGTCTGGACCTGGAAGTCGGCCCACTTCGGACCTCTGCCGATCGAAGAAAACCTTCGGCGCCTGATCCCCGGGGCCACCCTCACCCTGCTCGGCCTGCAAACCATCTTCAGCAGCTTCCACCTGTCCGTTCTTGGTCTCAAGACGATGGGACGGCGTCCGCCTTCCAACGAGTCCACCACCCCTTGAGGCATGACGACCGTCGATCGGATCCTTCAGGACTGGCGCATCCGCAAGGCGGCTCCCCTTATCCAGTCTGGCGACCGCGTCCTCGACCTCGGGAGTGCTGACGGAGTGCTGTTCGACCGCCTCGGTTGTTGCGGCCCCGGATCGATCGGCATTGATCCAACCCTGCCTGCCGATCATCGCACCCGTCAGGGCTTCCGCATGGTGCGCGGCTTTTTTCCTGAAGATCTGCCGTTAGGATCGGGGCCATTCGACGTGATCGTCATGCTGGCCGTCCTAGAGCACTTCCCCGAATCCGGTTACTCCGGTCTGGCCCGCGGATGCGCCCGCCTGCTCAAGCCTGGCGGACGCCTGGTGATCTCGGTGCCGTCGCCTGCGGTGGCCGCGATGCTAGGCGTTCTGGTAAAGGTGCGTCTGGTTCACGGAATGTCCCTGGAGGAACACCACGGATACGACATTGCCAAGACCCCGGAGATCTTTCCCGAGCCGGACTTCACCTTGCGCACTCACGAGACGTTTCAACTGGGTTTGAACAACCTCTTCGTCTTCGAACGGACCGGGACGCAGCGGTCGGGCTAGGCGCGGGGCGCTTTGCAAATGACCACTCTGCGCCTACCGAAGCTTTGGCTGGCCTATCATGCCGCCGCGGTGAGCAGCGGTTGGATGCTCTCCGGGTTGGGACTGCTGAATGGAACCGCCTACACCCTCCTCCTGAGCGTCGGATTGGTCCTCACCGCTTTCTGGCTTTACCGACAGCCCATCCGGCGTGTCCGGCCAGCGGCCCTCGCCCGACGCTGGTGTCGCTGGCCTGCGCTGACGTTCCTGCTCCTGGTTTCTGCGGGGCTCGTGGGAGGATGGCTCTACGCACCCAACAATATCGACGCCCTGGCTTACCGCACGCCAAGGGTCCTGCATTGGCTCGCCGAAGGCCGATGGCACTGGATCCCGGCACCCTATCAACGGTTGAACACCCGTGCCTGCGGGTTCGAATGGGCAACCGCACCGGTGCTGGCCCTCTTGAAGTCAGATCGCCCCCTGTTTCTCCTCAATATCGCAGCCTACTGCCTCCTGCCCGGCTTCATCTTCACGATCCTAAGGGAATTCGGAGTTGGAGGTCGGGCCGCCCTCGCCTGGATGTGGCTGTTCCCGACCGGCTACTGCTTCGCATTGCAGGCCGGCAGCATCGGAAACGACCTTCACGGGGCCACGCTCTCGGCGGCCGCGCTTGCCTGGGCCCTGCGGGCACGGAGAACCCGGGATCCGGTTTCGGCCGCGTGGTCCTGCGTCGCGATCGCGCTGATGACCGGAGCGAAGAGCTCGAATATTCCTCTGCTCCTGCCGTGGACGTTTGCCGTCTGGCCCGCCGTCGTCCCCCTGCTCCGCCGCCCGGTTTTGGCCGCGCTCACCGCGGCGCTGGCGTTGCTCACTTCGCTCGCGCCGATCTCCCTCCTGAACCAGATCCACACCGGGGATTGGACCGGATTGAAGGCGGAAGACGCCTGGATCCGTCCCCCTGGTCCGTTGACCTGCGCCACCCACAACTTCGGCCTGCTCGCCACGCAGAATCTGTTCCCTCCGATTCTCCCTGGCGCGGGTGCGATCAACGCAACCGTCGAACGAGTGTTGCCGGAATCGTGGAAGGAGCGGGTGGATGGATTCGCCGAAAATGGTCGGGCCGCCTACGCCGTGCGGGAACTCCCCGGCGAGGAACATGCCGGTCTTGGCTTTGGTGTTACCTGGTTGCTCCTCCTGACCTTGTTTCACGGACTGCGGCGCTCGGAGCAATGGATCGGTCCATTGACCCGTGACCGCGCCCGGGTCGCTCTGCTCGTCCTTCCGCTGCTGGCCCTGGCTCCCTACCTCGCACGGTCTGGGATCACCACCGCAGGGCGCATCCTCGCCCCTTACTACCCGTGGTTGCTCCCCTCCGTCCTGATTCTCGGCAGTGCCAGCACCGCCGTCCGCACCCGATGGTTCCGGATCGGGTCGGCTGCGGCGTCGGTTCTGGTCCTGATCCTGGTCGTCCTGCTTCCCACGCGTCCGCTCTGGCCCGCACGCACGGTGCTGGGCCTGTTGGGATCCGCATTCAAGGCACGGGCGATTGAACGCGCTTCCACCGTCTATCAAGTCTACGCCCGGCGCGCCGACGTCATGGCCCCTCTGCGTCGGTGGATCCCCACCGACTCCCCCGTCATCGGATTCGTCACCGTCAACGATGCTGAAACCTCGCTTTGGAAGCCCTACGGCCACCATCGGGTTCGCCACCTGCTGGTTTCCGACCGAATCGAGGATCTCCGTGCCACCGGCATGCGATGCGTTGTCGCCAACGTGGAGGACTTCGCTGTGCGATTCCGACTCCCGATCGACGAGTGGATCAAATCCAATGGCGGACGGATTGCTGGGCGCGAGTCGATCCAGATGCTCGCCCGCGAACCCGCCCGGGAGTTTGTGGTGATCGTGTGGTAGCTCCGGATCATTTTCTCGGGTCCAGATCGGGAATCACCGTCTGGAGGGGAGCCGGGCAAAACCAACTCTGGATTCAGTTCGGAAGCCGGGGTAACCAAGGGGCGGTCTTGCCCGATCCAAGATTGTGATTTCAGCAGGAAGCCAAAAACACCCATGCCAGAGCCTGAAAAGATAGCCAACCGTCGACGCCCCGGCCCGGCTCCAACCTCCAACGCATCCTGCCCTCCCTGCCTGTCGGTCGTGATGCCGGTGTACAATGAAGAAGCCACGGTCGACGAGATCATTGAGGTGGTATTGTCCCAGGAACCGGTGGAGGAACTGATCATTGTCGAGGACTGCTCCAAGGATCGAACCTGGGATCGACTTCAGGCCTGGCCAAAACGCGATCCCCGGGTGCGTCTGTTCCAGCATCCCGTCAATCGAGGCAAGGGTGCGGCCCTGCGAACGGGCCTTGCTGAAGCGCGTTCATCCTATGTCCTGATTCAGGACGCCGACCTCGAGTACGATCCGACCGAGTACTACCTGCTGCTCTCTCCCCTGATCCAGGACCGTGCCGATGTCGTGTTTGGCTCCCGCTTTGCCGGGGGAGCCCATCGGGTCCTCTACTATTGGCATTCGGTCGGAAACCACTTCCTGACCACCCTTTCCAACATGTGCACCAACCTCAGCCTGACCGACATGGAAACCTGCTATAAGGTCTTCCGCCGGGCGGTGATTCATCAGATCCGCATCGAGGAGGATCGTTTTGGCTTCGAACCCGAGGTGACCGCCAAGGTCGCCAGGTTGGGTGTCCGGGTTTTTGAGGTTCCCATCAGTTACTACGGACGCACCTATGCCGAAGGGAAGAAGATCGGATGGCGGGACGGCTTGAGCGCCCTCCGCTGCATCGTCAAGTATAGCCTCTTCCAGTGATGACCACCCCGTCTCACCCTGCTGTCAACGAGGCCGCCAGCACCGCAGATTTCGAGTTCGCCGCCCTCAACGAAGCCCGTAACTACCGACGGGCTCTGGCCCGTGAGTTTGGTCCCCACCTCCGCGGCAAGGTCCTTGAGGTCGGAGCCGGTATTGGACAGATGACGCTGGCCTTCCGTGCACTGCCCGGCGTCTCGGAGATCGTCGGGGTCGAGCCCGATGCCCGCTTCCACGCCGGATTCGTCTCCAACAATCCCCAGGTCCGATTGGTCCGAGGAATCGTCTCCGACGTTCCCGAACGTACCGGGTGGGACGCAATCGTCAGCGTGAACGTGCTGGAACACATTGAGCACGACGAGGCGGAACTCAAATCGTGGGCGGGCCTCCTTCGGGAGAAGCACGGCCGGGTCTGCATCTTTGTACCCGCCCGCCCGGAGATCTATGCCCCGATCGACAGGGACTTCGGTCACTTTCGCCGCTACACGCGCCCGGAACTCCGAGGGAAGCTCGAGCGTGCCGACTTCACCGTGGAGCGGTTGGTCTACTTCAATTTGACCGGATACTTCGCTTGGTGGCTGAATTTCCGCGTCCGCCAACAACGCACCTTTGGCATCGGCTCGGTCCGTTTTTACGACCGCTTTGTCTTCCCCTGGGTGCACTGGTCGGAATCCCGGATCTGCCGTCCTCCCATCGGGCAAAGCCTGCTCGCCGTCGCTCGAGCCTGAGTTCAGGGTGACTTGGCCGCCAATGCCACCCGGATCGCCTCCGCAAGAGCGCAAGCAAAGGTCATCCCCACCAGCATCCCGGCGGTCATCCCGGTCCAAGCCAGGATAAACTGGGCGGGGTGCCCGGGTCCGGCCCAGTGGAGCAGCACATCGCCCCCCCCGTTCATCCCCACCCCCATCCC
>JBDNHZ010000441.1:0-16389 GCA_041688515.1 Verrucomicrobiota bacterium
TCTTCTCGGATTCATGGCGCTGGTGCTGGCGGTCGCGGCATGGGGCATCCCCGCTCGATGGCATTGGATCCATCCCGCCGCCCTTTCCGCGGCCGGGGAAGGAACGCCCACCCTCGTGCAGGTCGGGGAGGCCGCGGCGGAGGCCGGACGCCCCGGCCCCGCCGCGCTGATCGCGGCCGCTGCGGTTCGCCTGGGGTTGACGGGCACCAATCAGCTTCTGGCCCGGATCGAGGCCGCCACCGCTTCCCCTGCGCACCGCGCCGTCGGCGGGGGCGACGCACTCCTCAGTCGGGTCCCAGGGTTGCGACTTCCTGAGGTGACGAACGGTTTCGAAGTGGCGATGGGTCTGTTCCTTCCGGAGTTGAACCGGACCGCTCTTCGAACCGTGCTGAGTCAATCGCAACTGCCCGCCACGAGGGCCGTGCTCGGCGCCCGCACTTTTGCTCCCCGAGAATTCGCGCCGGTGGACCGTCCGGGAGGACAGCCTTTGGATGCCGTTCTGCTCATGCTGGCAGCATTGGCCGAGTCCGATGCCCTGACGCCGGCCTGGGCGGCGGAGTTGCAGAAAATGGCGTCCGCCAGCGGAGCGGGGGTTGCCAATGAGCCGTTGGAACAGGTGTGCCTCGATCTCCTCACGCTGTCGCGTCGGCTGGATTGGACCAGTCTCCGCGAGTTGGTCCGAACTGTCCCCGACTCCGGGGCATTCCATCGATGGACCGCGACGGTTCGAACGAACCTCGTTGCCCTTCCGGAGCTGTATTCCGCCGCGGTGCTGTCGGGTGCGCCTGGGGCCGTCGCCGACCGCTACTCCGCCGTGGGTGGAAAGGGAGCGACGGGCCTTCGGGTGGCACTCGAAGGCGGAGTGGGTGCTACGCGGGCCTACGCTTCCAGCCGTCACCCGGTCGCGTCCGACGGATTCGTCTTCCGTTCTCTGGGACGTTGGGTGCAAGGGAATCCGCTGCTGGCCACCGTGGTGAGAACGGGGCTGTTCGCCGTCTCGGCGTTCCTGCTGGCGCTGGGACTGGGTGGAGCGTTGGGACTGGGGGTGGGACCGCATGGGGGTCGAGCCTGGACCGGAACGTTGGCGCTGGGATTGGCACTGGGCACTTTTCTGTTCATCGTGTCGGAACCGTTGCCGCCAAGGGCACGGACCGAGCCAAGTCTGAAGATCAAACTGCTTGCCGGTTCCGCCATCACCGGCGGGACCTCTGTCTCGCGAGAAAGGCCTGTCATGGATTCGATCACCCTAGGGACCATCGTCGTGTTCGCCCTGTTGCAGTTGACCATCTACGTCATCTGCCGGCGTAAGATTAACGAAATCCTGTCCCTGCCGGAGCCGGCATTGGTTCGTCTGCGTCTGATGGAGAATGAGGAAAACCTGTTTGATGCCGGGCTCTACATCGGCATCGCGGGGACGGCGGCGGCGCTGGTGCTGCAAGTGCTCCATCTGATGGAAGCCAATCTCCTGGCGGCCTATTCCTCCAATCTGCTCGGCATCGTCACGGTCGCGATGGTCAAGATCGGCCACGTGCGGCCGATCAAGCGTGAGCTGATTCTGGAAGGTCAGGTGGACACGGGTGGTCTTGCCGGCCGCTGAGCCCTGGAGGGTGCCATGAACCGAACGTTGCTTCTCATCCTCTGCGATTTTCTGTTGCTCAATCTCCTTGCCCTCACGCAGTGGGAGAAGGTCGAGCCGCAGGACCCCCTCCGTGCCCCCGTGCCCGCGTTGGCGGCCCGGGCGGACGGTTCCGAGGATATGGTGGCCTCCATGCGGACCGCCCTCGAGGAGGAGCGGTCCGCTCGTGAACGGTTGGCCGACCAGATGAAGAACGAGACCTCCGCCCGCGATGCCACCGTGCGCACCCTGGAGGCCCGACGGCAGGAATTGGAGTCGGGCCTTCAGCAGGCCCGGCAATCCGCTCAGGATCTGGGGACCCGACTCACCGAGACCGTGGCTCAGGCGACGCGCACGACGGCGCAGTTGCAGCAGCAGGCGGCAGCGGTTCAGCAACAGTTGACCCAGACCGGGGCGCGGTTGGCGGAAACGGAGAAGGCCCGGGAAACCCTCACCGATTCGGTGAAACTGTCGGAGGCCGAGCGACGCAAACTTCAGGACGCACTCAACACCGAGCGCGAGTTGGCGCGCCGCCACCAGCAGGCCCTGGCGGCGATCGAACAGGAGAAGCGCGAAGTGGAACGTCGCGCCGCCGAACTGGCCTCGGCCGTCAAGGTCGCCGAAGCGGAACGTTCGCTCCTGCGGGAGAATGTCATCGATCTCAAGCAGCAGGTCTCCCGCGTCCAGTTGGAGAAGGACAAGATCCAGGCTCAGACCGCCGTCCTCGCCTCCGGCGTCAACCAGCTCGCCGTGCGGTCGGAGGAGTTGAAGCAGGAGATTCGAGACAACACGCCGCTCAGCGCCAATCTCCTTTTTCAGGATTTCCTCAGCAACCGCGTGCAGGTGGTCGTCGGTGGGATTGCCTCCGGACTGTTTTCGAACGGGCCGAAAGAAAAGGAGAGCGCCACGGTGCTGGTAACCGATGGGGCGCAGACCGTCGCACTCATCCATGTCATCGAGACTCCCTATTCGCTCAGTATCCCTGGATTCGGGCTCGACCAGCCTGCGGCCCGGGTGGAGGCCCGCGGGACGGCGCTTTCAATCGGCCCGGCCGCGTTCCTGCGGGCCGATCCGCGGGGCGTGGTGATCCCGGTGAATCCGGCGGTGGCGCAGAAGGCGGGCGTGCGCGTGTTTCCGTTGGCAAAGAACCCCTTCAAGTTTCCCGAGGCGCTGCTGGTCAGCCGCGGGGGCCGCTATTTCGGGGAGGTCGAGTTTCGGCTCGATCCCAAGACCCCGGGGTACGTGCGGATGAAGACCCGCGTCCTTAGCCGGTTGTTCGGGGAGTTCTCCCCTTCGGCGGGCGATCTGGTGGTGAGCAAGTCCGGAGAAATCCTCGGGCTCATGGTCAACGGCGAGTACTGCGTCGTCCTCTCGGATGTTCAGGCCGCTCCGGGCGGCACTCTGGATCCCGGGATGCCCCGCGCTGCGGTCGGCAAGAAGCTGGAAGAATTCCGGGCACGGGTGGACCGACTTCCGCTCGGGTTGCAATAGTGCCGGCCGCGGGGGTGCCTCTTGATGCTGCGTCTCCCGGGACTGCGGGCGTTCCCGCCCGCTTCGTCCGTGGGGGGACGAGCTCTGCGAGTCCGAAGCTTCGCAAGTGGCGTCCTGAGGACTCGTCGAACTTATCTCCTTCAAGGCGGCTCCGCCACGTGGGGCCGTGCGGGGGTCAGGGAAGGACGAGGCGGGCGAGGACGCCCGCGGCCCCGGGATGGAGGGTCCTCATCCCGGAGGCGTAGCGCGACCCGTGGGAGCACCACCTCGAATCGCCGGCAAGACGCGGGCTGCGGGCGGGCCGTCCATTCCCCCGTTCAACGACGCCGCGATCGCGACCAAACTTTTTAAAGTGGGGTCGCCCTCCTGAATCGCATGACGCCAAGGGGGGCGCTGTGAAGATGTCCTCGCCCGCCGGTGCCCAGAATTCGGGTTCCCCCGCCATGCGGGGTCGGTTTACTCTGGTCGCATGAACTCCCGTCCGACCCTGCGAACCGTCGCGCTGCTGGCTCTCTCTCTTGCCGGGTCATGCCCGATTTTGGAGGCCGCCGGGCCGCGGGTGCTGACGGGCGGAACGCTTCCAGCGGATTCGCGGTTGATGCCTCTGAAGGATCTGGACGGTTACTTTCCCTTTCAACCGCCGACCTCGGTAGAAGTCTGGAATCAGCGCGCGGAACAGGTGCGCCGCCGGATCCGCGTCTCGCAGGGAATCTGGCCTGAGCCCACCCGGACGCCCCTGAACACGGTGATCCACGGACGGGTCGAGCGGGACGGGTACTCGGTGGAAAAGGTCTATTTCGAGAGCCGGCCGGGACTGTTCGTGACCGGAAATCTTTACCGGCCAAAGAATGCGAAGGGCAAGGTTCCGGCGGTCCTGTTCGCCCACGGACACTGGACCGATGCCCGACTGAGCGAGGCGACCGATTCGGAGTTGCGCCGGGAACTGGCGGAGGGCGAGGAACGGTTCGAGGAGGGGGGACGCAGTCGGTTCCAATCCCTGTGCGTGCAACTGGCGCGGATGGGGTGTGTGGTCTGGCAGTGGGACATGCTCGGAAACTCCGACAGCCAGCAGATTTCCATGGGCCTCGCCCACGGCTTCGCGCGACAGCGTCCGGAGATGAACACGGTGGAGGATTGGGGGCTCTTCAGTCCGCAGGCCGAGGGACACCTCCAGAGCGTGATGGGATTGCAGACCTGGAACGCGGTGCGGTCGGTGGACTTTCTGTTGACCCTTCCGGAGGTGGACCCTGCGCGGATCGCCGTGACCGGTGCCAGTGGCGGTGGCACCCAGTCCATGCTGCTGGCGGCGATTGATCCGCGGGTGGCCCTTTCGTTTCCCGCGGTGATGGTGAGCACGTCGATGCAGGGTGGATGCACCTGCGAGAACGCGAGCCTTCTCCGCGTGGGCACCGGCAATGTCGAGTTCGCTGCCCTGTTCGCTCCCAAGCCTCAGGGAATGACCAGCGCCAATGACTGGACCCGCGAGATGGCGACCAAGGGTTTTCCCGAGCTTCAACGCCTGTACGAGCTCCTCGGTGCCAAGGACAAGGTCCTGTTGAAGCGCGGGGAACATTTCCCTCACAACTACAACGCCGTCTCGCGCTCCGCGTTCTACACCTGGCTGAACCGTCACTTCGACCTGGGTCAGCAGGAACCCGTGATCGAGCAGGATTACCGTCGCCTCTCCCGCGCAGAATTGTCGGTCTGGGACGCCCAACATCCGGCACCCGCGGCCGCCGATCCGGCTTTCGAGAAGCGGTTGCTCCGGGATTGGCACCTCGACGATCAGAAGCAATTGACCGAGGCCGCGACGGACCCCGTGAAGTTTCGCGAGGTCTTCGGGGGCGCATGGGACATCGTCCTCAATGGCTCGATCCAGGACGTCGCCGACGTTCGGTGGGATCTTCGCCACAAGGAGGAACGGGCAACCTGGATCGAAATGAGCGGGTTGCTGAAACAGGACGGCGGCGGACGCGAGTTACCCGCGGTCTTCTGTCATCCCAAGGAATGGAACGGTCGCACCACGCTCTGGCTCAGTGGCGAGGGTAAATCCGGGCTTTTCGCTACCGATGGATCCCTGCGGGCCGAAGTGAAGCGTCTGGTCGACGGCGGTACTTCCGTTGTTGGAGTGGACCTCCTTTATCAGGGTGAGTTTCTGCCGGAGGGCCAACCCCTCACCGTGACGCCCAAGGTTCGCAATCCGCGTGAAGCCTGGGCCTATACCTTCGGCTACAATCCCTCTGTTTTCGCCGGGCGCGTGGCGGATGCCCTCGCAGTCCTCCGCTTCATTCGTGACCATGAGAAGAAGTCGGCCCGCCTTGATCTGGTGGGTGTGGATGGTGCCGGTCCCGTAGCCGCTGCTGTACGGGCTCAGGCCCGCGGCGCTGTGGGCCGCGCCGCCATTGATCTGGGAGGCTTCCGCTTCGCACGGGTGCTGGATCTCAGGAATCCGGATTTCACTCCAGGGGCCGCCAAGTATGGGGATGTCGCAGGGTTGCTCGCTCTCGGAGCGCCGGGTGAGACGCTGGTGCTGGGCGAGGTTGCCCTCCCGGAGTTGGCCACCCGAATCTATGGCGGAATTGCGGGCGCCCGGCTCAAGCTCGGACGGAAGGAGGCGCCGGGTGGAATCCGACTCCAGGCGGCAGAATTCATGGCGGCGCCATGAATCCTTTCGGGACGGACCCGATGACCTGATGGCGGATCTTTCGGAATCGGAGACTCGCCGGAATCTTGCGCGCCGGTTGCCGAATCGGTGGCCTGCAAACCTGTCCACAAGATGCGTCCGCTTCCTCTGCTTTTGGTTCTATGCCTTGGGTTGACCTCATGTGCTGCGCCGCGCATGCCCGTGGTGGAGCAGGGTGCACCTGGACACGGGAATTTGGCCGGTCTCAGACCGCTGGCAGACGGCCACCGGCGATTGTATCTGGTGCCCAGCGAGGAGGAACGGTTGGTCAATCCAATCGCGCGAAGGTTTGTTGAAGGACGACAGGCATACTGGAACCGGGACGCGATCGCGGCGCAGAAGGCGTTCGATGAGGTTCTGGCGAGCGATTGGAAGGCGGTGCCGGAGCATCAGAAGAAGATGCTCATCCTCCAGGTCCGGGAGGAGTTGGACGACTGGGCCGGGGCGATCCAGCAGGATCCCCGCCTGGGATTGGAGGAGTCCTTCTCCGGTCGCCTCAAGTATGCCCGTGTCAGGGCATCCTTTCCTGAACGGATCGTCGAATTTGGCACCGATCCAAGCCCGGTTCCATTCGAGTTGTACCGGGGGCAATTGGTCATCGTTCTGGCGAAGATGCAGGGGAGGAATGTGCGGTTGATGGTCGATACCGGATTCTCCTCCACCTTTGTCATGGCGGACTTCGCGAAGGAGGCGGGAGTCCAGATCACCGACGAGATCATCCGGATGTCGGATTCGAACTCGTCCAGCAGCCAGGCGAGGTTGGGGTTGTTGGGATCGCTGGAGGTGGGTGGTCTGGCGGGCGCTTCATCCCGGCGTCTCCGTGGGGATGCACTCGTTCAGGTTTGGCTGGCCGCGACGGATGCGCCCGTTCGTAGCTGACGAGGGAACGAGGCGGATCGTAGAGGAAGTGAGGCACGAAGACGTCCGCCTCCTCACGTCGGCAGCTACGGACGGATGCCACGGGTAGCTGCCTAGGGAACGAGGCGGATCGTAGACGAAGTGAGGCACGAAGACGTCCGCCTTGGCCGGTCGCGCCGACAAGATTGGTCAGCTCAACATTTCGCCCGACCTTCTCCGTGAGTTGATGGACAAGAAATCAAGTCGCTGAACCACCCCATGCGACGCCTGACCGATACTAAACTCATTCTGGTCACACGACCGACGCGGGTGGCTGAGCTGAAGCGGCGGTTCAACACCCTCGCCCAGGCGCAATTCTACGTCAGCCACCTCGGGCAGGATTTCTCCGACTACGAACGCGAAGACGAGCGATACGCCAAGGCTGTCCAGGACGTCCGCAACACCTTGGAAACCCTTGGGCGGTTCCAGTCCGTCGATCGATCCTTTCTGCCCAACTTTGTGTTCGGACCGGACGATGTGGTCGTCGTGGTGGGGCAGGATGGACTGTTGCTTCCGTTCGTCGTCTCCGATCTGGACCGGGTGGTGCCGGAGGTCCTTCGAAAGGAGCGGCCCACCAAGGCCGTCACCATGGCTCAGGCAACCCTCAACACCGGCGAGACGCGGTACGCCGTCAATGATCTGTTCATTGGGCCACGCTCCCACACGTCCGCCCGATACATCATCGAGCAGGGTCAGCGCAGCGAGAACCAGAGTTCAAGTGGCCTCATCGTGTCGACCGGCCTGGGTTCAACCGGCTGGCTTACGAGCCTCTTGGTCGGGGCCTCGGCCATCTCCCGGAGCGTCGGCAATCCTGATCCAGGTGAGCCGGGTGCCCTCTCTGCCCGTCCTCCAAGACTGCCGGGATCAACATCAAGCCGGCGAGCCACCCAGTCTCAGACCAGGGCTGCTCATGGATTTCCGTGGGACGCCAGCCATCTCTGTTTCACCGTCCGCGGGCCTTTTCCCTCCAAAACCACCCAGGAGGAAATGGTCTTTGGCCGCGTGACAGCCTCGGCGCCGCTGACGCTGATTTCGCAGATGCCCGGGAACGGCGTGATCTTGAGCGATGGCATCGAGGCGGATTTCCTCGAGTTCCGGCCAGGCGCGCGGGCCACGATTGCTCCGGCGCAGCGACAGGGGCATCTGGTGATCTGACGCGAGCCTGCCTCCCGCTCACTGCTCTGGCACGACCATCCTGAACTTGGGGATCCGGGTCACCACCTGCCGCCCGGTCTCGTCATTCCCGCAGTAGGCTCCTTCCGCCACGGCGGAGGAAGTGCCGATGAGATGCTGGGAATTGTAACTGAACTTTTCGCCCGGCTTCAGGACCGGCGTCTGGCCCACCACTCCATCTCCGACGAACACCTGCTGGGTGCCGTCATCCGCGGTGACAATCCACTTCCGACGCAGGATCGTGATGGTGAGATCGGTGTCGTTGTGGATGCTGATGAAGTAAACGAACGAATGCGGTTTGTCCGTCACCGGCAGCTGTCGATAGATCAGTCGGTCCACCGTGACCCGTAGGCCCGCAAGTTCCACCGGTGTCCCGTTCGAATTCATCCGGGCGCAAACTGGGGCAACGAACGAGCGGGTGCAAGGCATGGGGCAGCGCCTGTTTGCCCCCGGCCCGAAACTTCGAACTCCCGCCCGGCTTCCCCGCCGGGTACGCTCACTCCATTCATGGCAACTCGGATTCTGGAAGAACTGCGGTGGCGGGGATTATTGGCGGATTGCACGGACGCAGCCGAACTGGCAGCCCGTCTGGAATCGGGTCCGGTGACCCTCTATTGCGGATTTGATCCGACTGCCGACAGCCTGCATGTCGGCCATGTGGTCCCGCTGCTGGCCCTGCGGCGATTCCAGAACGATGGCCACCGGCCGATCGCCGTGGCGGGCGGGGCGACGGGATCCATCGGTGATCCCAGCGGGAAGTCTCAGGAACGTCAGTTGCTCACCAAGGAGCAGATTGCCGCCAACGTGGCAGCCGTTCGTCCCCAGTTGGCTCGGCTTCTCGATTTCGAGTCCTCCGTCAATCCGGCCCTGCTGGTGGACAACGCCGACTGGACGGCTCCGCTGAGCTTTCTCGATTTTCTCCGGGACATCGGAAAGCACTTCACGGTGAACCAGATGATCGGCAAGGAATCCGTGCGTGCGCGGATGGAAGACCGTGAGGTGGGCATCAGCTACACCGAGTTCAGTTACATGCTGCTGCAGGCCTTCGACTTTTACCACCTGTGCGCCGCGCATGACTGCACCCTGCAGATTGGAGGGAGCGATCAATGGGGCAACATCACCGCGGGCATTGATCTCGTCCGCAAGAAGCTGGGCCGTTCCGCCCACGGCCTGACCCTTCCGCTGATCACCAAGTCGGATGGATCCAAGTTCGGGAAGACCGAAGGCGGCGCGATCTGGCTCGATCCCCGGCGCACCCCCGTTTACCGATTTTATCAGTTCTGGATCCAGACCGACGATCGCGATGTGGTGCGGTATCTGAAGTTCTTCACCTTTCTCGGACAGGACGAGATTGCGGCGCTGGAAGCCGAGCACGCGTCCAACCCAGGGGCGCGCGTGGCGCATCAGGCGCTGGCCCGGTTGGTGACCGACCTGATCCACGGCCCGGAGGCGACCGTCGAGGCGCAGCGGGCCTCCGAGATCCTCTTTGGCGGTGAGCTGGGCGGCGTGGGTGAATCGACCTTTCGGGAGATCGTCGGCGAAGTTCCCACCCGCGAGATCGAGTCGGCAAAGCTGGCGGTTCCGGGTGCGTCCGTGCTCGACCTGTTCGTGCACTCAGGTCTGGTCCCGAGCAAGGGGCAGGCGCGAAAGGATCTGGAAGGGGGCGGGCTCTACCTCAACAACGTTCGCCTGATCGAGGTGGGACGTCTGGTGGGGATGCCAGACCTCTTGTTTGGCCGATACCTGCTCCTGCGCAAGGGACGCCGGAATTATACCGTCCTCACGGTGTCGTGACCGGACGCACTGCATCCATGCCGTAGCGGTCGAGGAGGTGGCAGACCCACCGCAGCGCGCCGTAGTTCAAGGGCAGCAGGAGGACCAGGGCGGCAAGACCGGCAAACGGGACTGCCGCCGCGATCAGGCCCACGATATCCAGAAGCAGCACCAGCGCGACGAAGCCCAATCCGATCACGCTGACAGGTCCCTTCATCCAGGCGTGGTTGACGGCTTGGAATCGGTAGAGGGTCAGGCCCGGGCGGATGACACTCCAGATCAGGGCGACCTGGATTCCGATCAGCCCGCCCAGTCCATAGCCTCCGCCTTGCAACCCTACGGCCAGCGCCCCGGTTGCGCCGCTCACCGGCAGCGCGGCCAGGCTCCGGATGATGGCGGCCTTCCACTGGAGCGAGGCGACTTCCGCCAGTCGGATGGGGACGCTGTGGATCGGGCAGGATTGAGTCCCGGACTCGCCCAACACCACCGGATGCAGCGTGAAGCCCGCACTGACCGGGAGCAGGTAAAGCGCACCGCAGGCGTATCCGATGAACGACAGCGCCAGCCAGTCGGGCATCCACAATCCCAGGGTGACCGAGATCGGAATCGTGCAGGCGAGCACCATGGAACCCATGCGCCAGCGGCCGGACCAATCGGGCCATTCCGGACGAAGGAACTCGGCAACGACCCGCTCCCGGGGCGTCCACCAGGCCCAGATCATCCGTTCGATGCGCCCGGGAGTCTCTGCCAGTCCGGAGGCAAGAAACCACCGCGCCAGGATGTCATCGATGATGGCGGTTTCACCCCGGGAGAGCGGCGATTGCCGTGCATCGGTCACGGACTCGATCAGTTCGTCGTCCGAATCCTCCGGAGTCTCCAGAAAGAGGTTGAGAAGAATCGACTCCCGGAAGGAGTAGTGGTCCGTCAACCAGCGGACGTTCATGGGAAGCGTTCCCACCAACGGAATCAGCGGAACGAGCGCCGCCAGTCGATGCCAGGAGTCGCGTCCGGTGATGGCCGACCAGGGCAGTACGATCCAACCGGTGGGCAACAGGGCCGAGAGCAGATCGCCGTGGGCGTTCAACAGGGTGACGACGCGTTCCTGAGCCCAGCTCGAACTGCGAAGCAAAATCATCAGGAGCACCGTCAGCGGAAAACAAAGGGCCAGCGGCGTTGCCAACCAGGCCGAACGTTGGGCGGCCAGGGCGTAAGCGATCGCCAGAGCCGGAAATAAAACGCTCACCAGCGCGCCGGCCAGGAGGATCGAGCCGGCGTCGTGCGGACCCGGGAGTCGCGCGGCGGCAAAACCGAATCCGACGCCCCCCGCCACCGAGAGGATCCCGATCAGGCGTGCCGCCGTCATTCCCTGCTTGCGCAGAACCTGACGCGGATCCACCGGCAGGAAGGCGAACGGTTGGAGGTGCGGATGCTGATGGATCTGGGCGCTGATGAGGTTCGCCACCGAGGCGATGCCGAGGAACAGCAGCACGCTCCAGGAAAAGTGACGCGGCCCCGGGTCCATGGCCGAGATGAACCCCGGGCTGATGAGAGCGAAGGCGAGGACGAAGGGATTTCCCATCCAGCGCCAGGCGCGTCGGAGGACGGACCCCACACTGCGGCCCACCGCCCGCTTGGGGGGATGGGCAGCGATGATCCCGCGGCTGCGCCGGAGGAACGTGGGCGATGGCTGGAGTGATCGCATCGTCGGATCAGTGGATCCCGACCGAACGGAGCAGGGTCTCCTGCACCGTTCGCTCCAGGTCGAGAGGGACGGGGAGCGGGCGCGAATGGCGCACGCAGTCGGCCAGTTCCGCCAGCTCATTCACGTACCGGCGATATACTGGCAACGTCACGGTGCTCCGCCCGGCGGAATAGGTCCCGGAAACCTGAGCCAGATCCAGCGTCAGGTTGGGCGGTTCGATGGGTTGGAGCAGGGCGTTCCCCCGGGTTCCACAAAACTCAAAGGAACGGTTGGCACCCGCATTGTGCCGCAGCGAGGAACAGGTGATGACCACGGTCGTCCGTCCAAACTCGAGGACCGCGACGTTGGCATCGGCAAGGCGGTCCGTGCCGTTACCCCCCAGCGTCCGGAGGAAGGGGGTCACGCGCTCCGGTCGCCCGAAGAATCGCACCGCGGTATCGATCACATGCGAACCCAGTTCGAACAGGACCCCGCCCGGAAACTGCGCCCATTCCGCGCGTCGCTCCGCTGCCAGTTGATTGTCGATGGCGATCCGCACCAGATAGACGTCGCCCAGCCCGCCGGAACGGATGAGTTCCTGCACGGCGTTCAATCCCGGATGATGGCGCCACATGTAGCCCACTTGCAGCAGTCGTTTCCCTTCCCGGGCGAGGCGGAGCAGGGCGTCGAAATCGTCGAGTCGAAGGGACGGCGGCTTTTCGAGGTGGACGTGGCGTCCGGCTTCCAGGGCCAGTCGAGCGAGCGGCGCGTGTTGGGCGACCTCCGATTCCACCAGGACCACTTCGGCCCGTTCCAGAACCTCGGCCTGGGTGAGGATCCGGATCCCTCGACCCGCATATTCCCGGGCCAGCGCCGGCGTCTCCGCCCAGGCACCAACCAGATCCCAGCCGGCGGATTCCTTCAGGATCCGACACTTCTCCGCCGTATGCGAGTAGGCGAGTCCCAGGAAACCAACGCGGATGGGGCGGGATCCCGTCTCCGCCGCAATGGCGGCGCCCTGGGCCGCCAGCGTCATCGCGGCCGCCGTCCCCAGGAATTGTCGTCGGGAGACCGGCAAGGCGGTTTCGTCAGGTTTCATGAAGGGTGGCGAGGACGGCGGCGAGCACGCCGTCGCCGTGGTCGGTGACGCGATCGCGCAGGTTCTGGAGGGTGTCAAAGATCCGGACCTCGCCCTCGTGCAGGATGCAGACCCGATCCGAGAAACGTTCGGCGGCCTCCAGCACCTGGGTCGTGTACAGGATCGTCCGGCCCCGGGCTGCGGCGGCCCGGGCCTCGGTCTTGAAGAGGGACAACCCGTGCGGATCCATTCCTGAAGCCAGGGGTTCGTCCAGAAGCCACAGCTCCGGATCAATGACCAGCAGCGGGATCAGCGCGACCTTGTAGGCCTGGCCACGGGAAAGGGATTCCACGGGCGCTTCGGCCAGGTGCAGCAGGTCGAAGGCCTTCAGCCAATGGACCACCCGCTCCGGGGCAGCGTCATCGTCGGACTCGTAGATGCGCAGGATGAGCCCGAGGCTGCGGAGGACGGTTTCACTGGAGAAGTGAGGCGGAAAATCCGGAAGGAAAAACAGGCGACGCCGGAGCGTCAGGTTCTCGGTGGAGAATCGTTCACCGTCATAGGTGACCTCGCCCCGGTCGGGTCGGATGAGACCCGCAAGGCAACGCAGAAGCGTGGTCTTCCCGGCACCGTTCGAACCCAGGATCGCCACGATCTGGCCCGGCGGCAGGGACAGCGTCACCCGGTCCAGGGCACGGGTCCGCCCGTAGATCTTTTCGACGCCGCTCAGTTCGACATTCACAGAGGCGGAAAGGTGGAAGAGGTCCGGGCAATGGGGGAAGGTGAATCTGAGCGCTCATCGGAGACAGGCGCACCAGACACGCATCGGCCAGTGACATGGGGCAACTTCCTCAGCGAGTCCGCCATGGCCAGTCAAATGCAAACCTCGGCTCCGCCGCTGCCTCCCCCGCTGGCGCAGGGAG
The DNA here is from genome assembly GCA_041688515.1 of Verrucomicrobiota bacterium. Classification (GTDB taxonomy): domain Bacteria; phylum Verrucomicrobiota; class Verrucomicrobiia; order Limisphaerales; family UBA9464; genus UBA6176. The sequence continues at coordinate 13,315 of JBDNHZ010000441.1, forward strand.
TGAGGCATTTTGGGCGCCTGTCGGCGAGCCGACCCGAAATGAAGGGCTTCAAGGATCGTCTCAATGACGCAATGGCAAATTGACGGGACTGACTCCATGGCCAACCCCCTACGGACTCTTGAGCAGGCGCTCGATCACCTCGGGGGGGAGTTGTGAACTCTCGATGGCTGACCTGGCCTTCGACGGATCCAGTCGCATCCACTGCGAGGCCGCATTCTCCAGTTGGGATTGCCGAGTCTGACCGTCTTCCAGCGCTCCTGCCCAGGTCCAGGCGGCCTCCGGTTCCTGCTGGGCGACCTGTGAGACGAACGTCTGGATCGCCCGTTGTCGGCCGGCCCCCTCGGGCACCTTGTTCAGCCAGTCCGCCGCCGCCGCTGGATTCTCCCTCGACCATTGGTTGAGCAGAATGTCCTGCGCCTGATCTCGTAGCGTCCCTTCTGGAAACCGACTGATCCACTCGGCGGCCTGGGTCGAATCTGAACGCACGAAATCATGGAGCACCGCGGTCACCGCCCGTTCCTGCTCGGGGCCGGCCGGGATCTGGGCCGCGAACGTGGCCGCCTCGGCAGGCGAGGAGTTCGCCCACGTGCCCAGGGCCGAAGCCAGGGCGGCCTTGCGCGCCTCCGGGTCGGTCAAAGCCTTGGCCCATTCGAGTGCCGCGGCCGGGTCCTGTCCCGCCCACCGGTTGGCAATGCCCTCGGCCAGACCCTCCCGCGGAACGTTCGCGGGCAATTGATCCAGGAAGACCGAGGCCGCCTTGGGATCGGTCGCAGCCCAGGTTCCCAGCAGGTTCTGCAGTGCTCCCCGACGGGCTCCGTCGGCGGGAAGTTCCAGCAGGTACTTGGCCGCGTCCTCGGGCGCACTCTGGCCCCAGCGCTCGGCAACGGTGGAAAGCATCTGCGAACGGAGTTCCCCCGGCGGGAGATCCTTCGCGTAGGCTGCGGCCTCGGTGGGATTCTGCTCCGACCATTGATGTGTCAGCCTGCTCATCGCGGAATTGCGGGCTCGTCCGTCCGGCAGGGTCTTGGCCCAGGCCAGCGCTCCGTCGAGATCCATGTCCGCCCATCGGCCAGCCAGATCGCCCAGAAGCTGGCGCTGGGAATCGCCTGCGGGCATCGACGCGAGGAAGCTGGCGATCGGCGTCGGATCCGAGCCGTCCATGGACCAGATCAGGGATTGGGTGACCTCGCGGCGGTTGGCTTCGCTCGGATTCTTCTTCAGCCACTCGACGGCCGCGGTGCTGTCCTGGCTCGCCCACTGTTGGAGGATCTGGGCCAAGGCCTGATTGCGCGCTTTCCCTGCCGACATCTCCAGCGATGCCTCGGCTGCGGCCCCCGGATCCGCCTGGGCCCACCCGGTGTACACGCCCGCCATCGCCTGATCTCGACCCTGGCCCGGAGGCAACTCCCGCGCCCAGGCCAGTGCCGCCTTCGGATCCTGCTGCGCGAGTTCACTGCCCACATTGTGGAAGGCCCAGCTCCGTTCCCCCGGATTGCGGATTCCCTTGAGCATCTCGGCTGCCGCCGTCGGATCACTGGTCATGCCCTGCGCCACGGCGAGGGTGGCGTTGTTCCGCTCGGCTCCCTCCGGCAAGCCCGCCAGCAACGCCCGGGCCCCCTCCGGATCACGCTGTGTGAGGGCTGTCAGCGCATTGCCGAAGGCATTCTCGCGGGGCTTGCCGGCCGGCAGCATGCGCGCGAGCTCCAGCGCCGTCCGCGGATCCTGCCACGCCACCGTTTGGCTGGTCTCCACCAGCATCCGCTGGGTGGACGAACCCATGGGAAGCTTCCGACACCACTCAACGGCAGCGGCGGGATCCCGTTGGGCCCACGTCTGGATGACCCCAGCGAGAAGATTGTTCGCTCCTCCCCGTCCACCTCGCGACTTGGAACCCATCTCGGTCGCCATCTGGGCCGCTCGCAATGGGTCCACCTCGGCGATGCTCATCAGGACCGCCCGACGCGCCTCGATCCGTTGCTGGCTGGGCAGGGTGTCGATGCGCGACATCGCCCCCGCCGGATCCACCTCGGCCAGTCCATGGATGGCCCCGAACATCAGATCGCGACGTTCGGATCCCGGGGGCAGCTTTTGCACCCATTCCAGAGCCGCGTTGGCATCGCGTCGGGCCCATTCGATCACGGCCGGGCGCAACGCCTGGTTGCGTTCGTTCCGGTCGTGCAATCCCTGGCCGTACTCCAGCACCGCCATCGGATCCGTCTCGGCCCAACGTTCCAGCACCTGAAATCGGAAATTGTCCCGGAGCCCGGCCGGAAGAACCGCATTGCCAGTGCCAATCGCGGCTACCGACTCGGCGGCGGGAACCGATCGGGCCAGGTCCGAAAGCCGGATCCACCGGCGGCTGGGATGATCCCGCATCACGGCTTTCAATCGCGCCTCCAACGATCCGGTGACGGCCACCGCGGAAAGGTTGGTCCGCGAAGGGATGGGCCGGGTCGGCAGGGCAGGAAACCCTTTCACCGGCGTGCCAGCAGCTTTCCCTGGCACGACTGAAACGTAGGGTGGGACGCGATGACGTCCCACCTGGTAACCAGCAGTGCCGGTGACGACGGCGGCCACAACGACCGGGATCCAGGTGCGGGGAGACATGGCGAAAGAGGTGGGACGACAGTAAACCGACCCAGAGCAGTGTGGCCGAGGAACGTCCGGGGAGAAGGGTTTTCTGGTGGGGGACGAAGGCCGGGTGGGGGGGGACGACGGATGGCCTGCGGTGCGTTCCGGGACTGCGGGCGTCCTCGCCCGCATGCCGGAAGGATCCGCCCGACTGAGATCCGCCTCCTCACGTCGGCAGCTACGGACGGCTCGAGGGGTAGCTGCCGAGGTCACGAGGCGGACCCCAGACGAAGCGAAGCACGGGAGCATCCGCCTCCTCACGTCGGCAGCTACGAACGGCTCGAGGGGTAGCTGCCGAGGTCACGAGGCGGACCGTAGACGGGGCGAAGCGCGGGAACATCCGCCTCCTCACGTCGGCAGCTACGAACGGCGCGAGGGGGGTAGCTGCCGAGGTGACGAGGCGGACCTCAGACGAGGCAAAGCACGGGAGCATCCGCCTCCTCA
>JBDNHZ010000442.1:0-22268 GCA_041688515.1 Verrucomicrobiota bacterium
GGCCTGCGCCGGGCCCGCTTCAAGGAACTGACCCTGCTCGACATGCCCGGAATCCTGGTGGAGGGCGGTTACATGACCAACGCTCGTGACGCCGGCACCATCTACTCAATGGAAGGTCGCACCGCCCTCGCCCGCGCCGTTGCCGACGGCGTCCTCGCCTACAAACGTCTGGTCGAACGCGGGCAGTGACACTCCGAGTGGCGCGGTCCCGCATGGCGGGACCGCTCGGGCCCGTGGTGCGCAGCAGCGGGCGAGGACGCCCGCGCTCCCAGGGGGCAGTGTCAAGATGCGCCCCGAGTCCCTGACCTCCCCACTGAGTTCTCGCCCCCGGGTTCTGGTTTCTGGAAACTCCCTCCTTCATGAGCATCGTCACCCGTACCGGCGACAGCGGCACCACCGGCCTGATGTACAATCGTCGGGTCCACAAATCCCACCCCCGGGTCGAGGCCTACGGAACCGTGGATGAGATGAATGCCACCCTGGGAATGGCGCGGGCCACTTCCACCCATCCCTTCGTCCGCGAATCGCTCCTGGCCATTCAGAAGGATCTGGTCTTGGTGATGGGCGAACTGGCCACCCACCCCGGGGATCTCGACCGGTATCGCGCCGACGGATTCGTGATCGTGGGCCCGGAGTTTGCCGCCCGCCTCGACGTCCTGGTGACGCAGGTTGAAGCGCAGGGAGTCTCGTACAAGGGATGGGCCACCCCCGGAGCAACGCTCGACTCGGCCGCCCTGGACGTGGCCCGCACCGCCTGTCGCCGTGCCGAGCGTCGAGTCCACGCCCTGCACGGTGCCGATGAACCGCCCAACCCCGAAATCCTGATCTTCCTCAACCGCCTTTCCGACCTCCTCTGGCTCTACGCCCGCTGGGTCGAGACCCAGGTGGAGTGAGAGGGGAGTTGCCAGTCGCCAGAACACCGTTCTGGAATCCAGGTTCTGGGTTCTTCCTTCAAGGGCAGGGTTGCGGGGTCAATGGGGCTGAACCCGGCGTCATGCCATAGGCAGATCCAGTGGAATCAATCGCACCGGCGGCGTCGTTGAAGGATGAAATGCGCGTCGCAGCGGCACCGATCGCATGGGCTCCTGCGAGTATGGTGCCAGCCGCCCTCCCGGTGACCAGGCCCGAGGCCAGATCATACACTGCCCCCAGTCGCTGGGCGTCCGGATGATTGCCGGAAACGTAGGCAATCCCCGCACCCAAACTCGTCGGGATGTCCGAACTCGCGGGGTCAACAATGGCGTGGACCACATTATAACTACTGGTCCAGGTTGTGATGACGCCGGTCGTAAACAAGAACCCTGCCAGCAGCAGTGCAGGCCCGGTGGCCGCCCCCGCAATCGTGCCCACCGCCACCATGGTCAAGCCGCCACCCACCACCCCCAATGCTCCCTTGGCGAACCGATAGGGCCGATCCCACGGCCCCGCCCCCAGCGGATCGAGGCGGTTGACCGGATCATTGCCGACATAGGCATAAAGCGAACTCTGACCGCCGCCGAACAGAATGGGATCCCGGGCCGTCCATTGCCCGGTCTCCGGGTCATAATCCCGCAATCCAAACCGGACCAGTCCTGTATCCGGATCCTGATGCCCGCCACCGAAACCAAACGGTTGAAATCCAGGATTCGTATCGCGCAACACCCGTCCAAACTCATCGTAGTCCATGGCCTGCGCCACCGTTCCATCCGCCACATCGATCACCAACCGAACGCTGCTGCGCTCGTCGGTGACCATTCGGTAGGTCTTCGTTCCCTGAACCATCAACGCCGGTGTTAACGCGTCCGCTCCGTAGATAAACCGCGCCGTGACCGCCGAATTCGCCCCCACCTCGGCCACAATCTGGTCCTTCCACCACAGCCAACCCCGTTCGAGCGTATCGCCCGACCGCACTCCAATCCTTCGACCGAGCGGATCCAAGACATACCGAATTTCCTTCCCGGGCAATGAGACACCCGTGAGCGCGCCCCGAACATCATAGGAATAGGTGGTGGTTGCGCCGCCGTCAGACCGGGAGATTCGATGACCATTGCGGGACCAGTCGAAGGTGATGCCCCCGTGAGACAGGAGCCGGTCCTGGGCGTCGTACGTGGCCGACTCTCCATTCCGGACAATACGATTGCCGTTGGAATCATAGGAGTAGGTCGCGGTTACCACCCCATCCGTCCAGACCTCGTTCAAGCGACCATTGGTATCATAGCCGTAAACCTGTTCATGAGACCCCTCCGACGAGATCTCGACACGGTTGGTGATCCGGTCAAGGGCATCGTACAGCAGCGTCACTGCCGCGAGATGGGTGCCGGCGATGACGATCCGCCGACTCGCCAGGAGGCCGCGCGGGTTGTAGGTCCGCTCCTCGGACACAACCCCAGCGCTGTTCGTGGTCTCGCGGCCGCTGGCGGGATCGCGAGCGATTGAAAGTGAGCCGGCCTGAACCAGTAATCCGTCCCGGTCGTAGGTGAGGGCATCCGAGACCCCGTTGACCTCCACCGCCGATGCTTGGAACGCTGCGTTGAACTGGAGAGAAACGGTGCCGGTCACAACACCCGACCACTGACTGCGGTACGGAAGGGATCCGCGGTACCCCAATGCCAGGCCTTCGCCCGTGCTCGATGTCACATTGGTCAACACTCCGCGCCCGGCATCATAGCCGAAATCGATCACCGCCCCCGTGCCAAGCTTCGCCTGGCGCAGTCGTCCACCGGGCCCACGCAGCAGATCCCACTTCTGCCCGTCCGGCAGATCAATCCCCACCACCTCACGAGCCAGGTCATGCCGGAAAACAAGGTAATCATCGCCACTCACCCGAGGCGGAGTGTACCGGTTGAGTTCGCCGGCTGCGTTGTAGTCGAGCCCATGCCGGGGACGCCCGGGCGGTGTTACTCCGGACACCCGATGTTCGGAATCGACCTCGATGCCGATCGCTGAGCCATCCGGCAGCACCAGGCGGGAGGGTTCACCGGCAGTGTCGTACTCGATCCGGTTCGTACGTCCGATCGGATCGATCAACTCATGAAGCTCGCCCAGCGGGGTATAGGTCAGCCGGGTACGACGCTGCGCCACTCCCTCGCCGTCCTGGGCCATGGTAAGCCGGCCGGAGGCGTCGTAGGAATTGGTGCGTGGGACGAGCCCAGGTACTTCCTGCCGAACGATCCGACCGCCGGCATCCGAGTCGATTTGGCTCACCCGTTTCTCCGGGCTGGTGGCGGTAAGCCGACGGGTGGCTGCCTCGTACACCCGGGTGTAGGTATCCCCGTTGAGGTTCAGGGTTCCCGTCACTTGCTGCACCGAGAGCGGATCCGTAGCCGATGCCAAGACCACGCTCTGCCCAAAGGACATGCGGGCGGTTGCCAGTCCTGGGGGCGCCACGGTCAAAGATTGGACCACGCGGGTTTGGGCTAGGAATCGCGGTTCGCCCGTCTCCCGATGCGTCACCACGGTGCCGTCGGGTCGGGTGGAAATGATTCCCCCGCCTTTCGGTCTTAACTGGGTGGTGGACGTGCCATCGGGATGGGTGACGACCAGTCGCGAATCACCATTGCCCTCCAGGGCGATGATCCGATGCGAGACGTCGCCCACGGGTGACGTGGCCGTCGTCATGCTATCGGAACCGCCCACTTCCTTATATTCTACGTTCCATGCGCCGGTCAGCGGATCGGTCATCCGGGTTGCGCGGCCCTTGGCGTCATAGACCACGTTGAACGGTCGGCTTTGCGGCCCGCTGATCGCTGTCAGCAAACCGCCATTCCCGTAGCCCAACGTGGCTTCCGAACCGGCAGGATCGACCACGCGGTTGAGAAAACCCTCTCCGTTCAACGCCAACCCGGTCCGCTGACCGTAGGGCCCGATCAACGCCACCGGGGCGCCACCGGCATCGCGCTCGATCCGGGTCACCTGGCCATGACGATCCTTCATCCGGATCACCAGGTTCTGTGAATTGTAGGTGAACGCCCAATTGGTGGTTCCGTTCAGGGTCTCAAGGGTGCGCAGGTGCAGGCCGAGGGCATTGAAGACGAATAGCTCCCGGCCATCCCGCGAGGCCACGCTCAGTTCCGCCGCGTCAAACCCCGGTAACGCCGGTGCGATCCGGCGGATGGAATACGGGGGCCCTCCGCTCATCGGTTGACTCAACATCGCGATTCGTCCTTCGCGATCGAGAGTCATGTCCAACATCGCCCCCATCGAGGAATACAACGGATTCAGTCCGGCCACATAAGGGCTCAGGTGCCGGCCGGCCACCCTCTGGAAAAGCCCATCCTGATCAATCCTCCAGATCTGGGTATCCCAGCCGTAGGCGAAATAGGGGGATCCGTCCGGCGCAATCCTCAGGTAAGTCACGTAGTTCGGTCCGCCGGGTCGCCCAGGGGAGGACGAGAGCGCCGGGTTGCCCTCGGAAATTTCCAGGTCCTCGTCCTCCCCCGGGTATCCCACCCGCGACATCGCGGCGCCATTCATGACGTTTTTCAGGGTTCCACCGGGCGTGATACGGGCCATGCCGGCTCCCCCGCCGATATACACCGATCCGTCGGGCCCCACGGCCAAGGCGGTAATGCTCGACGTCTTGCAGTCCAGCGCAGGGCCGTCAAACCCCTCGAACTCCGGCGCGAAAATGTTCGGGCCGCCGCGGCCCCCACGACCCGCGACCGTATAGATGCGGCCGTCGGGTGCGACCTTGCGTACGAAATCGTAGTACTTTCCTTCCAGCACCCATTGATCCCCAAAGTACACGGTGCCATCCGTGGCGACCGCGAGTCGGGCCGAATTGCCGTCGCCTCCACACCAGGATCCCCGCGCCAGTCGTCCATCCTTTGGAAACATGAACTGCCCGCCGTTCCCGATGACCACCTTGACGGTGCCGTCCTTCGAGATTCGAACGATTTCGAAGAATCCCCGCAGGTACAGGGAATCGTCCGATCCCACCGCAGCGTCCTGCCATTGCTGATTGAAAAAGAGACGCTTCTTATCAACGGCTTCAGCAAGATGAAGTTCTCCCATGGGGACGACGAAATTGTCCGGAGAGCGGTTGTCCCCGACCACATGCTCAATGGTTCCATCGACTTTCATCCGATACACGCCCCCCCCCGCTGTCATCAGGTAGAACGATCCATCCGAAGCCGCCACCATCTTGTACCAGCGTGGTCCATCAGGGCTGAGTTCCGTCACCGCCACGCCGTTCACCAACGCATCGGGTCGTTCGATCACCCCATCCCCCCGATACAGGATCCGGCCCGTCGGATCGTATCGGTGCAACGGCGTGAGGCTCCACCCTCCCAACCCGAGCTTCCGGTGATCGGGAATCGTCAACAGGCGATCGAATTTGACGACAACCGCCTGGCCCACCTCGTTGTGCCCGATGGTGCTCCGGAAACGGCCAAAGTTCCCGAAGAGCGGTGGTCCATAACCGATGTCTCGCACCCCGCCCTGAGCCAATCCCGGGTGTCCGCCGTACACGCGCGGGTACTGGTAGATGAGCCGGAAGTTGGCCATGCGTGTCTCGCCCACCGATCGCCCGTAGGCGTCCAGACCGTTCCATCCGAAGTCGCGTGTCTGATTGGCTTCGGCCGGGAAGCTGAACTCGCTCGATTGACCGGCGATCTCCATCTCCACACCGACCTTGATGAGGTTCGGAAAGACGGTTTCACCGACGATCGGCAACCGGAGTTCGGAATTCACCTGGTAGCCCGGGACACGCCCACTCGAGTAGTGCAGATCCATCGGCATCCCCACCAAGGGAATGGTCTCCGTGAAGATTTGGGATGTGAAATTCAACTCTCCGCCGCCCGATCCGGTGTCGCATTCGTTGCCCTTGCCCTTGTCGCCCGGACCGTTCGGCTTGTTTGGTTCTTCCGGATTCTCCGGGCAGTTGTAGTCCATCGCCGTGAAATGCATCGCCGGCATCCGCCACAGGGTCCGCCCCATCTCATAGTTCGACGCCAGATGTTGGAGTTCCTGCGGCGTGAATTGGGCTGCGGCCATTGCTTCGGCTTCCTCGGGTTCACCATCGCCATCCATGTCCACCAACGCCTGTCCAAACTGCGAGCCCAGGATCCGGATTACCACGCCGTTCTCCTGCGGCACCCAGGCCGCCAACTGCCGGTCATAGTATCCGCTCGGAATCAACGCTCCGGTCGGCATCCCCAGAAAGTTGTCCACGTAGACATGAACATAGCGATTGAAGCGGATCGTAGATGCCCCAGCCGCCACCGCTTCATCTGCGCTCAACTCCACGGCATAGGTATAGGCACTCGATTCCGGCAACGGCCCGGGCATCGCCTTCGGTCCGTCCGGCCCCACGGTGAACTCCGTCGCCCGGATCGTCAGCGTGTCGGATTCCCGCAAGGTCCCGTCTGGCAGCACCAGACTCGCCCGGGTGCCCGGCGGAAAGAGGATCTTCGCAGAACGCACTCCGGCACGGTCGGTGTTCGTGCTGCCTTGTGCCGTCTGAAGCGGTGCGTTCGTTCCGAAGACCACCGGCGTCGCTATCGGGTCCATCGCCAACATCAACACCTCTTCGATCGACCTGAAATTCTCCACCGGCGATCCAACCGGGCGTTGAACAGGACAGTAGCCCTGAAGCTGGTAGTCCACGATGTACCGGGCTCCCCCGTTCACCACCAGGTCGAACATCCCATCCGCACGCGATCGCGTGAATCCAAACTCCGGATGCCTCAACACCGATAGGTGTACCCCCGCCAACGGCGTCCCGTTCTTTTGTCGGACCCGTCCGCGGATGACCGAGGCACGCCGCGGATGGATCACTCCCGGCCCGACCCCGATCTGGACCGGGTTCGCTCCCGAGTACAGAAATTCCGTGCCGGCCGCGAAGCTCTCCACGGCATTGGCTGGCGGCGGCGTTGCCTGCGAGGCCGGCGACGGCACCACCCCGGGCGGCGCTTCGTGGATCCGGCGCAGGCGGAAGTACCGCGTCTCTTCCCCCGGCTGGATTTCGATCCGGTAATCCGCCGCCATCAGCGTGGGACCAACCGGGGTCGGTTGCCAGGCAGTCTCCCCCTCCGGAAATTCATCCGCCCGGTCCAGTGCGTACAGTCCGTCGCCGACCGGCCATTCCACCCGGACCCGGCCTTCGGGCGTGGTCCCGATGCGCAGCGACGGCGGGGTTTCCCGGGCCCTCAATGGCAGCAGTCCCACGAACCCCAGCAGTGCGCACGACAGGAGCAGGAGATTTCCTGGCCGGTTTCGAAGGCGCGACACCGGAGGAGATTGAAGGCTTTCCATGCTCCTCCATGCGCCAGGCCGGATGAAACTTTACAAAGAACTTTCCCGAAGGGATTGGGTCGCGCCGGGGGGCTGGCGGTTGGCCCGTTCCGCCTCTGACGCCTTGAAGGCAGCTCAGTTGCCGGACGGCGCGTGCCACGTGCGCCAGCGTCCTCCTCCCAGCACCAGCGCCGAGCCGTCGGGCGTGAATCGTAGGAGCCCTTCGACTGGAAACAGCGGTTCACCCAGTCCCAACGACGCCACCTCCAACCGACTGGGGACGTCCCACAGGATCACCGACGATTCTCCCGTCCCGGCGGCGATCCGACGTCCGTCTGGCGACAACGCCACCGTCCAGAAGGATTCCATGCTTGAACGGAACTCGGCCAGCAACGACAGGCTTTCCGTGGACCACAACCGGACCACTCCATCAAAGCCGGCCGTCGCCAACTGGCTGCCATCCGGCGACAGATCGCAGGCGTAAGCGAAGCCGTGATGCGCCTCGAGGGTTCCCAGCAAGCGTCCCGAGGGGAGTTCATATAGCCGCACCCTTCCTTCCGCCGAACCGAAGCAAAAGCGCCTGCTGTCCGCGGAAAAGGTCGGGGCGAGCCAGGTGGGATCCCCGTCGAAACGGATGACTTCCCGCCCGCCCGTCGTCTCCACCACCGAGCAGGCCGTGGTTCCCTCAGGACGATGACAGACAAAGCGACCCTCGGCGGAAGCCACTGGCGGCGGACCGGCTCCCGTCTGGAACGGTCCAGCCGACGACCAACCGCCCTGTGGCTCCCGGCGTCGGAGGTGGCCCAGGGAGTCCCGGGCCAAGATCCCGGTACCGGTCGGGAGGAGGGTCCAGTCCGGAGGCAACCGCACTTCCAATCCAACGGACTTCGGGTGGGCCGTGTCATCGACGATGAACTGGTTCGTCGGAGCCAGTCGGAAGAGACGCCGCCCGTCCATGCTCAGAAACCCGTTGCTTCCGGAGGCGAGGGCCGGTGTTCGCGCTGAGTCCTTCAGGCTCCAGAGTTTCACCCAGCCGAGTCGATCCCCGGAGAAGATCGACTGGCCGTCCGGGGCAAAGGCCAGACCGAACACAAAGGATCGATGGCCCTGCAACCGACCCACCTGCTGCCACGTGGTGGTGTCCCAGATCCGGATCACTTGATCCGCCCCGGCCGACGCGAGGCGCGTCCCATCCGGTGAAATCACCAAGCACTCGATCATGCCGCGGTGTGCCGGCAGCGTCCGGACGGGATCGCCGCCGCTCCGATTCCAAAGATGGAAGTTCCCGGAAATGTCACCCGCAACCAGTTGTTGCCGCTGCGGGATCCAGACGATGGCCCGCGCCGGCACCGGCACCCGGAAGCGCGCGAGTTCGGACGTCGGCTCCAGATTCCAAAGGGCGGCCTCCGACCGGCCCAGGATCAGCGCCGCTTGCCGTCCATCCGCCGTCACGAAGGCTCGGCTGGCATTGGTTGGCAATGAACCCGCCCCGGTCGCCTCTCCCGTCTGAGGGTTCCACCGAATCTGTCCGCCCGGGGTCAACAGTACCGGGCCGGCCGCCACGTCACTCCACGCCACTGACAGGGCACGGCGCCCCGTCGCCGACGAAACTGGAAGGGAACGTCCGCCTTCAACCTCGAAACGGGACGCCTCGCCGGCGGCATCCGCCACTACCACCTCGCGGCTGTCCAGTGAAAAAGCCACCGCCCATCCATACTGGCCGGGGGGCCGCGACCACACGGCGCGTCGGGTGGCGATTTCCCAGACGCGCAGATCCGTGCTGACCGAAGCCAGCCAACGTCCGTCCCGGGAGACGGCCATCCTCTGGACCTGGGACCCATGCGACCCGAACGTCGCCAACTCGTCGCTCGCACACAGGGCGTTCAGGTGTCGCCATTCGAACCCACGCAGATCCGGATTCCCCGCGATCGGCCCGTGACGATCCAGGAGTTCCTTCGCCGCCCCGAACCGATAATCGGCCACGATCTGCTGGGCGAGGCGCAGATCGGCGGCATACAGGTTGGTCAGGGAACCGAGCCGTAGCTGATCCACCCGTCGCGCGGATTGCACCGAAACAACCACGATCGCGGCCGCCAATAGCCACAGCCCCCCGATGGCCGACGCCAGCGCTGGACGACGGCGACACCAGTGGACGCCCTTTTCCATCCAGCCCACAGGACGGGCACTGACCGACTCACCGCGCAGGAATCGCCCGAGGTCCTCGGCCAGTGCGGCCGCGGTCGGATAGCGGCGGGTGGGATCCTTCGCCAGGCATTGAAGGCAGAGGGTCTCAAGGTCGCGCGGAACCGACGGATTCAGCCAGCGCGGGGCCACCGGATCGGCCTCGGCGACCTGACGCAGGATGGCCGTTGTCGTCTCGCCGGTAAAAGGCGGCCGACCGCTCAGCAGATGGTATAGGATGGCCCCCAGCGAGTAGAGGTCACTGCGCTCGTCGACCGGCCCTTGCCGGCCGCCTTCGGCTTGCTCAGGAGACATGTAGGCCGGTGTGCCCAGCACCTGACCGTGGACCGTACGTTCGACGGATTCCTGAGTTCTTTTGGCGAGCCCGAAGTCGGACACCCGGGGTTCGTCCTGTTCGTCGAGGAGGATGTTGGACGGCTTGAGATCGCGGTGGAGCACCCCGCGGGAATGCGCAAACGCGACCGCCTCAGCCACTCGCCGGACATACGATGCGGCCCGCGCTGCCGGCAAGGGTCCATCCCGCACGACCTCCGCCAGGGTCTGGCCCCGAACGAACTCCATGGAGAAGAAGTGGCGACCTGCGATCTCTCCAACCTCGTAGACGGTCACAATGTGCGGATGCCTCAACGCCGCCGCTGCCGAAGCTTCCGCCTGGAATCGGGCAATGGCCTCGTCTCCGGCAAAGGCACCGTCCAACAGGAACTTGAGCGCCACTTCGCGCCCCAGGCTCGGCTGGCGCGCCCGATAGACCACACCCGATCCACCCCGACCGATCTCCTCCAGCAATTCGTAGCTGCCGAACACCCGCGATCCGCCCGTCTCCGCCCCGGGAACCTCCGTCGCCGGCTCGGCTCGCTCAAATGCCGTGGGCTGGAAAAAGTCCCGGGCGACACACTTCACGCAGAGGCCATTCAATGCCCCGGGATCCAGCGGGGTGCCGCAGGTCGGACAGGCATGGGCAAATCCACTCATCGTATTCCTACAGCGCCAGGCATCGGCGGAGTTTACCGAAGATCTCCTGGCTATTCCCAGGCTTCCCAGAGCGAACGCATCTCGCCCTCCAGGTCCGCCGGATCTGCCAGGGTCCGCCGCACCTCCGCTTCGATCAGGGTCCGGTAGCGCCGGCGCAACCGGGTCGCCGCCACGGCGATCGCCCCCGCCGACATGCCCAGGCTGGCTGCCAACTCCGCTTCCCTCCGCACCCGACCGCCATCCACCAGCATCGGTTGAAGCGCATCGAACAATCGCGCCTGCGGAGGGGTGCGATGCTCTCCGGCCAGGCGCTCGAGTGCGCACCGCATCACCTGCCGGGCCCAAGCCCGGTCATAGGCCCGCTCCGGTGTCATGGGATCGGTCAGTTCCCGCTCGAGCCATCCCACCGCCGCGTCGTCCTCCAGACTCACCATCGAGACTCCCCCACCCCGTTTTCCACAGGCTTCACCGCGAGCCCGGCTCACCAGGAAATTCCGGAAGGAGGTCAGCAGGAATCCACGGAACCGCCCCAACTCCGGCCGTACCCCGTTGAGATCCTGCCGGGCCAGCAACCGCGAGATGAATCCCTGCACCGCGTCCTGGGCGTCGTGCAGCGACAAACCATCCCTTCGCGCATAGACAAAAAGGGGTGGCCAGTAGGCCCGACACAACTCTTCCAGCGCCGCCTCCGCGCCGAGCCCTCCCTCACGCACGGAAAGGATCAGGCTCCAGTGCGTCGTGACGAACTCTCGCCGAACCCAGCCTTCCTCTGATTCCGGTCGGCCAACCTTCATGTCCCCATTCACCGGATCCTCTTCCTTCCGGTCAAGCGTGCCCCCGCGCCCGCGGATGATGCCGGTCGTGAACGTCGCGCAGGCGCTTTCCAGCCACGTGGGTGTACACCTCGGTGGTGGAGATGCTGGTGTGGCCCAGGAGTTCCTGAATCACCCGCAGGTCCGCCCCGTTCTCCATCAGGTGGGTCGCGAAGCTGTGCCGGAGCATGTGCGGCGTGATGTTGCGCTGGATCCCCGCCCGGGCGACGCCCTGCTTGATCCGAAGCCAGAGGGTCACGTGGGCGAAGCCGGTCCCGCGCTGGGTCAGGAAGACGAACGACGGGGTCTTGGGCGTCACCAGGGCGGGTCGGGCGGCATCCAGATAACGTCGCAGTGCGGCCTGCGCCATCTTGCCCACCGGCACCACCCGCTCCTTGCCGCCCTTGCCCACCACCGTCAGGAAGCCGGCCTCCAGATGCAACTGCTCCAGCCGAACCCCCCGCAATTCCGATAGGCGCAGCCCACTGGCATAGGCCAACTCCAGGACTGCGTGATCGCACAACGCCGCCGGGGTCGCCTCGGTCGGAGGCGTCAGCAGACGCTCGATCTCCTCCCGCGACATCGCCTTGGGCAACTGCTTCCAGCGCCGCGGCAGGCTCAGGTTCTCGGTCGGATCCTGCGTCACAAAGCCTTCCTCCGCGCAGAACCGGAAAAACGCCCGCAAGGCCGAAACCTGCAGATAGACGCTGGCGGCGCTCAGATTCTTGGTCGCGGCTCCGGGCTTCGCCTTTCCTCGTCCCGGACCGGTGATCGGACGATTCCGTTCGGCCTCCAGGAACTGCATCAGATGCTGGAAGGTGACGTCGCGGGGCTTCTCGATCCCTTGCGGGGCGGCCCAGTCCGAGAAACGGCCGAGCAAGGCGGCATAGGTCCGTTGGGTGTGGGCCGCCTGGCCGCGCTCGTGGCGCACGTAAACCAGGAATTCCTCCACCAGAGTGGTCATGACGTGAAGAGCCTGCCGGGGGAGACGGGGACTTCCCAGAACGCAGTGGCCAGAACTTGGAACCAAAACGGCCCCACCGGCCGAAGCCAGCGGAGCCGCTGTTGGTTCTCATTTGTTGCCCCCCGTAAAGAGGAACAACGGGCCGACGGTGCGCCATCCCGAGGACGCCGTCCAGTCGGGCTTTTCATCACGGTCAGGGCCTGACGCTTCCGGAGGCCACCCCTCCTGCGACCGCGGGCGTCCTCGCCCGCCGATCACCTCCCTGCTTCCGAGGGTCCGGAGATGGCCGAAAGAACCAAAAGGAGACGAAAGAATCGGTTGAGATCAACCGACACCAAACCCCAAACCCCGCGGAGCGTCCTGGAGTGCGCGTGGCGTCAGCCTCCGCTTTGGCCGCGGGACATGCGAAGGCTTTAGATCTCCCCCGCCGTTCCGAAGGCGAAGGCGAGCATGTGCGCCTCGCCCCTGATGCGGTGGAGCGCAGGCACCCTCCCGCAGAGGCGCGGAGACGAAAGAAGCGTGAGGCATCCACCAGCACGTAGCACCGAAGGGAAAACAGCATTAGTCGTCGCTCTCACCTGCCGGTCGGATCCCGTCTTGGATCTCAGCCACCGAGCAATCCTGGCCTTCGCTCAAGGTGACATCCAAGACGGGCGAGAATGATGAGAGCCAATCAATTTCCACCCATCGCGTACCGGGTGGAGTCATACCACCTCTCACGGCTAATCTCCTTCATGAATTCGCTCTTGAAGTCATGCCAGTTGGAACCTGGTCATCGGCGGGGAAAACTGGCACAATCATCGGCGGTCGCGCACTCTCCCAATCCAGAAACTCACTGCGAATCCGATGAAGAACATTCCCATCGGTACTCTATCCGACGGATTATACCTCACTATTTTGCTTTTTGGAACCATCCCATCAACGATGATGTATACCCCGAAGAGGAACAGGATCAGCTCAAACCAATTTGGCCGCTTGCGCCTATTTTCAATAAATGAGATCACACGCAATTCTACAATCTGCGCCTGCTCTTAGTACATGGCCCAGCCGTCCTAGGACGACAGCAAGATGGGCTTTCAAGAGAATCGCATGACATTGGCCGTCGCCAGGGTGCCGCTGGAACTGTGACGGCGCATCAACAGGCCGCCAATGCCGCCCGAGCCGTGAATCGTCCCGCTCAGGTACCCACGGGTGGAGTCCACCTGAGAGAGCGGCGGCACCGCACGGTTGATTGAAACCGATGCCCGGGGACCTGTGCCGGACCAACGACGCTTCCAGCTTGGGCGCGCGCGTCCCGGGCGTATGACGGTCCCTTGATTGCCACGGTAGAGATTCATCCCGTTCCTCGTCCCCAATCGTGGCTACGCCACCTCATGCACGAACGCAAGCGCCCGGGTTCATCGCCGCCCGGGTTTCAGGCCTGTTCGCGCCCGATCCATTGCGTTCAGGTGTCAGGCCATAGGGTCCGACGTTCCTGATGTCGGTCATGGGGACTCGTACAACTCGCTCCGAAGCGGCTACCGCCGCTCGGACGCGAGCCATCGGTCCGCGGCACCGACCACCCACCCCGCCCTTGAATCTTCAAACTGAGATCTTCCAACCGTCCTGCTCTGGATGTCTCCTCCCCCTGTGATCATTGCGCCGTCACTCCTTGCTTCGGATTTCTCCCGCTTCGGCCATGAAGCGGCCCGGACTCACCGTTCGGGAGCTGAGTGGCTTCACCTGGACATCATGGACGGGCATTTCGTGCCCAACATCTCCTTTGGTCCGCAGGTGGTGAAGGCGGTCCGACCACACTTCAGCCGGCTCCTCGATGTGCATCTGATGTGCTCGAAGCCCGAGATCCTGCTTGAACCCTTCGCCAAGGCGGGTTCAGACAGCATCACGGTCCATGCGGAACTGGGCTCCCAAGTCACCCCGCTCCTGTGGAAGATCCGGTCGCTGGGAAAGAAGGTGGGGATCGCCATCAACCCGCCCACGCGGATCTCCGAGGTCCAACCCTACCTGTCCAAGGTGGATCTGGTTCTGGTCATGACGGTCAACCCGGGCTTCGGCGGACAACCCTTCATTGAGGAATGCGTTCCCAAGATCCAGCAGGTCGCCGCCTGGCGGAAGCAACTGGGGCTGAAGTTCCGGATCGAAGTCGACGGCGGAATCAACGATGCCACGGCCGCGGAATGCGCCCGGGCCGGAGCCGACACCTTCGTGGCCGGCACCGCCCTTTACCGCCATCGCAACCTGGGGCTCGCGGTCAAACGCATGCGCCATCTGGCCACGACGGCGGCTAAGGAATCGGCGGCCCGTTCGTAGTCGGAGCATGAAGTTCCTTCGGTCCAGTCCCACCTCCCCCCTCCCGGCCATGTTTCACCCATTGAACCCTCTTCTGCAGACCGTCGCAGCCACGCTTAGCCTGGCGGGCGCGGCGCTGGCCGGGGAACCCACCAACGCGGCGGCCCGCGCCGTCAACCGATTCGCGGTTGAACTCCATCGGCAGGTCGCCAGCGGCGCGCCCGGCCAGAACCTGCTGCTCTCGCCGTATTCCATCCAGACGGCGCTGGCCATGACGTATGCCGGCGCCAGTGGAATCACTCGATCGGAGATGGCCCGAGTGCTTCATTTCGAAGGCGACGAGGCCCAACTGCACCAGGGATTCCAGTCCATCAACCAGTCGCTTCGCGGTGCTGCGGCGGCGTCGGACGGAGCCTTTTCCTTCAACGTGGCCAACCGCCTGTTTGGCCAGCAGGGATTCTCCTTCCGGACGCCATTCCTCAATACCGTCTCGAACGTTTACGGAGCCCCGCTGGAAGCCCTCGATTTCGCCCAACCCGCCGCCTCCGCCCGGCTGATCAATCAATGGGTGGGCCTCCAGACGCAGGACCGGATCCGCGACCTGATCGATCCGAGCCTGCTCAACCGCGACACGCGTCTGGTGCTGGTCAACGCCCTGCACCTCCAGGCGGCCTGGGCGAAACCTTTCACGTCGGGCCTCACCAAGACCCGGCGGTTCCACCTGAGGAATGAACTGACGGTCGATGTTCCCACCCTGCACGCCGTCGAGACCCATGGCTTCCAGCAGTTCGACGGATTCCGCGCCGTATCGATCGCCTACCGGTCCGGAGATCTTCAACTGGTCCTGCTGGTGCCGGACACCACCAACGGCCTGGCCGCAATGGAAGGAAAGCTCAGCGCCGAAACCCTGGACGCCTGTCGTTCCCTGCCCCGTCAGGAACTCGATCTCTACCTGCCCCGGTTGAAGATCATCCCTCCGACTCTTTCGCTGGGCCGTCCGCTCCAGGCCATGGGATTGAAGTCGGCCTTCGATCTTCCCCCGGGATCCGCCCACTTTGACCGCATGACCGACACGACGAAGGATCGCCTGAAGATTTCCGAGGTCGCGCACCGGACGTTCTTACAACTGGACGAAAAGGGAACCGAAGCGGCGGCTGCCACTGCCGTGATCATGATGCGTGCGACGTCGATCGCGCCCAGGAAGCCCACCCCAGTGGTGGTCCGGGTGGATCGCCCGTTTGCCTTTGCCATCCAACACCGCGATTCCGGAGCCTGCCTGTTCCTCGGTCGCGTCACCGACCCCCGCCCATGAACCAGCAAGGACTCCCATTCGATACGCCCGGCCCGGACGGACTGAAGGCGTGGTACGACCAGCGCGACGCGGACCGCCGCCAACTGGCCCGTGACGTCGGAATGCCGATCGGAAACCCGGTCGAAGTGGAGTTGTCCGACGGCACCCTCCTGACGGGTAAACTGGAGCTCGCCGAGAATCTTCTCTGGATTGAACCGGGACGCCGGCTTGATCTGGAACTGCGCATCGGCAAGTGCACCTTCCGGGTCCGGGACGTGGCCCGTTGCGTCCGGAAGGACTGAGCATGAGCGATCCGACGCCTCCCTGCTGCGACCGCTGCGGATCGGAAGACGCGCACCCGGTGGACACCGGCCATCTCTGTCCCGAGTGCTTTCAACTCGCTGGAGCCTGCTGCGCCGGCGGGATTGAGACGGCGGCTCCCGCGGGGCCGCGGGCGTCCTCGCCGGCCTCCTCCCCCTGCCCTCCTGAGATCTGGAGAAACGGGCTCTTGGAGGGACGAACTCCGGAAGCCGGTCATGGGGACTCGTAGAACTCGTCCCTCCGAAACGGTCGGGGACGACCGCGGCCCCAGGGCTCTCCCGAGAAGCCCTGAGAATCCGCTTCACGGATCGGCGCAGTCCCAAGACGTGCCCCCAACAAGGGCGCATTTTGATACTGCCCCCGCCCGAGTAGAATGAGCCTCGTCACTGAGTTCGGGCGGGTTCGGCGTTCCGGCCACGCCGAGGTACATGGATCAACCCTGGGGACACCAGTACTCCGGCGGCAACATGGTCCCGGTCGAGCCGGGGACTTTCGCGGACAACCCGCCCGCCATCGGGCCCTCCGCCACCGTCCATTGCACCCTGGCCGACCTGGCTCAATACGTCGCCTTCCACATTCAGGGTGATCGACACGGGACGCCGCAACTGGGCCAGGACGCGCTTGTGAACCTGCACACCGCGTTGACCAACAATTCCGACTACGCCCACGGTTGGATCGCCGTGGACCGCCCCTGGGCCGGTGGCAAGGCCCTGACCCATGCGGTTTCAAACCAGCAATGGTACTCGGTGATCTGGATGGCTCCCGCCCGCGAATTCGGTGTCATCGCGGTCTGCAATGGTGCCAGCAGCTCCGGAACCAACCCCGGAGGCGGTGCGGAGGAAGGCCGTCCGTCGAGCTCCGTTGCGCGGGTGCCATTGCCGTCATTTCTTACGGTTCGCGCCCGGTGCTGGCCGCGCGGGGATGGGCCGTTTTCCGTAAACGCCAATGTGGGTCTGTTGCACGCCCTGCGACTTGAACCCGGCGGTGGCTGCGTCCTGTTCCAGCCGGAAGTCGCCTTCGCCCCACGGATCACGGAGCACCAAGCCGTCGCCTGGTTCCGTCTTCACCCAGGAGCCGGTGGTCTTCTTGCCGGCATCGGTGTGGGTAAAGGTGCCATCGGCACGGATCTCCAGCTTTCCGTAGTCGCTCTTGAGCAGGTTTGACGTGCGGTGGCGATAGAGCGTCCACTCGCCGTGGTAGAACTCCAGTCCGACCCGGGCCACCAGCACGAGGGCCGAGTCGTCCCGCACCCACTCGCCGAAGCTGCTCGGGCCACCCTGCCCCTGCATGAGGCTGATCATGGCCCCGCGCTTCCGTGAGACGTAGGCATCGCCGATGCTTCCAGCGGCCTTGTCCAGAATCAGGTCACCGTTGAGCTTCGGGTCGTGGTTCTCGTGCCAGCGCCCGCTGGTCTTGCCCCCGGGGCGACCGGCCCAGACGAAGGTTCCGTCCGCATTGATGCGGAGGTAGCCACGGTCGCCACCTCCCTGCATCTGGCTCGTCTCGCGGACGGTCTTTCCATCTCCCAGTTTCTCGCGCTTCGTGACGTTCATGACGGGAATCCCGCCCAAAGACCAGGTGCCGACAAAGAACTGGGAATCGGTCAGCCGGACCTGGGCAGCGAAGGCCAGGTCATCCGCGGTGGGAGTGGGAGCGGGCAGCGGCGAGCCATCGAGCGTGCGCAGATGGTCGGACCCAAGCCACTCATCGAAGTAGTTCCATGAGCCGTCGTAGTGAACCTTGTTCTGGATGCCCGCCTTCGGATTGGCCGGGTCCACGGACTTCTCGATGACATGGGCCGTATACCACTTGTTCCCCCACAACGCCTCGATGAGGACGGGGTTGGCGGAAGGAGAAGGGTTCGGCGGCGCCTGGGCACTGACACCGGTAAACGACAGGGCGGCGAGGGCGACTAGAATCCGCAGTCGGGAGAAGGAAGGAACTTTCATAACAACGGGTAGTGTCACCGGCGGAGCGACGACGCACGCTTCTTTCTCCCTGCCTCGCCCGAAGCGGCCGGGGACGGCCGCGGCCCCAGGTCCCTCCCGGGACCGCGGGCGTCCTCGTCCGCCTCTCATCTCCCTGCCCTCCCCGAGCTCCGCGACTCCGTAACTCCGTAACTCCGGATTTCGAACATGAGGACTCGTAGAACTCGTCCCTCCGAAGCGGGCGTCCTCGCCCGCTTCTCATCTCCCTGCCGCCAAGAGGCCCCAGGCCCGCTTCACTCCGGCATCTTCAACCCGATCTTGCTGGCCACCTGCATCACGTCCTTGTCCCCACGACCGGACAGATTCACCACGATGATCTCATCCGGACGCATCGAGGGAGCCCGATGAATGGCCTCGGCCACCGCATGGGCGGATTCGAGGGCTGGGATGATCCCCTCCGTGCGGGCGAGGCGCATGAACGCTTCGAGCGCCTTTTCATCGGTGGCGTAGCGGTATTCCACCCGGCCCTGGTCATGCAACCAGGCGTGTTCGGGCCCGACCGCAGCGTAGTCGAGACCGGCGGAGACCGAGTGGGTGGACTGGATCTGGCCGAACTCGTCCTGAAGGATGTAGGAACGGGTCCCCTGAAGGACCCCGAGCGAACCGCCGTGGAACCGGGCCGCGTGTTGCTCCGGAAAGATGCCGTGACCGCCGGCTTCCACACCCACCATCCGCACGCTGGGATCATTGAGGAACGGATAGAACAGTCCGATGGCATTCGATCCGCCCCCGACGCAGGCCATCAGCAGATCGGGCAGGCGACCCTCCTTCTCCAGGATCTGGCGTCGGGCTTCGTCGCCGATCACCCGGTGGAAATTGCGGACCATCACCGGGTAGGGATGCGCGCCGTAGGCGGTGCCGAGGATGTAATGGGTGGAGCGGAGGTGGGTGACCCAGTCGCGCATGGCCTCGTTGACGGCTTCCTTGAGGGTTTTCTGGCCGGCGTGCACGGGCACCACTTCGGCACCCAGCATCTTCATGCGATAGACATTCAGCGACTGACGTTCGCAATCCACCGCACCCATATAGATGACGCACTTCAAGCCGAACATCGCCGCCACCGTTGCCGTGGCGACGCCGTGCTGGCCGGCCCCGGTCTCGGCAATGATCCGGATCTTGCCCATCCGACGGGCGAGCAGGACCTGTCCGAGCGCGTTGTTGATCTTGTG
The DNA here is from genome assembly GCA_041688515.1 of Verrucomicrobiota bacterium. Lineage (GTDB taxonomy): Bacteria > Verrucomicrobiota > Verrucomicrobiia > Limisphaerales > UBA9464 > UBA6176. The sequence continues at coordinate 19,221 of JBDNHZ010000442.1, forward strand.
GGCGCCGGTGTGCAGGAGGTCTTCCCGCTTCAGGTAGATCTTCGCCCCGCCCAGCTCACGGGTCATCCGCTCGGCCAGATACAGCGGCGTGGGACGTCCCACGAACTCCTTCAGGTAATAATCGAGTTCCTTCTGGAAGGCCGGATCGTGCTGGGCGCGGAAGTACTCCTCCTCCAACTGCTGCAACGGATAGACCAGCGTCTCTGGGACATAACGCCCGCCAAAGTGGCCGAAATGCCCATCGGCATCCGGCATGGCGGTCGAAGCAAACTCAACGGTCTCGGCGGCACTCATGGGAGGTGTCTGGCAATCGCTCGCTTCGGTCAGTACTTCGGCACGGAGGCATCGATCTGGTCGCTCCAGGCCCCGATGCCGCCCTTCACCGATTTCACGTACTTGAAGCCCTGCTCGCGCAGGAAACGCAGGGCTTTCATCGAACGGACCCCGCCCTTGCAATGCAGGTAATACTGCACGTTGGGATCCAACTCGGTGAACCGCTGCGGCAACTGGCTCAACGGCAACTGCGGCACCCCCTGGACATGGGCGATGACAAATTCATCCGGCTCCCGGACATCCACCACGCGGATTCCGAGCGAGGGATTCTCGAGCGCCTTCTTCATGTCCTGAACGGTGACTTCATCCGGGTTCTCCAACGGGTTCTTCGACTCTGGCACGATTCCGCAGAACTGCTCGTAGTCAATCAGGCCGGTGACCGTCGGATTCGGACCGCAGATCGGGCACTTGGGATCTTTCCGAAGCTTCAGCTCGCGGAATTTCATGTCGAGGGCATTGAACAGCAGCAGACGGCCGATCAACGTGGATCCCTTGCCGATGGCCAGCTTGAGGATCTCCGTCGCCTGGATGCAGCCAATGATTCCCGGCAACACGCCCAGCACGCCGCCCTCGGCGCAGCTCGGAACCATGCCGGGAGGAGGCGGCTCCGGGTAGAGACAGCGGTAGCAGGGTCCGCCCAGATGGGGAGCGAACACGCTCGCCTGACCCTCGAAGCGGAAGATGGAGCCGTAAACATTGGGCTTCTTCAGCAGCACACACGCGTCGTTGGTCAGGTAACGCGTCGGGAAATTGTCCGTGCCATCCACCACGATGTCGTACGGCCCGACTAGGTCGAGGGCGTTGTCGGAGGAGATCCGGGTCTTGTGCAGGACCACTTCCACGTTGGGATTCAATCCGCCGATGGTCTCCTGGGCCGACTCCGCCTTGGAACGTCCGATGTCGGCATCGGTGTGGAGGATCTGCCGTTGGAGATTCGACACGTCCACCGTGTCAAAATCCACCAGACCGATCTTGCCGATGCCCGCCGCCGCCAGATACATGGCGATCGGGCTGCCCAAGCCGCCCGCGCCGATGCAGAGCACCGACGTGTTGCGGATCTTGCGCTGGCCCGCCATCCCCACCTCCGGAAGAATAAGGTGGCGTGAATAGCGACGAATTTCCTCGTTAGTAAGGTCGATCATACCGAAACGCGGCCACCGTAGGGCTCGCGTCCCCGTGGGCCAAGTGTCGATTGGGAGTTTGTCTCGGGCGGCCGCGGGATGGGGTCTTTATCCCGGAGGGATGGCAGCCATTAGGCCGGGGTCCTCGAAGCGCCACCCCGGAATGGCAATGGAATGGAGGATCAACCCCGGAGGGGTTGCAGATCTGCAACCCCTCCTGGGTAAAAATCCATCGGAGGCGAGTGACCCGGGGTAGCGCTTCGCGCACCCCGTGCTCATCGCTGAAACGCCTCCGGCGTAGAGTGACCTGAGGGAGCACCGCATCGAATTGCAGGCGCAACGTGAGGAGCGTGCGGAGCGCCCGTTCCCGCGTTCAACGACGCCCCGATCGCGATCACACTTTGCAAAGTGTGATCGCCCTCCCGGATCGCGTGAAGGCGCGGGGGGCTGTGTCCAGACTCGTTCCTCCGAGGCGGGGCCCCAACTCCGCACTGGGCACCGGCCCGGTTCCAGCCGAGTCTTTCGCCGATGACGCGTCGAACGCCCGCTCTCGACCCGGTCCGCGCTGCCCGCTGGATCCGTTCCCGCTCCCCCCTCGTTCCCACCGTCGGGATCGTTCTCGGCTCCGGCTTCGGCCCGGTCGCGGAGGCGATCCCCGAGGCGACCACCCTTTCCTACTCGGACATCCCCGGGTTCGCCGTGGGGAGCGTCATCGGCCACGCCGGCCGGCTGATCCTGGGCGAATGGCAGGGCGCGACGGTCGCCGTGCTGGCCGGGCGCGCCCATTACTACGAAGGATTCGACTGGCCCGAGGTGACGTTCCCGATCCGGGTGCTGGCGGAACTGGGGGTGAAAGATCTCCTGTTGACCAACGCCGCCGGTGGAATCCGAAAGGGCCTTCAGCCCGGCGATTTCCTGGCGTTGTCCGATCACATCAATTTCATGGGATCGAATCCGCTGCGAGGCCCCGTGGCCAAAGGCCGGGAGCGGTTCGTGGACATGACCGGCGTGTACGATGCCGGGTTGCGGGCGCGGATGCTCCGGGCCGGAAAACGCCTGGGGATGAAAATTCCCGAAGGGATCTATCTGGCGGTGTCCGGACCCTCCTTCGAGACGCCTGCGGAGATCCGCGCCTTCCGGACCCTGGGAGCGGATGCCGTTGGGATGAGCACGGTGCCCGAGGCGATCGTGGCGCGGCATTGCGGGCTGCGGGTGGCCGGGCTGAGTTGCATCACCAATGTCGCGGCCGGCCTGGCCGGCCCGGCGCAGAAGGTCTCGCATCTGGAAGTGCTCGACGTGGCCCGCGAAGTTGCCCCGCGGGCAAGCCGGTTGGTGGAGGAATGGGTGCGGGGCTGAAGCCCCCGCCTGGGCCCGCGGGAGTCCTCGACCGCTTCGATCTGAGATCGGGCGAGGCGAACTCCTGAAGGGACGAACTCCGCGAGTCCAAAACTCCAGTCGGGATGGAGACTCGTCCCTCCACATTGAAGTGAGCCTCGTCACCTCGTCGCCTACGGGTAAGAGACGACGTCAGGAGACTCTGACTTCCATTGGGACGTCCCCCGACCCACGCGTGTTCCCCTCCCGACTAGAATGA
>JBDNHZ010000443.1:0-4840 GCA_041688515.1 Verrucomicrobiota bacterium
ACCGTCGTTCCCCCCGAGAGCGTCCGAACCCTGGCAGCGAGGAATTTCATCCTGCGCCACACCTTCTTCCTCCGCGTGGGGCCGGAGATGGATCTGAACCCCGCCACGCCCGCCATCGAAGCCCGCCTGGGCGTCGGATCGGATGACGGTTACCTCCTGGAACTCGCCGGGATCCCGGCGGGCTCCGCCGGAGATCGCGGCTTCACCGTGTCCTGGTTGGATGTGGTTTTCGGCGGGCCGGGCTTGTACCCGGTGAACCTGTTGTTCGCGGCCAACAGCATCTCGGTCAGCGGTGTGGAATGGCTGCGCGAAACACCGGATGGGCTGATTGAGATCGTCCCCCAGTCCGACCTCTACACCTCTCCCAACCTGGGCGACCGCCAAATCACCTTCGAGGAATTGCCCGCCGGCACCGTGGTTTCCAATCAGTTCCTCCATCTCGGCGTCCAGTTCACCACCACGCCCGGGATCACGGTGACCTCGGCGCGTCCGGACCGCTTCGTCCCCGTCTCGGTTGACCGGGTGCTGGGAGATCCGACGGCGACCGGCGCCGCTCCGGGATCGGTCGAGTTGAGATTCGTGGTTCCCGGGACCACCGCCGGGGCCGTCACGGATTTCGTGAGCCTCTACGTGCTGGATGCGGAGGCGGTGGGCGCGGTGATCGAGGCCCTGGACAGTGATGGCGTCGTCCTGGAGAGCCGTGAACTCCACGGCGGAAGCGGTGCCCAGGAACGCGTGACCTTTTCTCGCGCTGGCATCGCCCGGATCCGGGCGTCGCTCGGGCGCGACAACGACACCGCGGCGATCGATCAGGTGAACTTCACCCTGCCCGTGGAATTCAATCGGGCACCGGTTCTCGCGGATCTCGCCCCGCGCGTGGTGGACGAGGGAACCTCCCTGGTGGTGGACGCCGTTGCCACCGATCCCGATGCCGGCCAGACGGTGAACTACGCATTGGTTCCGCCGGTGCCAACGGGCGTCCGTATCGATCCAGTGACCGGGCGCCTTACCTGGACGCCAGGGGAGAATGAGGGGCCTGGGACCTACGACCTCCGGATCCGGGCGACGGACAGCGGACTGAGCCCGTTGGCCGATGAGACGACCCTCCGGATTGAGGTGCGGGAGGTGAATCAAGCGCCGGTCCTGCTCAGTCGCTCCGACCGCTTCGTCGAAGCAGGGCGGGGCTATGAAGAATCGTTGATCGCGACGGACTCGGATCGCCCCCCGCAGACGCTCCGATTCCGCCTGATCCAGGCACCGGCCGGCATGACTCTTGGTGAAAGGGGTCAGCTCTCGTGGGCGGTGCCGGCCGGCATGACCGATGCCGTCCCGGTCACGGTCCGGGTGGAGGATGGAGCCGGGGGTGCCGACGAAGCGACCTTCCGCCTGCGGTTGCCCCTGCCGTTTCCGAACCTGCTCCTGAGCCAGTTGGCGGCACCGCCTGCCGCCGATACCGGCGCGCCCTTCGTGGTGACCGTACGCGAAGCCAACCTCGGGACGGCTTCGGCTTCAGGATCCTGGCGGCTGCGCTTGTGGCTGTCGCAGGACCGGATCCTCGACGGAGGCGACGTGCTCCTCGGTGAGTATCCGTTCAATGGAACCATGCTTCCGACCCAGTTCATCGAGCGCACCCTGCAGTACCGGGCGCCCGGTGTGGCGGGCGAGTACTTCGTCATTGCGGCGTCGGATGTGGAGAACTCGGTGGTGGAACTTTCCGATGCCGACAATCAACGGATCGCCGGCCCGATGATCGTCAACTCCGCCTACGCGGCGACCGTCGCGACGGAATTCCAGACCGGGTTGGCGGGTACACCGATTCCCATGTCAGGGCAGGCCACCCGACGGGGCGGTGGAGCGGCCGCCTTTGAATTGGTCAATGTCCACATCCAGGTCCGCGGAACGCATCGGGTGATCTCGGCCCTGACGGATGCCGTTGGACGGTTTGAACTGACTTTCCGGCCGCTGCCGGGCGAGGCCGGTGAGTACACGCTGGGCGCGGCGCACCCGGGGGAACCCTCGGCACCGGTGCAGGATTCCTTCCGGCTGCTCGGATTGCGCGCCGTACCGGACCGGTTGGAGTTCGTGCTGCCTGCCCTGACCGGATTGAGCAACGTCTTCGACCTCGTCAATCTGAGTGCCGGCCCGCTCACGGGCCTGCGGGTGGAAGTCGAATCCGTCCCTTCCGGAGTGACGGTTCAGGCGGTGGTGCCCACCAGCCTCGCTGGCGACGCGCGGGTGCCGGTCGAGGTCGTGGTGACTTCCACCACCGACGTGGATATCGACACCGAGATGCGCCTGCGGGTGCGCTCCACCGAAGGGCCACAGGCCTCGGTGACGCTGCCGCTGCGGGTGCTCTCGGCACGGCCACGGTTGGTGTTCGATCCGCCGTCGATCCAGGTCGGAGCGTTGCGCGGGGGCCAAACCCTCGTCCCGGTGCGCGTGCGCAATGACGGGGGACGCCCCAGCGGTCCCTTGCAACTCGCCTTGCCGCCGGTGGACTGGTTCACCGCCGCCGAGGAACAACCGATGCCGCCGCTGGCTCCGGGCGAGAGCCGGGAATTTCATCTGATCCTGCGGCCGCCCGCGGACCTGCCGCTGACGGAGCAATCGGGAACGGTGAGCCTCGGAGACGGGCTGGCTTCCACCACCCTCCGCTTCTCCATCGCCATCCTGTCGGATGCCATCGGGACGCTCGAAGTCGAGACGGTGGATGAATACACGTATTACGCGGATGGCGCGCCCCGCGTGACCGGAGCCCGGATTCAGGCCGTGCGCCAGGATGGAAGCGGCGCTGCGGTGGACGGCGTTTCCGACGGCTCTGGTCGTGCGCGTTTTGTCGACCTGCGCGAGGGTTGGTATGAGGTGACGGCCACCGCCGATGGGCATCAGCCGGGCCGGAGTGTGCTTCTCGTGCGCGCCGGGCCTCCGACGGTGACGACGGTCTTCCTGCCGCGGATTGCGGTGCAGTACTTCTTCACGGTCAATGAAGTGAGCCTCGAGGAACGCACGCGGGTCGTCATCGAGACCGTCTTCGAGACCGCCGTGCCCATGCCGGTGGTGACGATCGAACCGACATCGATCGACCTGGAGGCCATCGTTCAGGATCGAACCGAATTTGAATTCAAGATCACCAATCACGGCCTGATCGCCGCCAAGGCGATGAAGCTTGGCTTCGCCAACTCGGCCGGGTGGCGTTTCACTGCCTTGCAGACCGACCTCGGGGATCTGCCGGCGAGGAGCTCCGTGACAGTGCCGGTGGTGCTCGACCGATTGACCGGTGGACGGGCGGCCGGTCCGGCGGCGGCCGGAGGCTGCCCCGGGGTCCACGTGCTTTGGGAGTTGATCTGCGGAAACGTCACCAATACCTACTCGGGAAGTGTGAACGTCCAGGGCGGAAATTGCCCCGGCGGCGGGGGCTGGGTGTTCGCAGGCGGTTCCGGCGCCGGGGGAGTGATCGTGGCCGGTACCGTCGCTTCGAGCATCGGCTCCTGTAATCCGTGCATCGAGGATGTGGCCGGTGCGGTGCTGGACTGCGCCATCGGCTTCATCCCGCTCGGGCCGATCCCGGCCTGTCTCAAGGACACCTACGACTGCTTGAGCGGACCCAGCGCGCTGGGATGTCTGGCGGCCTTGGTCAGTTGCCTGGAAGCGGCGGGGAAGGAGATTCCCGGCCTGGGACAATTGCTCAGTACCATTGACTGTCTGCGGGGCCTGAAAGAGGCGGCCGACAAATGCAACGCCGCCAGCGGCGCGGGCGGAGGTGGAGGAGGCGGCGGAGGTGGTGGAGGCGGAGATGAAGGTGGTGGTGGTCTCGGGGGGAACGGCTCCGGGGTGCGCGGTCTTGCCCGCACCGCCAACACCATCAGCCCGATCGTGCCCGGCCTCGATGGCGTCAACGAACAGGTCGCCCGGCTGCAGGCCATCGTCGAACCGTTGATCCTGCTGGTGGGCAATCGCAATCTGCTGCACACCGTCCCGGGAGCCACCGGCGACACGTTCCTTCAGGTATTTCTTCGGTCGGGTTCGACCCTCGGCGACGGTGGTTTGACCATCACGGCTGCGGAATTGGAGTCCCTGTTGGCGACGCCGCGCCCGGCCAATACTACGGCCGAGGAAGTGCGCGCCGCGGTCGCCCGTTGGAATCGAACCATCGACTATCATTCCCGCGGCATTTCGCTGCGCAGCCAGGTGCCGGCGGGCGAAAGCGTTGAATTCATCGACCGCGAGTTAATGACCCGCGTCGTCACGGCCGCCAACACCGCCATTCTTGCCAATGAAGCGCAGGGTTATCGCGAGCCGATGAACGGGGTGATCGCATCGATCGACCGGCTCAAGGCGGAGATTCAGAAGGGTGCCGGGGGCGGTGCGGTGTGCGCGCAGGTCCGTCTGCGGTTGGAGCACGATGTGGTTCAGGCCCGGCAGGGTTTCCGCGCCGCGCTGGAGTTGGTCAATAATTCCGATGCTGCGCTGGAAGGCGTGAAGGTCGAGCTCACGCTCACCGATGAACTGGGAAATCCTTCGACCGCGCGCTTTGGAATTCTCCCACCGGAGCTGGAGAACATCGGGGCCGTGGACGGCACCGGCCGGGTGGGCACGGCCAGCACCGGCAAGGCCGGCTGGCTCATCATTCCGAGTGCCGGGGCGGCTCCCACCACGGAGCCGGTCCGCCATTTTGTCGGTGGGACGATTGAGTATCGCCAAGGCGAGTTGACGGTCCGGATGCCGATCACACCGGTGCCGATCACGGTGCTGCCGATCCCGCAATTGGTGCTGCAATACTTCCATGAACGGGATGTCCGCTCCGACGATCCCTTCACTCCCGCCCTTGAACCGAGCATCC
>JBDNHZ010000444.1:0-2789 GCA_041688515.1 Verrucomicrobiota bacterium
CAGCACCCGCCCCGTCTCTGGATCCAGGCCGTTGACCGCTTCGGCGTGCCAGAGGATCAACTGCCGCCGCCCGCCCACCTCATGAATGTCCGGCGGGCAATACCCGGGTTCCTTGGCCGACAACGCCCGCCACAGTTCCTTGCCGGTATTCTTGTCGAAGGCCACGGCGACGCTCCCTTCGCCACCCACCACGCAGATCAGCTTCTGACCATCGAGCAACGGATGCGCCGACACGCCCCAGGTCGGAACCTTGAGTCCGAATTCAGCCACGAAATCCCGGGCCCAGATCAACTTCCCGTCCTTCGCCTCCTGACAGGCCAGGTTGCCCATCGTCCCCAGGGTATAGACCCGGCCATCGGCCACAATCGGGGTGGTACGGGGGCCCGCGGCGTAGCTGACCGTGTAGGAACAATCGTAATCGCGATGCCACACCACCCGGCCATCGGCGGCGTCCAGGCACAGGACCCGTTCGTTCCCCGGAATCCGCGAGGCGTCAAAGGCGCTCTTCGGCTTGGGGGTGCTCTCCGGAACTTCCCGGTCCATCAGGTACACGCGATCGCCGACCACCGCCGGACCAGAATAGCCCGCTCCGATCGCCGTGCGCCACACCCGCGGCGGACCGCCCGCCGGGAACTTCTCGACGATACCGGTCTCGCGCCAATGCCCGTCGCGCTTCGGCCCGAGCCACTGCGGCCAGTCATCGGCCCGGACCTGGGTTCCGAGCAGCAGACCGACCCCGCCCAGACCGATCATCATCCACCGGCACGGCGCACCCGCCGACACAATCCATTTCATCGCCCTACCACACCCGATGACCCGGTAAACTCAAGCGGCAAGATGCAGCGGCCACGAGCGCATCTTTTGATCGCGGGCATCGGGACGTCCGGGCAGGGGCAATCGTGGAACCCGCGGCGGTTTGAAACGGGAAACTGAAATCTTCCGTCCGCCTCCATTACCACTCAATGACCGCCGCGCCCCAGGTCAGGCCGGCACCGAACACAACGAGCAGCACCAGATCGCCCCGACAGATCCGGCCGCCCTGCACCGCCTCATCCAGCGCAATCGCGACGCTGGCTGCACTGGTGTTGCCGTAACGTTCGACATTCGAAAACACCTGGTCGGGAGCCGCCCCGAGTCGCTCGGCAACGGCCGAGAGGATCCGCTGGTTGGCCTGGTGCGGGATGATGCAGCGTATCTGCTCGATCTTGAGGCCGCAGCGATCCAGGGCGTCGGTCGCCGCAGTCACCATGGCATTGACCGCGTTCTTGAAGGTCTCCTTCCCGTCCATGCGCAGGAAATGAAGTCCCTCGGCCACTGATTTCGCCGTGGCCGGACACGCACTTCCACCCCCGCGTTGCTCCAGCAATCCCGCCTTCCCGCCATCCGAACCCAGACAGGTGGTCAGGAGCCCGTGCGCATCCGGACGATTCTGCAACACGGCTGCGCCCGCGCCATCGCCGAACAACACGCAGGTGTTCCGATCCTTCCAATCAATCACCGACGACATCTTCTCCGCCCCGATCACCAGCACGGTGTTGTAGGTGTGCGAAGCGACAAAGTGGGAACCGATATCGAGGGCGTAAACGAAGCCGCTACACGCCGCTTCGATGTCGAAGGCCGCCGCACGCGTCGCTCCCAGACGGTGCTGCACCAGACAGGCGGTACTGGGAAACAGCATGTCCGGCGTAATCGTGGCCACGATGATCAGGTCGATCTCCTCGGGGCCGACCCCGGCGTTGTCGAGCGCCTTTCGGGCGGCAGCCGTTGCCAGATCCGAAGTCGCCTCGCCCTCCGCAGCCAACCGACGTTCCCGGATCCCGGTCCGGCTGAGAATCCACTCATCACTCGTCTCCACCAGCTTCTCCAGATCGGCATTGGTCAGTACCCGCTCGGGCACATAGGACCCAACTCCGGTGATGGACACCGACCGCAGTTGGGGCCGACTGGTTCTGGGGTGCGTCATGTCAGGTCACGGCGGAAGAGGTTCGGGGCGGCGACGCATCGGGCGGCGGCAGTTGGGCGGTGGCCGCGGAAGCGGCGGCCAGATCCGCCACCAACGTGTCGTTCAGACGCAGATCGACACAGCGCCGGGCCTGATGCATGGCGTGGAGAAGGGAGGTCCTGCGGGCGGACCCGTGGATCTTGAAGACCCACCCCTTCAATCCGAGGATTGGGGCACCGCCGTAGGTCTCGGGATTCATGCGCCGGGCAATGCTCTTCAAGCCCCCCTTCGACATCAATGCGCCGATTTTCCGGATCGGGCTGGCGGTGAGTTCTTCCTTCAACATCCCGCGCACTGCCTTGCCGAGGCTCTCGGCGGACTTGAGAACGATGTTGCCGACGAACCCATCGCAGACGCAGACATCGACGCCGTCCATGAACAGGCCGTAGCCCTCGCAGTATCCCTGACAATCCAAGGCGGTTGCCCGAAGCAACCGGAGCGCCGCCCGGGTCTGATCGGTGCCCTAGGCGTCTTCTGACCCATTGCTCAACACCCCGACCCGGGGCTTCGGCAACCCCAGCACCGCCTTGGCGTAAGCCGAACCCATGACGCCGAATCACCGCGGAGCGTCAAAAGCAAATTCCTATCAATTCCTATCAATAAGCAGAAGAAGGGAGCGGCCGCACGTGCCGCATCCCAGGCCTATGACGCAGCGCTTGCCGCACTGCCTTCCAATTCTTTCGCCGTTTTTCGTTCTTTTCGGCCATTCCCCACCCGTGGGGAACTGCACCGGTTTCGGTCTTGAGTCGCGAATCGCACCCGAGTGGCCGAAAGAAACGCACAAGCA
>JBDNHZ010000445.1:0-25436 GCA_041688515.1 Verrucomicrobiota bacterium
AGTGTCGGGGTTCCCGAAGCGCGGCAGCCTGCCGGTCAATCGCCGTGCTTTGGGCGGTTGGGTTGCAAGGGTGCCTCGACGGGGATCACCAGGGTAAAGGTGGAACCGATGGCGTGCTGGCTTTCCACGGTGAGGGTTCCGCCCATCATCTCTGCGAACTGCCGGGAAAGCGCCAGACCCAGGCCGGTGCCACCGAACTTCTTGGCCGTGTCAGCTTCCGCCTGGGTGAACGCCCGGAACAGTCGGGTCAACTGCTCGGGGGTGATGCCCATGCCGGTGTCGGTGACCTGGAAGACCAGTTGGGTGGCATCGGAGTGGGCGCCAGAGCTGGAAAGCGTCCGGCGCGAGACGGACAGGCGGATCACTCCCTCCTGGGTGAACTTGGCGGCGTTGGACAGCAGGTTGAAAAGGATCTGGCGCAGTCGGGTCTGATCAGTCCTTGCGTGGCCAATGTTCGATGGGCAATCGAGTTCGAGCCGGTTGCCGTTGCGGGTGAAGAGGGGGAGAACGGTCGCTTCGACTTCGCGAACGACGGGGAAGACTTCGAATTCCTCGACGAACAGCGTCATCTTGCCGGCCTCGATCTTGGAGAAGTCGAGCAGGTCATTGACGAGGGAGAGTTGGTGGCGGGCGGCCGCGTTGATGCGCTGCAGATCGGGGACGAGCGCGCCCTGGCTTGCGTCTTCGAGTTCTTCCTGGACCAGTTCGCTATACCCGATGATGGCATTCAGCGGCGTGCGCAGTTCGTGGGACATGCTGGCCAGGAAAAGGGACTTCGCCTGGTTCGCGGTCTCGGCGGCTTCCCGCGCCTTGCGCTCCTCTTCGAGAACCCGTTCCTGGAGTCGGCGGGCTTCCCGGCGGTTGCGCAGGAACAGGACGCCACCGTAGACGCCCCAACCCAGCAAGCCCGCGTGCAATCCCAACAGGGGAACCATCACCACCGCATTGCGGAACCACGGCGAACGCACCTCAAACGTCATCTTCTGCGGAGCGGAACGGTTCAGGTTCCGATCGATGAACTGGACTGCCAGCGTGTAGTGGCCGGCGCGATTCGTGGACCATTCCACTTCGGCTCCCGGCTCCGGCTCGCTCCATCCGACATCGGAATCCAATGTCCCAGCCGACAGGGGACCTCCCGCCACTTGCCAGCGGAACATCCGGCTGTCCGGCGATGTCCGGAACTCGGTCAGTTGCCACCGGAAGGTGGCCGGCACCTCCGTCGAGACCACCCGGGGAAGGTCTTCTCCGCCGTGGGAAGGGCTGCCCCGGAGGGCGAGTCGGGGAACGGGTGGGACCTCGATCCAGCGTCGATGCCGTGCCACGCCCCGATCCGTGCCGAACCAGAGGGCGCCGTCGGTTCCTTCCACCACCGTGTGAACCTCGTTCGCGGGAAGCCCGTCCCGGTCGTCGAGGTTCGACCAGGCCAGTCCATCCGAGAAGCGGACGCCGGACTTGCGTGCGACCCAGAGCAATCCCTTGGAATCCTCGTACAGCTCGTGGATCTCCTCGCCGGCCGCCTGTCGGCGCCGATTGAACCGGGTGATGCCGTTGGTCGTGAAGCTGCTCAGGCCGGTAGTGCCGCCCATCCACACCGCGCCGGATCGGTCGCTGGCCAGCGCCAACCCGTAATCGTCGGACAATCCGTCCCGCACCCGCAGAAGCGTCCGCTGTTCGCGGGTGGAACGACCGTCTCCGGTTTCCGGATGGATGCGCACGATGCCGCCTCCGCCGTTGAGCCCGAGCCAGACGTGGTTGGATGCCAGACACAGGATGCTGACCACTCCCTGGTAGGCCCCGTCGCCGATGGTCTCGACGCTGGCCGACTTCCGGGGATCGGTCCATCGGAGCAATTCCCCTCCAAAGGTACCGGCGGCGATCGTCCCGTCCGGGGCCACATCCACACAGACGATATTCCGCGCAGTCGCTTCCGGCGCGGGCAACGGGAGGTAACGCTCGCCGTCGAACACGCCGATCCCCGAGGTCGTGACCACGCATACGGTTCCATCCTTCCGGGCGGCCACGTCCCGGACTTCATTCACGGGAAGGCCCTCGCGCGTGGTGTAATTGATGAAGGCAACTCCATCCCATCGCGAAAGCCCACGGTCGGTCGCGAACCACAGGTGCCCGTCCGATCCGCGGGCGGACGATCGGATGGCATTCGACACCAGACCGTCGGCGGTCGTGTAGGTGACGGTGGTATCGGGATCATGCCGGGTCAGCCCGGCCTGGGTGGCGAACCAGAGGATGCCGCGCGGGTCGCGGTGGATCACCGAGACATGGTTGTCGGCCAGCCCATCGTCCCGCGTGTAGCGGAGAAAACTGGTGCCGTCGAAACGCGAAACCCCGTTGAGCGTCGCCATCCACACGGTGCCATCGGGTGCGAACTCCACTGACCAGACCACGTTGTCGGCGAGACCGTCCGCGGTCGTCCAGTTTTGCAACGACCGACCGTTCGTGGCTGAGGGATCGTGCCGCCAGACGCCCCGGCCCCAGGAGCCGAACCAGACGCTCCCGTCCGGCGCCACCTTGGGCGAATCCGCCACGAACGGAGCGATGCCGGCCGCGAGGGTGACATTGGTGAAGCGGGATCCGTCAAAGGAGACCAATCCTTCGTCGGTCGCGCACCAGAGCCGGCCGTCGGGTCCGCTGGCAATCTTGTAAACTTCCTCGGCGGGGAAGCCATTGGTCTCGGAGTAGTGGACGACTCCCGCTCCGGAGACGGAATGGAGTCCCGGTCCGCCCGCCCAGACGCGGCCCTGACGATCGGCATGGACCGCGTGGAGCGCCGTGGGCATCAAGCCATCGGAGGTGCCGGGAATGAACCGATCGCCGTCCAGGCGGCTCAACCCTCCGTTCTCCGAGGCGATCCAAAGGGTGCCCTTCGGATCGCGGGCGATGCTGGCGATGTCATTTCCTGCAAGGCCGTCTTCGGTCGTGAAACTGCGCATCAGGGTTCCATCGAACCGGGCCAGTCCATTTCGGGTTCCGATCCACAGAATGCCATCGGGATCCCGGTGCAAGGTGCGGACGCCGAGGCTGGGAAGGCCATCGTGGCTGTTGAACGTCCGCCAGGTCCCCTTCTTGAATGGTGCAATCCGGAAATCCACGTTGGTCACGCTCTGGCCATCGCTCACCCGCAGTGACCCCGATTGCTCGTGGTTCACCAATCGTCCCGGCGTATGGATGCGGATCCCGTACCTCCCCGGGCGCAGATGGGCGAACTGGTAGCGTCCCTGCGGGTCGGTCATTGAGGTCGCCTCGGCCGAGGTCGGTTGCGGTGGGAACGGTCCGGCGGTTGCCCGCGGAGTGTCGAGGCGGAGCGCCTGGACGACGACTCCACCCTGAGGGGTGGAGTCGAGCGCGGTGACCCGGCCGGACACACGGCTGACCGGGCCCAGGCGCAAGTCCAGTTGACGGCCCCCAACGGATTCCACGGCGATGTTGGTCTGCCAGTGACCCAGTCCCGAACGTTCCGCCTGGAGGTCCAACCGGGATTCCGAAGGCAGGAGGTGAAGCCGGTAGTTCCCCTTCGGATCGGTGATGGTCGTGCGCAGCAGATGGCCTTCCCGGTAGAGGCGGACATTGGCTCCCGCGACCGATTCGCCCGCGGGTCCCGAGATGGTCCCCTGCAGGAAGGACTCGTGAAGCGGGCCCGTTGTGGCGGGGTGGAGTGCTGGCCGCGTCCGGGCCGTGCCCATCAACCGACCGTGAAGACCGTGCTTCGATGAGTCCCGGGCCGTGCCTTCGTCGAACCGCCACAGACCCATCAATCCCGCTTCGTCCCCCCGAAGGCCGGCCCGCATGGAACTCCGGATCTCCTCCTCCCCCCGCTCATGATCCCACACCGCAAAGTCGTCGATCTGGGCAACGGCATCGGGGTGATCCATCAGGTCGCCGTCCGACCAGTTGCTCCTGCCGAGCCGATTCCGGGATCCATTGCCGATGGCGCTGAAACTGCCGGGGTAGGGATCGGAACCGATGAGCTGACCGTTGAGGTACAGCCGCATTCCGCCCGGTCCCGAAACGGCTGCCACATGACACCAGCGTTGGGTGGCGACGACGCCGGCCACGGTGAGGGTGTGGAGTTTTTGTTCTGCGTCCCAGATCTCAAAGCGCAGATCCGGATCGTGGTCCACGGTGCCGACGGCCATGGCCTGCGACTGCTTTCCGAAGTCGAACAACCGCGCCGGGGCCAGACGGTCGAACCGCACCCAGGCCTCGACCGTGGCTGCGGTCAATGGATTGAAGCGGTCGGCGGGGAGTTCAAGGAAGCCGGGCGTTCCACCGAGATCCAGGAGTTGATTGGCCGGGGGCGTTGCGTCCTGTGTGTGAACCCGATTTGGAAGGGCCAGACAAAAGCAGAGGAGCCACAGCCACCCGGGCCATCCGCCGGAAAATGCGTTCCGTGCAGGGGCTCGGCAGGGGGCGTCGATGGAAAGAGTTGCGGGCGCGTGCATGCAATGATCCGCGGCGGAGCGGGCATCTCGGATTCCGCAGAACCAATCGTCTTTGTAGGTGGGATGGATCGGCGAAGTCGAGCCTGCGGAGAGCTCATCCCTACGGCCCGTTGAGTTCGCCTGCCGCACCGGCGTCGAGATAGAGTTGGATTCGCCGGATCACGTCTTCCGGGGTGATCAGGTGCATGCAGCGGGGAAGATTTCCCACCACATCGACGCACAGGCGCCTGGGCTCATCCCGTTCGTCGCCGTCGTGCAGGGGAACGGTTCGCGCCCGCCAGCAACCCCCGGTGGCGCAACAGGACAAGGCCCCCACCGTGTGAAGGTACTGGTGCCCGGGATAGGCTTCCCAGTGGGGCGATTCCCTTCCCCCGGCGACCACCACGCAGGGGCGCGACCGGAGGTGTCCGGGCCGACGCGGCACGGCGGCGGCGAGATGCATGATGCCGGTGACCGGGCAGACGATCCCCTCGGCGTGGTAAACCAATCGCACCAGTTGCCGGAGATCGGTCCGACCGCGCAGGTCGATCACCCCGCTCAAGGCCGGATGATGATGGGCGGTGTCACCCACCTGGACAAAGAGCAGGCGACCGGCAAAATGATCGACCACCGCCTGGTACCGCGCTGTATCCCACCACTTGATGGTGTAGTCGAACTTGCCGCCGGCGACGATGATCCAGAAGGGTTGGTCTCGTCTGGTACGCCGCCGGATCTGGGACGGGAGCGAACGTTCGCGGGGCGAGAGGTGGATGTCGCCGTGCGGGGCGGAAAGAGGGCAGGGAACCCCAAGTCGTTGTTCGAGGAAGGAGGCGAAGCCGTTGAGGCAATGGACCGGCCGCTGGTTGCTCTGGTGGATGAGCGGGTACTCGCAGTCGATCACCTCGATCCGCCGCTGACGTTCGCTCAGAGGGGTGAGATGCGGGTTGTGCTCCCAGAGCGCGGGACAGGCGGTGCGGACGTCCGTGAGAAACGCCCCTGGGTTGGCCCGGTGCAGATCCCGGACGGCTGCCGTCAGCATGACGATGTCCCCGGGCGACCAGAAATTCCGGAGGAGAAGCCTCCGGGGCTGGGACTGCGCCATGGTACGCCGTCGATCCTCGCTGCCGGTGATTCGGGTTAACCTCCCAGACTGGGGCTGGGGCTGGGGCTGGACATCGGGCTGGATTGCGGCCCGGATCCGCCCCGGATGTCCTTCTTGGCTTTCAGGTCTTTGAGCTTGAGTTTGACCGCGGGTTTTGCGGCGGGCTTGGAGGGCTGTTTTGCCATGATGCCCGATTTAGGTATCAGGCCGCGCCGGGTGGTGCCAGCAAGAATCCAGAACGCTTCGCGAACTGGGGGCGCATCTTGACCCTGCCCCGTTCGGTCGGGCTCTGGACAGGGTGCAGGGGAACGTTCGTGGGCCGGGGCACGTTCGAACGGAAGTCAGAGTCTCCTCATGTCGTCTCCTACCCGTAGGAGCCGAGGGGACGAGGCTCATTCTCGGAGGGACGAGTTCTACGAGTCCCCATGACCTCACGGGGATCGCCCCGCCGACGGGAAAGTTACGGACTCGCGGAGATCGTCCAGGAACCGCTCCCTCGTTCAAGTCGCCCGGGAGCGCCGGCGCTGGAACCAGACCAGGCCCACGAGGGCGAGTCCGACGCATGCGATGGCCTGGGTGGACTCGGGAACCGGTTCGGTTTCGCCCATCAAGATCAGGCCCCAACTGACCAACCTCGCCTCGCCACCCGGGTTGAAGTCCAGGACCTGAAGCGTCCATGTCCCGCTGGCATCAAGGCTGTTGAAGACACTGAGGAACGAGGTCCGGGCATCGGTGCTGACCACCGTCAGGGGGGATTCAAGCCGGGCATCGGGGGCCCAGGTTCCGGTGAGCGGATCGATGAAGTCCCCATCGACGGGTTGTCCACCCAGGGCGGTCTGGTAGAGATGCACATCTCCGAGCAAGGCCTGATCGTCGAAGGTGATGTCAAAGCCGTTGTCGCCGTACCCCAAAGTCTCGCTGAATCCTGATCCGGGAATTCGTCCCACCCGATTCAACAGGACGGCCAACCCGCTGCTGTGTTGCAGGGTGACGTAGTAATCCCCGTTGTACGCCCCCGCCTGTGCGGGGTTGGTGAGCGTGAAGCTCACGTTGACGTCGGTGAGTTGGGTGATCGAAGACAGGATCAAGCGGGTGTCACTCGCCGGTGCGCCGGTGCCGTCTTCCGGGGAGAGCGGCAGCGGTGCGGTGGTGAAGCTGTATTGCTCGGTGATCAAGGCACCGTTCGCCAGAGGCGCCAGGACCGTCAGGATCACCAACACGAGGAAGGTGCGATTTGAATTCATGGCCAGAGGGTTCGGTAAAAGCGGATGGGCGCGGAGGCCGCGGTGGTGTCGAGAAACTCGAACTGCCCCACCGCATTGGCGACCCGGTCGGTGATCCGGGTCCAGGTGGTGGTGTCGGGTGAGGTCTCAACGTGATAGGTGAAGCTGGGAACGCCGGTGAAAACGAGTCGCACGCGCCCGTCGGTCTGGACATCGATCGACACGATGTTGTGGGCGATGCCACCGGGGGGAAGCGTCGGGGTGAGGGTGACCAGCCCGGCGGCCGTCGCGCCGGATCCGTCGCGGAGGGTATAATTGAAAGTATCAACGCCGAGGAATCCGGTGGGCGCAGAATAGTAGATCCAGGGCCAGGCCAATTGAACGGCTCCTCCGTTGGCACTGAGTGCCGAGACCGATTGAACCTGAAGAAAGGTTCCGCCTGAGTCATTGGCCAGCAGGGTGAATACCGAGAACTTGAAGATGCCGGTCAGCGGGCGATTGAGGGAATCCGGCCCGGCCACCAATCCGAGAGCGCCCGTGGGATCGATGGAGGAATCGCCGGTGATGGACGAGGGCTCGCCGTTGAACCAGCCGTTGCCGGAGAACAGATGGATGCCGGCGGCGGTGACCGAGGGCGTGAGGGTATAGGTCAATGGACGCAGGTTGCGGTCCAGGAACGGTCCCCACTTGATCTTGCGATGGACCGGGTCCCACGCACCGCCGTCACTGGGGTTGGCCACGGTCCAGCCGAGGGGAACGACCTCCTCGACGGCGTAGGTGATCACGCCCGGGACCGGGACGGCGTTCAAGGTCACCGGGAACGCCACCCCCTGCGTGTAGTGGGTGGGCAGGGAGCGGGTGACGGTGCCGGGAAGGTTGGCGAGGGTGTCGGCGCCGGTGGCGGAAACAAACGTCTGATCGAATCGGCCGATGCCGACGAACGTGACCGTTCCGAAGGCATCGGCGGGGGGCGTCACCTGACAGGTCAGGGTGCGGGGAGTGGCGATGGCATCGAAGAACGGTCCCCATTTAACTAGCCCCTTCAGCGGATCAAACGCGCCACCGTGACTGATGGCGGAGGCGGTCCAACCGGCGGGAACGGCCTCCTCGATCCCATACACCAAGGCCGTGTCGATGGGAGTGGCGACCAGCGTGAGCGTCAGGGCCTGGCCCGGGCGGTACGCGGCGGGAAGCGTCCGGACGAGGAGGCTTTCCGGGTGAGTGAGTTGGCGTGTAACCGTGGCTTCAGCCTCCAGGCTGCGTTCGTCGAAACGCGCTTCAGCCCTCAGCGGGAGCGGGAGGCTGGCGTCGGCAGCGGGTGTCAGGCGATAGCGCAGGATCGAGGCGACCCCGGCCGGCGTGACGAACGGTCCCCACTTGATCTTTCGGTTGGCCGCATCCCACACCCCACCGGACGAGAGGTCGATCGGAGTCCAGCCGGCGGGGATCTGTTCCTCGACGGCATAGGTGTTCACGTGGGCGGCCGGGGTGGCGGTCAGTACGATCTCGAAGGCCACGCCGGGCAGGTAGGTGAGCGGGACATTGCGGACGAACCGGCTGGGACGCAGGGGCAGCGTCGCGACCTGGGTCAGGATGGCGGAATCGAATCGCGAGAAGGCAGCGAACTTGACGTCGGCGCGCTCACTCGCCGGCGGTGTCACGACATAGCCCAGCACGCGCGGAATCGTGTCGAAGAAAGGCCCCCACTTCACCTTGCCATGAACGAGGTCGAATCCGCCGTCGTGGGTGATGCTGCTGACGACCCAGCCGACGGGGACCAGTTCCTCAACGATCCAGGCGGTCACGTCCGCAGCGGGGACGGACGACAGCGTCACCGGCAGGCTCACGCCGGGGAGATAGTCGGCGGGAAGGGAACGGGTCAGGGTTCCGGGAAAGCGGGTGGAGCTTCGGATCCCGGTGATGGAAATTACCTGTGAATCGAAGACGGCAACGCCGGAGAAGATCCCGGGATCGGTGGCGTTGGCAGGTGGGATGGCCCGATAGGAAAGCGTCCGGACCGTGGCATCGACGAACGGTCCCCATTTCAGGTGGCCGGTGATCGGGTCGATCACACCGCCATGGGACAGGGTGTCGATGGTCCATCCTGCGGGAGCGGATTCCTCGATGGCCTGGACGTGGGTGGTGGGATCCGGTTGGACCTGGAGGGTGACGACCAAAGGGACGCCCGGATGATACTCGACGGGAAGGGTGGCGACGACCTCGGCGGCGTGGAGCGGATGCAGGATTCCCAGTGCGACCAGGACCAGGGCGCAGAAGAACCGGACGATGGATCCGCCGCGCCCGGGGACGAGTGCCGTCCCAGGATTTCCCCGGGTCGGCGTCGCGGGGCGACGGTGGCTCTGTCGGATCGGTGACATCGAAGAACGGAGGATCGCGGCGGGTGGGATCACTCGGTCGGACGCACGGTGTAGAACTGGACGGCGCCGCCGCCGGTCATGGCAATCCGGGCAAAGCCTTGGGGGTCGAGGGTCACGCGTTCGCCTTCGTCCCAGGCGTTGAGGTTCTCCGAGGAGCGGAGTCGATAGGCGCGGCCGGGTTCGCCCTGAAGTTCGAGGGTTATGCCGGAGGCATCGGCCACCGCCTTCAGAGCGGGCGCGGGCGTCTGGCCCGGAGGCCAGACCCGCAGGGGACCGACGGCAGCAACGCCGAGACCATCGAAGCTGCCGCGTCCGGCGAACTGGGCGGAGCCGATGGCGGCGGGCATGGGAACGGCTTCATAGGTGAAGGTGCGCGGAGTCGGATCGAAGAACGGTCCCCATTTGATCTTGCGAGTGGCGGTATCCCATCGGCCCTCGTGGCTGAGGTTGCGGACCGACCAACCCTCGGGCGGAGTCTCGACCAGGGCGTAGGCGCGGGTGTCGGGACGGGGCGAGACCTCGACGGTGACGGCGAGGGGTTGGTTGGCACGATAGCTGGACGGGAGACGTCGGCTGACCTGGAGGGCGGACTGTTCCGGGATCTGATCCCCGGCGGGCTTGGCGGTACGGGAGCCTGGAGCGGCGGCAGTGCCGTTGATCCACCACAGGGGGGCGGTGGTGACGGGATCATTGTCGAAGACATAGGCTTCGCCACCCTTCCACAGAGCACCAGCGCGGGTGACGTAATCCTCGACATTGGCGGCGTTGAGGGCGGGTTCCACCGGCCAGGTTCCGCCGGTCTTCCAGGCGAGAATATAATCGGTGACCTCGGTGAGGGTGAGGTTGTTGTCGGCGGGCGAGAGATCGGCCGGATGCCGGCCATCGGCGACCAGGGGATTGGTTCCCTGGAGGAATTCGCGGAGATCCGGACGCCCGTCGAGATCGCTGTCGAGGGTTGGATTGCCGCCGGTGGCGGATCCGAAATACGCGAGTTCGAACTCGTCGCTCATGCCGTCGCCGTCGGTGTCGAGCGAACCAAAATTGACGCGGGCACTGAGACCGCGCTCGGAGAGGGTGAAGGTCTTGAAATCGCGATCACCGGAGGCGTCACGGACCACGAGATGGACGGTGGAACCGAGCAGAACGTTGTTGGTGTGGGTAAGCGGGTTGGCGGCCTCGGCATCAAGGATGAGGGAGAAGAAGTTGCCGGCGGCGGGTTTCGAGCCCATGCGATAGCTGGTGATGGCAGGGCCGCTGGGGCTTTTGCGGGCCTCGACAACGACGCCGGTGTCGGCGGCGCTGACGGGCGTGCCGTTGAGCGCGACGGTTCCATAGAGGCGGACGCCGGGTTCGGGGAGGCCGGCAAGTGCGTGGGGCGTGAGGCTGGCGATCAGGGCGACCAGAAGGGCGCTGTGGCGGAGGGATCCGGGGGAAGGAAGAGTCTTCATGGGATTCAATGTCCTGGCGGCAGGTGGGGGTTCAGTTCCCGGAGTAGGAATAGGTCTGGAAGAACAGTTTGATGTCGCTGACCGAATCGATGAACCGGTCGAGCCCGGTGTTGGGATTGGCGAGGAACGTCTGACCCGGGATGATCAGGATCCACTCGGTGTTCCACACGCTGCGGCCGATGAGCCGCGAGTCGCTGGTGGCCTCGGATGGATTGAAGCCGCCGCTGTCGTGGTAGGCGCGGAAGCTGGAGAAGCGCCGGATCTCGGCGAAACTGCCTCCCACGGAATCATTGATGGGGATCCAGGCGGGATCGGCGAGGCGATTGGCACCGATCGGGAAAGGAACCGGCAATGCCTGATCCACCACCCGCCAACCGCGGGTGACGAAGTCGTTCGCCGTGGGCGAGCTGAGGACATCGGATCCTGCCGGAACCAGATACACGCGGGGTGTCTGGGCAAGGCCGAGGCCGTTGTAACCGGAGAACCAGACTCCGACGCTGCGGATCTTGGTGGCGAACCGACTGGGATCGTAGGCGCTGTCGCCACCGCCGAGCGGCCAGGAGAAGAAGTTCTCGCCGGAAGTCACGGTGCTGGGGAATCGGACGACGATGCCCGGTTGAGCTCCGGCGGATTCCGGTGCGAACGAACGGCAGTAGCGTCGGAACTCGGGGACATCCCAGAGGTTGGCGATGCGGCTGGCCTGGAGTCGTGCGCGCCAGTCGGTGTCGCTGGCATCGCGAAGGCGGAAAAGTTCGTTGCGGAGCGAGAAACGGCCGGTCTCGGTCTGGGGATTATTGAATCCGAGCTGGGTCTTCAACACGTCGAAGTTGCTGGCCATCCGGGCGAGCGGATCGGCGAGGCCGGAGCGGCCGATGACCGGCACTCCGTTGAGCATCTGTCCGATCGAACGTTGACGGATGATGTCGGTGAGGAAGTTCCGTCCGCCGCGGGTGTCGGTGCCCAAGAGGTTGGACTCATAGTCATAGGCGGTGGCAGCGAGGAAGACGTAACGCTGGGCGAGGTCAAAGGAGGCGCGGTACTTCTGGAGGGCATCGTTGCGGAAGATGCGGAAGGTCATGTCCTGGTAGCGGGTCTCGGTGGTGCGGGCGGAGACGCGGACGCGGTAGGCGACCCGTTCCTCCAGCAACCGCTGGCCGCGGGCGAGGGCGGCGAGGTATCGGTCGCCGGACTGTTGAACGGCCTCGGCCAGGCGGATGCCTTCGAGCTTGGAGGTGGCGACCTGGTGAAGCAGGCGTTCGAGTTCATCGACCTGCTTGCGGATCTCGTAGTTGAACTGGAGCACCTGGATCTTGGTATTCACGATCGCTTCCGCAGCGGGGAGGCCGATCTTCTCGATCACCTCGGAAGCGGTCTTGGCGATGGTGGAGGCGGTGCCGGCGGTCTGCTTGAGGGTCAACGCGCCAAACTTGATGACGGAGCGCGCGGTCGAGGTGGCATCAGTGGCAAGACCGACCGCGACCGGAAGGGCTTCCTGGGTGGCATCACCGATCTCACCAGCGATGGTGCCGGCCTTGCTGGTGGCTCCTTCGATGCCCTTCAAGGTGAGGAGGGCCGCAACGAAGGAGAGCTTGGTGTTGGCGAGATCGTTCTCGAGCCGGAGGGTGTCTGCGCGGAGATCGTAGCGGGCGTTCAGGACCGTCACGCGATCCTCGATGTCGGCGAAGAGCGCGGCATCAGCCTTCAGCGCAGCGCGGAGTCGGGCCTCGTTCTGGATCAGGTCGGAGAGGGCGAGCTGGATCTCGCCAGCCGCACGACGCGCGCCCCAGACGGTGGGCGGCGAGAAGGCGTAGCGTGCGGTCGTCCGCGGGAACTTCACGGCCAGGATCCGGTTGGTGGCCGTGAGGAGATCGGTGCCGGTGGACAGGCCCTTGGCAAAATCCGCGGGGAAGTAGAACGACTGATTGGCACTGCCGAAGATCCCGCTCTGCGAATTCCCGGTGATGTCGATGCCCAGACCCATGGGGGTGTAGTAGGCGGTTCTCTCGGGTGCGGCCGAGCTGCGGATGCCGTCGAAGTCGGGCACCGGGACGTACATATAGTGATACAGATCGGGGCCATCGTATCCGCTCGGGTAGGTCTTGCCGGCACCGATGTCACCGGCGTAGGGATAGCCGAAGATCTCGATCAGGCGGTTCCTGAAATCCCGTTCCTGATCGATGACATTGGAGGTGTATTCCTCGACGGAATCCTGGTTCTTGCGCAGGGCCTCGGTCGATTTGTTGACCTCATCCCAGACGGAGACCGCGTTCTTCATGGCCTTGATCGCGCGATCCTGGATCTGTTCGTAGTGGGACGACGGCTGGATCCCGGAGGTGGCGTTGACCAGCGAGGGATCGATGTCGAAGGGCACAACGCCCTTGGCGAGACCGAGCGGGTTGAGACCGGCATCGGCCTGGTCGAGGCGCGCCTGGATCTCGTCGAAGTGACCGGGGATTTCCTGGATCTCCCGGACGCTCTGACGGTCGATCTTGTCGATGCCAGTGTGGGACGGGTTGGGATCGACGCTGGGGAGAATGGTGTTGGCGGTGAGCCAGTCGAGGTAGGCCCCGGTGCCGGCGCGGCGGGCCCATTCGGAGACGCCCCAAGCGCGTTCAGTCTGGGTGTCCTTGTAGCCCTGCCACTGGCCGGCGGGATCATCGACGTAATCCAGGCGGTAGGTGAGGTCGACGATCTCGGCACCGGCGCGCGCTTTGGCGGCGGCGACGGTGGCGAACTTCCGTTCGTCGAGGAAATCGACCTTGAGGGTGGCACCGCCGACGCTGACGAACTCGCTGCGGGGGACCCAGGTGAAGAAGGGATGCCGCAGCAGGGCGTAGTGCTGCTTCATGGCGGTGAGGTAATGCCCCCAGGCATCGCCATGGCCCTGCGGATAGAGCAGACGGGCGTCCTTCTCATCGAGGAAGCCGTTCACATCGATGTCGCTGATGTTGTAGTTCTGCTGATAGGCGACCTCGCCCTCGCCGAGAGTGAAGTTCCAGAACAGCCGATTGTACACGGGCGCGGCGGACACGCCGGCGGCGCTGTCGTCCCGGCCACGCAGCAGGCCCAGCTCCTCCTCCAGCAGCGAATCGAGCTGGTTCTGGAAGGCGAAGATGCTCGAAGCGAGGGAACCGTATTCCCGGCTGCCGGAACCGAAGCCGATGGTGGGATCGCTGGCGTCCGCGTAGGCCTCGTTTCCGAGCACGGTATAGAGGTCGCTCAGGCGGGTGGCGGCCAGCAGCAGGGCGTTGTTCGCCGGGTTGAAATCCACCGGAGGAACCCCTTCGATGCTCAGGCCCTTCGCCCGTTCCAATACCGTGGTATAGGCCTCGATCAGGCCCACCTTGTTGATCGCGTCTGCCGAGGGATTGAAGGCGATCGGACCTTCGTAGCGCGCGCCAGCCTGGATCAGCATCGAGGCGAAGGTCACCGCCGGCGACGAATGGAAGTCGGTGGTGCGCGAGTCGAACGGATTCAATCCGCGAATCACCCGTTTTACCCAGCCTTCGGCCAGTGCAGCGCGGGGTTGTTCCGGGCTCCCCGCGGGATCGCCCACCCAACCGCTCCAGGCCAAGGACGAATGCAGGTTCACCGCGTAGCCGCGGTAACGACAGATGAAGGCGTTGTCGGAAAGCGTGATCAACCCGGACTCGCCGCCTTCACCGATCGTCAGGTCGTTCACCCCTGCCCCGGAGACGGGCTTCAGGTTGCTGTAGGCCGTCCATCCCCGCATGTCGCTGGGTGCCGGTGCCGTCGGATCGTTCACGATCGGCAGATCGGTGGGATCGAAGTCTGCGCTGATGGGCTTGTAATACCATTGGAAGGTCATCGGATCGGGATCGCCGCCGAAGTCGCTGCTGTGCCGCATCGTCAGGCGTTCATCAAAGACGTTGTCACCCGGCAGGACCTTGAGGTCGCCGAGGAACGGACCGTCGTCGACGCGGAGGACATGGACCGCGACCGGCAGGCCGCCGAGGCTGGCATCATTGTTTTCCGCCAGGGTGATGTAGCGGGGCGGGATGCCGGTCGGCGCCTCGGAGGCAACGCGGGTGACTCCGCTGGAGAGCGTGCCGACATAGCCGCCAGCGGTGGGAAGGGCGTCGCTGCTCAGCGCGCCGCTGGATTCATCGCAGCGGTAGAGCACTTCGAGATCGTCTTCCACGCCGGAGCCAAGCTGGCGCTTGTTCATCTGGGCGCGGATTTCGGCGCCGGTGCGGGCGGTCTTCCAGATGCGCACTTCGTCGAGTTGACCGGCGAAGTACTGCGAACCGAACCGGCCGAGCTCCACCGCTCCGAACCCGGCGTAGGAGAGCGCAGGGTTGGTGCGGGTCGCGATCGGGAGACCATTGCGGAAGATGGTCTGGACGCCGCTCTCGGGATCGAAGGTGCAAGCCCAGTGATGCCAACCGGTGTCGGTGTACGCCGTTCCGGAGGTGAAGATCGACGTCGACGCCGGCGTGGTGCCCAGATCGAAGGCGAATTTGCCGCCATCGCGGAAGCCCAGTCGCAGGCGGCCGAGATCGGCGGCACCATTGGGCTGACCCAAGAGGTACTGTTCGGTCAACGGGTTGGTGACCCGGGCCCAGAACTCGATCGTGAAGGGAGTGCCGGCGAGGTTCAGATGCTGGTTGTTGTCCGGACCGACGCCCACCCATCCGGAGGTGCCATTGAAGCTGAGCGCATTGCCCGGCTGCGGTTGGGCCGGCTGGATTCCCCCGAGACCGGCGGTCAGGACCTTGGGTCCGGTTTCGATGGTGGTGGTGGGACCGGTGGTGATGCTGAACGAGCTGGTGGGCGCCACTCCACTGGGGGTGAGGAACACGCCGCGCCGGAAGTCTTCCGCCAACCGGGCATCGAGTTGCCGGGCGGCGTCGATGGTGGCGGGAAAGTGAACCTCGCGCACGTCATTGGTCGTATAGGAAGCTGCCGTAACATAGGGGAGGCCGAAGACGAAGTTGGTCACCGCCGGGGTAAAGGTGATCTTCCGGCGAAAACCGTTGATCTCGAAAAAGTTCGTCGAAATTTCCCGGGTCAGGCCGAGGCGCAGGGCGCGGTCTGGGACTCCGTCAAACGGGTCCAGATCGATCTGACTGGGGTTGCGGGTCAGCTCATAGAGCCGGTCCATCAGGGCCGCCCAGGCACCGTCGCCGTTCGCCAATTGCTTCAGCCGGTCCCGTTCGCGGGAGCTGAGCACGTTGGGGAGCAACAGGGGTTCGCCCACACCGAAGTTCCGATCGAGATGGCCGCTGAACGAGAGCCAGTTGTTGATCGGATCGTAGGTGAGCCGGATCTTCAGGAACCACGGCAGATCGATGAAGTATTCCTTGCCGGAAATGTTCTGCCGCCGGAGCGACCCGGGAATGACCACGCCGGCGGTCAGGGTCCGGGCGCTGAGCGGATCGTAGAAGCGCGCCATGGTGTTCGAGCCGTTGACGACGACGCCGGTGAGGGAATCAAAGATCACCCGGGCGTTGGCCATGTTGAACACGTCGGGCAGGCCACGCTTGGAGCCGAGCAGCGATTCGCCGACCTGCAGGACCGCGACGTCATCCCAGCGGATGTCATAGGTGACATCAATCGGCCGGCCCGGGACGCCCGCCTCAGTGTTGGGAGTCTGGAGGATGTTGGCCGGTCGTTGATCCATCCAGGCGAGGGTGTCGCCGTTGGCCACGGTGCTGTCCGGATGATAGAAGCCCGGTTGCATCGGGTAAAACCAGCGGATCACCAGGTTGGTGTGGGTGCCGCCGGGGCCGGCCTGGCGTGCGTAAAACTTGCCTTTGTAGTCCTCCCAACCGACCAGCGAGTTGGCGGGGTACTGGTAGGACAGGGCGCTCAGGGGAAGCAGGCTCAGCGGCAGGGGCGGTTGGACTTCTTTCCCGACTGTTCCGGTATAGCGGAAGAAATAGGGGGATTGCTCCGCCACCACCTTGAAGACGCGCATCCGCCAGCGGGCTGTGGACGGATCCCGGAATTTCAGCAGGGCGTAGGGCTTCGAGTAGTCGTTGGCCGCGTTGAGGTCATCGCGGATGGCGAACAACGTCTCCGCCGGCATGTAGCCGTGTTCCTCGTTGGGATTGAAACCGGGCTGCGTGATATCGGGCTGATTGTAAAGGGTGCGGGCCGGGTGATCGGCGGCATCCAGGAAGCCCGAACCCAGTTGGCTCGCGATCACGATCTTCTCCACCGCGCTGTCGTCCGGCCATTTCAGGCTGTAACGCACGGGCACGCTGGCCCAGGCTACGCCGATGCGGTTGGTCCGGTACCACACGACCACCAGCGGATCCGGATTGGCCAGGGCATTGCCCCCGGGCCGTTCCGTGTTGACCGGCAGGATCGGTCCAAGGCGGTTGCCGCGGTCGTAGGCGCGATCGGTACCGACGACGTCATAGGCCGCCTTCTCAAACAGCACATAGCCGTTCTTGGCGTTGTACTCCCGGTGGCCGGCTTCGGTCACTTCATTGCCGATGGTCCAGTCGGCGTTGGCCAGGCTGGCGTGGGAATCCTTCCAGTCGACCGTCCGGATCACCTCGAAGTAGGGCGGTTGGACGAGCGGATCGAGCGGTTGTCCGTCGGTCCGGATGTAATGGGCGACGGTATAGCCCGCGGTCGGACTGGTGAACACCCGTGCACTGGGATCGACGGTCGCGTTGTTGGTGACGTAGATCAGGGATTGGAAGGTGTAGTTCGCGCCGGTGATGGCGGGCTGGAGATCCACCGGAGCGCCGGCGATGTGGATGATCGGCTGCTTGGGCCAGACGTTGACCGTGACACTGACGATGCGGTTGGTGTTGCCGGTGAGTTCGGTGCCCGAGCCGAGGGTGTCGGTGAAGGAGGTGAACCATTCGATCTTGGCCGTGACTGGTCGGATCGCGTACAGGCGGCTCTCACCGGCGCTCCAGTAGAAGGCATTCAGGATCGTGTCGTCGGTCCGATGCTTCTTGAGGATCGTGATCTGTGGGTAACGATCGACCGCACCCTGGGGCTGGATCACCGGGCGACCGATGACCGTCGCCGGCAGAGCGAGGAAGGCGCGCTTGAGTCCGCCGTGGGTGCCGGTGCCGACGACGGCCCCGTTGCGGTTGATCCCTCCCGCCGATTCCAGGACCCACTGGTCGAGGATCTCGTTCTCCGGGAGGAGCTCATTCAGATCGTTCATCCGGCCGGCACTGTGGAAGAAGGCGCGTTGCCCGATGCCCTTGTCGGCGGTGCCGACGATCTGGCCGAAGTTATTGATGGCATTGGCGGTGCTGGCACCGCCCCCGGTCACCGTGCCGAGCGAGGAAAGGCGTCCGGAATCCACTTCATAGAGAAAGGCGCGCGAGGTACCTGAGTCGCGTCCGGCCCAAGTGATGGCTCCTTGAAGGGTGGCATCGGAAGTGCCGGTGGCTCGATTGACGGTCGTGTTGCCGCCGCCTTCGTCGAAGGTGTACTCGGCGATCAGACCCGGCGTGGAACCGCCGAGCCGCTGATCCACGTTGCTGGCGATCTCGCTCGCGGTGCGGGCCACCGTCCAGATCCGCACATTGTCGATCGCGCCCTTGAATCCGAGGGAGGTGACGATGGAGGCCGCACCGAGCGCCAGATTCCCGCTGCCCTGATAGTGGGCGAGGGCGGTGCGGGAAGCGACCTCGACCCCGTCGCGATAGATGCGCTGCATCCGCGTGGCGGAGTCATAGGTGCAGGCCCAGTGATGCCAGTCGCTGTCGGTGTAGAGGGTCGTGGTGTTCAGATCATCGCTCCAGAAGGCGAAGGTGAAGGAATTGGAGGGGCGGAATCCGACGTGGAGTCCGCGATTGTTGCTTCCTGTCCCCTGCCCAAAGACGGCATCCCAACGGTCCTTCGCGGTCCGCCGTGCGCGGAACTCGAGGGTGAAGGACGTGTTGGCCAGCGAAACGGCGGGAAGGGCGACCTGGCTACTGACGCCATCGAGTTCAAGCACCGGATCACTCACGGTGATATCCGGGGAAGGCAGACCGCCGCGTTCGATCCAGGTGGGACTGCCGCTGAGCGAAGCCGTGAGGGCACCCGGATCCAGACTGCGGGTGGTGCTGGTGCCAGCCCCCTCATCAAAGGGGAGATACGCCACGAGACCAGGCTCGGTCCCGGTGAGGCGACGGGTATAGTTGGCTGCGACCTCGGCCGCGGTGCGGGTCGTGCGCCAGATGCGGACTTCATCCAGTGCCCCCGTGAAGAAGTTCTCACCGCCCTGACTTGCACCCAACTGAAGCGGGATGCCCTGGAGGTTGACACCCGAGACAATGTTGGTGGCGAACGGTTGACCGTTCACGTAGGTGACCAGCTTCGAAGACGGAGGGTCGTAGGCACTCACTACATGCATCCAGGCGCCGAGGGTGATCGGCACCGAGCTGCTGCCCCCACTATGGATTCCCACCTGGAGATCGCTTCCGTTGGCGGCGTTGTCGACCAGCCAGTGGTGCGCCCCGGTGACCGCATTGCCCACCAACACCGGCCAGGCGCGCACGGTGGGAAGGGCATCCACCCGGATCCAGGCCTCGACGGTGTGGGCGGCATTGCCGGCCACCAAAGGCGAGCCATCGGGATTCGTCAGCAGATTGGCCTGGGAAACGACGTCGTTGACGCCGTCGAAGCGGAGGGCGGAATCGCCCGCCTGAAAGGTCGTCGCCCGGCCGACCACCTGATCGAATGCGTTGATGCCATTGGCGACGCTGTTGGTGTCGTTGGGGACCCGGAACAACGGGCGCATGACGCCGCCTTCCCTGAGCATGGCGCGGCGGCGTCCGTCGGTGGCCGAGATGGCTCCGACGACGCGGTTGCTGGCGTTGACGGCAAAGGCTTCGCTCTGGTCATTGAAAGGGGAGGGGGCGAGACCAAGATCGGTCAGGGCGGCATCTCCGGGGGTGTAGGAGAAGGCGCGTTTCTTGCCGCCGGCGATGCTGGCGAAGCCCGCCAGAAACCCGGCGTCGTTGAGGGCGCGGATCTCGGCGTTGGTGCCGCCCGGGAGCAGGCCGAGGCTGGTCACGACATCCTGGTGTTCCTTCAGCCAGGCGACCCCCTGGCCGCCGCTGCGGGCAGAACCCGCCAGCGTATAACTGTTGTTGATTGCCCAGGGACGGAACGGGGTGCTCAGGGGAGTCGGTCCGACTTGGGCAAGCGGATTGAATTCCACCACCCCGCCGTTCTCGAGGCCGTTGAAGTAGAACCCGACCGGATTGCTCTGAAGATCGGGGTTGTCCGCGGAAAATCCGGTGACGGCCCCGCGATCGTTGATCGAAGTTCCGAAGCTGGCCGACTTGCCCGGCAGCACGCCGAGGTCGATCACGCTGAAGGCGGGCTTGGGCTCGATCCGGAGGTCGAACTCGGTCGAGGCAGTCTTGCCGCCGGCGTCCTGGGCGATCAACCGGATGTGGACCGTGCCGATGGCTCCGGACCTGGGCACGATGGCGAGCCGACGGAAGTTGGCTCCCGCCGGGACGGTGGCGCTCTGGATCAGGTCGGAGTTGTCGAGCAGGACCGGCGCGAGGATCAGGGCGGAAGCAGGTTGATCATCTTCCACCGTGAACGGGATCTCGATGAGGGCCGAGTCTTCCTCGGCGGCCACGTTGGGGATGACCGACAGGGTGGGTGCCTCGTTCAGGGCCACGACCACCCGTAGGTTGATCGAGCTGGAGACCGTGTGACTGACGGAGTCGCGGGCGCTGTAGGTGATCGTGGCTGGACCGCTATAACCCCCGGGAGCGGTGTAGGCCCACAGTCCGCCGCTGATCTGGGCCACCGTTCCGGTGCTGGCCGAGACGTTGAGCCAGGTCAGGGCTTGGGCGTTCTCGGCGTCCCAGGCCGGCAGAGACACCTGGGTCGTGGTCCCGTCCGGAACTGTCACGACCTGGAGCGGGTGCAAGGCCGTGTCCGGAGATTGCCATGCCTGGGTAGGCGAAGTGGTCTGCCAGATGGGATCGTTGTCGGAGGCATCCGTGATCAGGACGCCGTCCTGCGATCCGCCCTGTGCCGCCGCCGAGGCGAAGTCGGTCAGCACCGTCGTCGGGCGCTGGTTGAACCGGTAGTACGCCACCAGGTCCGGCGTGCTGTTCGACAGCGAGGCGTGCATCGAAGAAAGGATGTTGCTGGAGGCGCGGGCGATCTTCCAGATGCGGAACTCGGCCATCTGCCCGGGGAATGCACCCAGGACAAGGTCCCGGGTTCCGGGCGCCAGTACGGCCATGCCGGGCTTCGAGGCTTCCTCGATGCCGTTGCGGAAGATCTTCATGTAGTTTCCGCTGCGGCTGCCGACGAAGGCGAAGTGCTGCCAGGAACCAATGATGGAAACCGGCGGCGCATAGGAAAGTCGTGCCCCTCCCGCGCCGCTGCCGAAGTCCCAGATCACCTTTCCGTCGCTCCAAGGGGTGTGTGCGATCAGACGGCTGGCCAAGTCTGGGCTGAGGAGGAAGGCGGTCTGCACCTGAACCGCCGTGGCCTTCTGCCAGAATTCGATCGTGATTTCGTCCAGGGGAACCTGGGCGCTGAAGCCGGGGATGTTGACGAAGTTGGCACCATTGAACGCGAGCGAAGTCGCCGGACCGACATTGGGCGAATCATCGACGGCCGTGACGGTGATGGTGAAGGTGCGGGTGGCGGTGAGGTTGGAGACCAGGTCGGTGACCACCACGGTGATGGTCGAGGTGCCGTTCATCCCGGGCCGGGGCTTGTACGTCAGTTGGGCGGTCTCCGCCGGGCTGGTGTACACGACGCCGGGATTCCGGATCAGGCTGGGATTGCTGGAGGTGGCGGTGACCTGGAGGGCTTGGGTGAGCTCCGGATCGCCGTCGGTCAGGGTGAGACCCAGAGAGGTCGTAGCGGAACCTTCACCCAGCGTCTGGTTGGGGATGACGGCCAGCGTCGGGCCATCCTCCACCGCGACGCCCTGAAGAGAGACCTTCGCCGTGATGGGAGTCGTCCCGTCACTGACCGTATAGGACAGGGTCGCCGGACCATTGTACTGTGCCGCCGGGGTATAGATGAACTGGTTGCCCGAGGACTGCACGATTGTACCGCTGCTGGCGGTGAGCCCCGAGTACGTGAGGGCCGCGCCTTCGACGTCGAAGGCCGGGAGCGTGAGGGCAATCGCCGTGTCTTCGGTGAACCGGAGCATCTGAAGCGCGGCCAGACCGGACTCGGCCGCGGGCCAGGCCGGACCGCCGATGAGCGAGCCGCCCTGCGCGCCGTCCGTCGTCGCGAGATCGCTCAAGCTGGTGCCGGATCCCTCGGTGAATCGGTAGTTCAACACCAGACCAGAGGCCGTGGCGGGCACGCCGCCCTGCCAGGCCGAGATCTCGGCGCCGGAGCGCGCGACATTCCAGATGCGGACATCCCCGATCCGACCGCTGAACCGGAAACCCTCGGTGTCACCCACGGCACCGATGACGAGCGGGCTGGTGCCGTCCTTTGGATTGCGGGTAACCATCGCAGCCCCGTCCTGGGCTCCATTGACGAACACCCGCAGCACCACCCCATCCCAACTGGCGGCGATGTGCGTCCAGAGATTCAGGGGAAGGACCGTGCTGCCAGTGACAATGGAGTCCGCGTTGCTCCGGTCCACCGTTGCCGCCGTGACCCTGCCGTTGATGAGACGCAGGAAATAGCCGCCTTCCGTGACCCCGTACTTCTCAATGATTCCCATGGTGCCCGCGGCCGCCGGGCGCACCCAGGCTTCGAGAGTGAAGGGACCGGTGATGCTGAGCGGGGCACTGTCGAGGGCCCGGGCGTAGTGGGTCGTCCCATTGAAGGAAATGGCCGTGACCGGGCTGTCCACCGTCCGCCAGGTCGGGTTGTTGACCAAAGCTCCGTTCTGCTGACCTCCAGCCGCCGCCGAGTCAAAGGCGGTGTTGCCAGAACCTTCATTCAATCGGTAGTAGGCCCGCAGGCTGGTCGGATCCCCGGCCATCATCGGGTTCCGGTTCTGGGCGATCTCCGCCTCGGTGCGGACAGCCGTCCAGACGCGGACCTCGGCGAGTTCCCCTTTGAATCCGGCCCCACCGGAGCCGAGGAAGTTGCCGAGGATGCTGTTGCCGCTGCCGAGATAGTTTGAGGAGGCAACATCGGAGGCAACGAGGAGCCCATCCCGATAGATGCGCCGGGCGCGGGTGGCCGAGTCATAGGTACAGGCCCAGTGATGCCAGTCGATGTCGGTATAGACTGGGGTGTTGAGGTCGTTGCCGTAGAAGGCGAAGGTGAATTGGTTCGATGGCCGGAATCCGATATGGAGCGCCTGATTGACCACGCCAGCCCCTTCAGTCAGGAGCAGATCCAAGCGGTTGATTTCCGTGCGGCGAGCCCACATCTCGACGGAGAAGGAGGCATTGGCGAAGGGCAGGCTGGGCAGAGTCACCTGCTGGCTGCCTCCATTGAAGGCAAGCGAGGATCCCGGGCCAACCACCGGCGGATCGTTGATCGCATTGATCTGCACGTTGACGGAGGTGGAAGCCGTCAGGGATCCATCGCTGACCGTGTAGCTGACGGTGGCCGTGCCGCTGGAATTGCTGGCCGGTGTGTAAAGGTAAAGTCCCGAACTGGTTCCCGCTCCTGGAACAGCGACGACGGTCCCCGAGCTGGCGGTCACGCTGGTATAGGTCACCGTGGATTCCACATCGGAAGCCGGAAGATGAATCGCCGTCGGGGAATCCTCCGGGACCGGCGTCCGCAGCAGGGCGTTGAGGGTGGAGTTGTTGCCAGGGAAGATGGCGCCGTTCACTACGGTGCCGTTCTGGGCTCCGCCCTGGGCCGGATTGGAGACGCCCGAGGCGGCATCATTGGCCGTGAGACCGGACGACTCGGTGAACCGATAGTTGAGGATCAGACCGGGAGTCTGTGACGGCAACGCGCCATGGTTGGAGTTCAGGATCTCCGCCGCGGTCTTTCCCGTGTCCCAGATGCGGAAGTTGGCGATGTCGGCATCGGCGTAGCCATCGGGCGCCCAATTGCTGCGGCCGATGTAGTTGATCGTCCGATTGACGCTGAGGGGGGCCTGAATGAGTGCCGAGGCGGTCTGGATGCCGTTCAGGAAGATGCGACCGGTGCCGCTGGAGTCGCGGGTGAAGGCCAGATGGGTCCAGGTGTTGAGGGGAATCGCCGCGGAGGAATTGATCTGCTGGGGAGTGGTGCTCTGGTAGATCACGAAGGCCGGCTTGCCCCCGGTCTGTTCGGAGATCGCCCCGAGAACGTTGTCCGTCCCCGCGCCGATCCCGAAATCGAACAGCCGACTCCAGTTCCTGTAGGATCGGACATAGACCCAGGCTTCGACCGTGAAAGTATTGCCAAACCAGATCCCCGCCGGCACCTGAAGGTGTTGGTTGATGCCATCGAGCCGGATGGAGGTCGCTGCCCCGGCGATCGGGGTGTCATTGACCGCATTGACCGTCACCAGGAAGGAGTCGGAGGCCGTCTTGCCCTCTCCGTCGGTCACCGTAAAGGTGACGGTCGAAGTTCCATTCTGGTTGGGCAGCGGCTTGATGCTGGCGGTGCGGGATCCGCCGCTCCCGCCCAGCGTGATGTTGGCCGCCGGGATCAATGCCGGGTTCGACGAGTTCACCGCCACGGCGAGGCTGCCAGGGGAGGTCTGGTAATCGACGAGGGTGAAGGAGACGTTGGCGGTTCCATCCTCCGAAATCGTCTGGTTCGCGATGTCACTGATGGTGGGAGCCGAAGAGGTCAGGGTGAAGTTGTGAGGGCCGGCACCGGTGACGCTTCGGGAGACGGGCGAGAAGGTGCCGCCGGAGAAGCTCGGGGTCAGTGTGACCGGTTGGTTCAACGAGATATTGCCAAACGAATAGGTCCCGTTGGCCGCGGTCGTGGTGGTGAGGGTGGAGGTCGGAATCGTGTAGAGATAACTGTCCCACCGATAGGAGCAGTAATTGTTGGCGGTGCTTCCCGCCCCTGAGAAGAACAGGGTGCTGCCATCCGCCGGTCCACCGAACAGCCGCTTCCCGAACGGCCGCGTCGCGTCAATCTTGGCCCAGTGGACCTGAAGACTGGCACTGTACCCGGAATCGAAATACTCCACCCGCACCGACACCGAACCGCAGCTTTGATTCGACCCAAGTGAAATGTCCCCAGAGACCTCCTGGGCGCCGTGGGTTCCGTCGTTGTTCACGACCAGAATGTTGTTCACATACAGCTTCGCCCCGTCGTCGGACGTGACATAGAACCGGAATGTTCCCGCCCAGAAATTCCCGAATCCGCTATAGAAAACGCCGGCGATATTGTCGACGGGGACGTTGGGTGAGATGCCACTGAAGATGTTGCCGTCTGAAGACGGAAAATCCAGGTAAGGCAGGGTCCCGGAGTAGGAGTTCGGCATGTCATCCGGGATCTGGTCCACCGACGTGATGGGCTGACGGTTCAGGGTGATGGTAGCCCCCGGCACATTGCCGGCCGCGCCGCTCACGGTGCCGGTGATCGTTCCACCCACGGCATCGGGGACGAGTGCGACCGCGAGGAGAACGCCGAGGAACCAGGCGAGCGAGGTTCGCAGATGCGCCCACGGGCGGGACAGGAGGGATCGGGAAGAGACGTTCATCGGAGAATCAGGGTTGGGCGTTCAGGGTCGCGGCGGTGGTCACCCGGTTCAGGCGGAAGGTCCCGCGAACCACGATGTTGGTGCGGTGCAGGCCCGTGACCGTTTCACGGTACACCCCCTGCAAGGTGCGTTCCCCGTAGCCGGGCGACGCGTTGGGCGGTGGAGGCGAGACTTCCAGTTCGATCACACGCCGGAGGTTGAAGCCCTTCTGGTGATCGGGATGATACCGGTGCTTGAAGGGGTTCCGCGCAAAGGTGTCCGACATCCGGTTGGTGCCGATCACCGTCGAGCCCATGGCGAA
>JBDNHZ010000446.1:0-3930 GCA_041688515.1 Verrucomicrobiota bacterium
CCCGAGGCTCGGCTACGTGCCCCAGCGCGTGGGCGTGGACGCACACTTTCCGCTCGCCGCCGCCGAGCTGGTCCAACAGGGCGCGGACGGTCTGCTGCCCCGCTTCGGCGCGCGCCGCCGCGAAGCGCAGCAACGCGGCGACGAACTGCTGGCCCGCGTGGGGTTGAAACGGCAGGCCGCCACCTCGTTCGTCCATCTCTCCGGCGGCCAGCAGCGCCGTCTGCTACTGGCGCGGGCGCTGATGCGCCGGCCGGATGTACTGTTGCTGGATGAACCGACCGCGGGCGTGGATGCCGAGGGCCAGGAGCAGTTCTGCGGGCTGCTACGCGAGCTATCGCGCGAAGGGATCACCGTCATCCTCGTCAGCCACGACTTGCCGCTCATCACCGCGCACGCCGACCGCATCGCCTGCCTGAACGTCACGCTCCACTGGCACGGCCACGCGCGCGAACTCGACGCCGCCACCGTGCGCGCCGCCTACCAGTGCGAGCTGCAGCGGTATCAGCTTCGCCAGCCCATCAACCCGACCAACCCATGATGGCCACGAGCTTCTTCGACTACGGCTTCCTGGTTCGTGCGCTCATCGCGGGTGCGTGGCTGGCGGTACTTTGCGGCGTGCTGTCGCCGTTCATCGTGCTCCGGCGAATGGCGTTCGCCGCCGACGGACTCGCCCACGCCAGTCTCGGCGGACTCGCGCTCGGCCTGTTCGTGCTGCGATCCGGCCCAACGCCCACCGCCGCGACCTACGTCATCAGTTTCCTCTTCACCTGTCTCGTGGCGCTTGCCATCGGCTACTTCGCCCGTCGTGTGCAGTCGGACACCGCCGTAGGCGCGTGCTATGTCGCGGCCTTCGCGTTCGGCGTGACGCTGCTGGCGGCGCGGCAACGCGGGCTGGGGCACCTCGAAAACCTGTTCTTCGGCAGCATCCTTGCTGTGCAACCGCTGGAGCTTTGGTTGTTGGCCGGCCTAACCGTGGTAGCGCTCGCGGCGTGTTTCGTCGGCTGGCGTTGGCTCGGGGCCTGGACATTCGATGAAGAACTGGCCCGCGCCGAAGGCGTGCCGGTCGTGGCGTTGCGCTATGGCCTCATGCTGCTGGTCGCGGCGACCGTCATCGTTGCGACACGCGTCGTGGGCGTGCTGCTGGTGGCGGCGTTGCTGGTCCTGCCCGGCGCGGTGGGCTGTCTGAGCGCACGGCGGCTCCAGGGCATCGTGCTGATCTCCACGCTGGCATCGCTCGTGAGCGCACTGTCCGGCATGGCCGCCTCCAACGCAGCGAACGTTCCGCCGGGCCCAGCCATCGTGCTGTGCGCTTTCGGGTGTTTCCTTGCCGCCTTCACAGCGAGCCGCTGGCGCGATCGTCGCGCCTTCCGGCCGCCACCGCTCATCCCCACGGCCTGATTCCCTTGCCCACAACGCAACCTCACCCAAGAAAATCGTGAACACACCCAACGACAATCGCATCCCTGTCACCGTCCTCACCGGCTTCCTCGGCTCGGGCAAGACGACGCTGCTCAACCACATCCTGACCGCCAACCACGGAAAACGCATCGCCGTCATCGAGAACGAATTCGGCGAGATCGGCATCGACAACGAACTCGTCATCAATGCCGAAGAAGAGGTCTTCGAGATGAACAACGGCTGCATCTGCTGCACCGTGCGCGGCGACCTCATCCGCATCCTCGGCCAGTTGCTCAAACGCCGGGACAAGTTCGACTACATCCTCGTCGAGACCACCGGCCTGGCCGACCCCGGCCCGGTCGCGCAGACCTTCTTCGTGGACGACGAGATGAAGGAGAGTTTCCGCCTCGACGGCATCGTGACCGTGGTGGACGCGAAGCACGTCTGGCAGCACCTCGACGACAGCGCCGAGTGCCAGTCTCAGATCGCCTTCGCCGACACCATCCTGCTGAACAAGGTCGACCTCGTGCCCGAGAGTGAGCTGTCCGTACTTGAAGCCCGACTTCGCAAGATGAACTCCGCGGCGACAGTCCGCCGCACGCGCAACGCCCATCTGCCGATCGATGAGGTCGTGAACATCCACGCCTTCGACCTCGACCATAAGCTCTCGGTGAACGAGGACTTCCTGCAGGAGGAATTGCCATTCGAGTGGGGCGGCATCCATCACCTCGAATCCGGCACCTACGACCTCACATTCCAGCTCGGCCCCGACCCCTTGATGGGCCTCGTCATCCTGCCAGTGGCGGATGCACAGCCCGGCACACTCCACGCCGAACGGCTCACAGCGATGAAGCTGTTCAGCGCGCCCGCTACCAGTGTAAAGGCCGCCGGGGAGATCGTGTCTGCGGGCCGTCTGTACAAGTTGCTGTTCGACGATTCCTTCGCGAGCATGTTCGTCCTGCGCGTGCTGAAGACCGGCTACTACGCGCTCTACACGCAGCACGGACCGGAAGAATTTGGAATGACCTTCACGCACGCCGGCCAGCCGGTGACGCCGCTGGTGACGAAGGAATACTCGCTGCCCGGCCACGAACACGACTCGACGGTGAGCAGCGTCGGCATCGAGGAAACGCGCGAGCTCGACCCAGAAAAGCTCAACGCGTGGCTAAGCCAGTTGCTCCAGTCAAAGGGTGCCGACATCTTTCGCATGAAAGGCATCCTGAACCTCAGGGACAGCCCGAACCGCTTCGTCTTCCAAGGCGTACACATACTCTTCGAAGGCAAGGCCGACCGGCCGTGGAAGTCGGACGAAACACGCAAAAGCCAGATCATCTTCATCGGCCGCAAGTTGGACCGCGAAGAACTCAACGCAGGGTTCCGACGGTGCCTTCACCTCTGACTCGAACGACTGGCCCTTGTCGAAACCTGCTTGCGTTATGCACACCCAAGCCAAGACGACCCTCATCATCGCCTGATACCGCTTCCATCGCTACCCCCTCCCCGCCGAGCCCGCCGCCCGACCCGCGGGCTGAACCGGAGCCTGGATCGGAATGATGACGGTGAAGGTGGATCCGGCGCCGTACTCGCTGCCGACATTGAGTTCGCCACCCATCATCTCCGCAAACCGGCGGGAGATCGCCAACCCGAGGCCGGTGCCACCGAATTTCTTGGCAGTGTCAGCCTCCGCCTGAGTGAAAGCCCGGAAGAGCCTCGCGATCTGCTCGGAGGTCATTCCGATGCCGTTGTCGATCACCTTGAAAACGAGGTGCTCGTTCGAAACCGCAGTGCCTTGGGCCGCAGGATCGTCGGTGGCGACGGTCTCGCCAACACGCGCAACCGACAAGCGGATGACGCCCTTTTCGGTGAACTTGGCCGCATTGGACAGGAGGTTGAAAAGGATCTGGCGCAACCGGGTTTGGTCGTTCCGAATGCGGCCGATGCCGCCAACGCAAAGCCGCCGCTGCGATTGTTGGTCAGCACCGTGAGCGTGGCGGAGCCCACGTTGCCGCAGATCAAATCCACCCAGCCATCGCCGTTGACATCCGCTGCCCTGACTGGGCGAGGACCGACTCCTACGGCGAGCGAGGCCGCCAGCCCAAAACCGGCGCTGCCGTTGTTGGTTAGAACGGTTAGGGAATTGTCCGAGTAATTCGCGCTGATCAAATCCGGTTTGCCATCTCCGTTCACATCCGCTGCGACGACGCTGACCGGTGTGCCGCCTACGCCGGGCGAGGAAGACAACCTGAAAACGATCGAGTTCGGAACGATCGCGCCGAAGGAACTGACGGTCGCAAGATTCACATTCGTCACCGCCGCGCCGTTGCCGGCGAAGCTGCCGGTGAACTGGCTGGCGGTATTGCTGAACACCACCGCTCCGGTGAATACCGAATCACTGTCGAGCCGCGCAACGTTGGCGGAAAGTTGGTTGTCAGAGATCGCGCCCGTGACCTGGCCTGCCGTGATCGCATAGGGCGTGGCGGTGATTGGTTGCCGGGGTTCAAGCAGGGTGAACGCGCCGACGCTTGCGCCCGG
>JBDNHZ010000447.1:0-13866 GCA_041688515.1 Verrucomicrobiota bacterium
CCTCCTCACGTCGGCAGCTACGAACGGCGCGGCGGGGTAGCTGCCGAGGTCACGAGGCGGACCTCAGACGGAGGCAAAGCACGGGAACATCCGCCTCCTCACGTCGGCAGCTACGAACGGCGCGGCGGGGTAGCTGCCGAGTTCACGAGGCGGACCTCAGAAGGAGGCAAAGCACGGGAGCATCCGCCTTCTCACGTCGGCAGCTACCCAGGTTTGTGTCGCCCGCCTTCGACGCGGACCGGACAACAGGCTTGCCAGCGGGAAGGCAGATCTGTAACTGAATCCCCTACAAAACATGAAACGAACCCTTCTGGTGAGCGCCCTCTCGTTCTCCGCGGTCGTTGGGACGCTCCGGGCCCAGACCACCATTTCTACCCTCGGGGACTGGAATGCGAGTAGGGCCCAGACTTTTTTCGGGGAACCGGACACGGGGTACTTCGGCCAGACCCTGACGGTTCCCGGGGATGCCCGGTTGGTGTCGTACGAGTTTCGGGTCGAACAATTGTCACTGGCTCCTACTCAGTATCAGTCGAGTGTCTATCTCTGGGATACGATCAATCTCCGCGCAACGGGTTCCTCCCTGTACACCTCGTCGGCTTCGACATTTGACTTCATCGGCGGCGGTTTTGCTCCGGTGTCCTTTACGCTTCCCGGTGGAGGAATCGACCTGACCACGGGCCAGGTGATCCTGCTGATGTTTGATGCCATCACCCCGGGGGATACGGTGGCGAGTTCGGCGCAGTTCGGATTGGTTGTGCCCGGGACGCTGGCTGGGGGTGAAGCCCGCTTCCTGAATTCGTTCGCCGGAGCCAATTCCCCGACCATCACTTCCTGGTCCCCGGTCGGTGGCGACTTTGCGTTCAGGGCGGACTTCGTCTTTGCGCCGGAACCGTCCACCTGGGGTGCCGGCACCGCGGCGGTCGGACTGGTGATTTGGCGTCTGGCTTCAGCCCGGGCCGCCCGACGGTCGGCGACGCGGGTTTGATCGGAAGCAAGTCGGTTGAACGGGTGGGCCGGCAGCCTGCCGATCCGTTCATGACGGCTTCGGGTTGATCGACGCCAGCGATCCGCCACCGGTGGCTAGTTGGCCCGCTTGGGGAGCTTTGGACGGTTCTTGATCCCGGTGTGGATGATCTGGAGCACCTGCCGGCGTTCGGCACCCGTCAGAGGCAATCGGGGAGCCCGTGTCCATTCGGTTCCCAAGCCGGCTTCCTGAACCGCCAGCTTGATGTACTGGACGAACTTGGGGTGGACATCGAGGTGCAGCAGCGGGGTGAACCAACGGTAGATCTCCCGCGCCTTGTCCCACTCGCCCTTGCGGGTGAGTTCCCAGAAATACTGGTTTTCCTTCGGGAACGCGATGCCCGTGCCCGCCACCCACCCGTCGATGCCGAGGATGGCGCATTCCATGGCCAAATCGTCAACGCCGGTGAAGATCGCATAGCGATCGCCCACGGTGTTGTGCAGGTCGGTGATGCGGCGGGTGTTGCCCGAGCTTTCCTTGAGGGCGACGAAATTCTTCTGGGTGGCCAGCTCGGCAAACAGTTCCGGAGTGATGTCGTGTCCGTAGCTAAGCGGGTTGTTGTAAATCATGATCGGAAGCCCGGTGGACTTCGCAACCGTCCGGAAATGGTGCAGGGATTCCCGCACGTCCGGTGACTTGTAGACCATCGGCGGCATCAGCATGAAGCCGTCGGCCCCGATCTTCTCGAGGTCCGCGGCGTAACGGCAGGCCTCGACCACGCTCGTTTCGGCGACGCCACTCAGCACCGGGACGCGCCCATAGGCCACCTTCACCATCTCGGCCATGACGAAGCGCTTCTCCTCGGCCGTCATCGATTGGTTCTCGCCGAGCGAGCCCAGAAAGATCAGGCCGGTGATGCCGGACTCGATCAGGGCATTGGCGTGGGCAGAGGTGGCGTCGAGGTCAATCGACCCATCCTTGTGCATCTGGGTGGTAATGGCGGGAAACACGCCTTGCCAATAGGGCTTCATGTCAGGGGTGATCCTGTCCTAACCGAACCCGCGCGTCTTGTAGCGGATGCACGGATTTCCTGTGAGCCGCACCGGGGCCCGGGGTTTTCCCTGGCAGTTCGTAGCAGGCGGCCTCGCGGTCGTTGCGGACCAGCAGGAGGCGACCGGCGAGGGTCGGATGATTCCAGGTCTTGCTGGCGAGGGCGGGGATCGAGGCGAACTCCTGGAACCCGGCGGGGCGGGCGGCACACAGGTGGATGGAGCCTCGTTCGTTCTGGACCAGGATGAGATCACCGAGGAGGAGGGTCTGGCCGGAGCCGAACCGGCCGTCCTTCCACACCCGCTTGCCCGTCTCGGGATCCACACACGCCAACAGGCCGTCATCGAGCCCATAGAGATAACCATCCCCCAGTGCCGCGCTGTTGAACTGGGTCTTCAGGCTGACCCCCTTCCACTGCACTTCGGATTTCAACGTGGCGTCGGAAGTCGCCTCGACCCGGATCATCTGGCAGCCCATTCCATAACCGGCCGAAACAAAGATGCGGTCATCGCCAATGACGACCGGTTGGGAGGCCTTGGGCCATTTGGGCGAACCCCAAGAATGATCGAGCAGGATCTTCCCCGTGACGGGGTCAGAGGCCGTCACCGAACGGGCATTGTTGGAGAGGATGACCCGACGTCCGGCCAGGGACGTCAGGATCGGGGACGCATAGCTGGCGCTGTCGTTGCCGGACTTCCAGACGGGGGCGCCGGTCTTCCGGTCGTAGGCGATGAGCGTGGGACCGGTTCCTCGTCCACCGGTCACCACCACCAGGGGGTCAACGATCAGCGGCGAAGCGCTGACGCCCCATTCGTTGGTGCCGAGTTGGTGCTCCACCAGAACGGACCGCTGCCAGAGGGACTTGCCGGTGGTGGCATCCAGGCAGTTCAGCAGGCCAGTGGCTCCCAGGGCGTAAACGTGCCCGTCCACCACCGTCGGTGTGGCCCGAGGGCCGTCGCCGCCCTGCCACTCGACGAAGCGGGTGACGTCGGCGTGTTCCCAGACCGGAGTGCCGGTAAGGAGGTCGTAGCAGGTCACCAACTCCTGCTCACCACGCTGTTCCTGCGTATAGGCGCGTCCCTTCACCACCGCGAAGGCCGACCAACCCAGCCCGATCGCGCGACGCCAGAGTTCGCGCGGCGGATGGGGGGTCCAGTCGGTTGAAAGCCCCGGGTCGGCGATCGATCCGCTCCGCCCGTTGCCCAGAAACTGCGTCACCTCCGCTGCCACGGCCAGTTGCGGGTCGGCAGTCCCCGGGGGCTTGCCGGGCGCATCCGGCGTGGCCGTGACGGGGATGACCGGTTCGCGGGCGGTCCATTTCCAGGCGAAGCGCGGCAGCCCGGTGCCATCGACGGTGCCATTGACCCGCAACGCCAGGCGGGCCGCAAATGCGATCACCAGCAGCGCTGCAAACCCGGTCAGGCGGGTCTTGCGGGAAAACCGCGGGGTGACGAAGAACCAACCGAGGTTCAACAACAGGACCAGCAGCGGAATCGCCGCGCTCAGCCAGCCCTTGAAGTTGCGCTCCATCTCGGGTTGAAAACGCACCCAGACCAGGGCCGCCGTGCCGAGAACGACCGTGATGAG
Organism: Verrucomicrobiota bacterium; assembly: GCA_041688515.1. Classification (GTDB taxonomy): domain Bacteria; phylum Verrucomicrobiota; class Verrucomicrobiia; order Limisphaerales; family UBA9464; genus UBA6176. The sequence continues at coordinate 3,602 of JBDNHZ010000447.1, forward strand.
GGGAAACCTTGGCCGACCGTGGCGCGTCACGGGAGGCGGGCTGGGATCAGTGGGGGTATTCATGAGGGCGGGCAGCAACCATTCGTTCTACGGCTTCGCCTGGGGAACGCCGGGGTCTTTCACTCCAGCGGCGCGTTCTTCAGGGGTTCTTCCCACCACCGCCGGCCCCGCGTGCTTCCAGAAGAATTCCACGATCGGACTGACGTCCTCGAGTCCATGCGGATGATGCTTCACGCCGGGTTTCCGGATCAGGGTGATGTCCCCGCCAAGCTTCCGGTAACGCTCGTCGATCAACCCGGTGTTCTCCATCCACGGCACCACCTCGTCCGCATCTCCGAAGACGTGGAGGAGCGGGATGTGGGCCTTGGCCAGAGGTGCCAGTTGATCCACCGGGTTGCCCCGATACGCGAGCGCTTCGGCCTCGGTCTTGAAGCCGTAGCTGGAAAGCACCAGTTGCCAGTCGCGGGGGCTCCCCGGACCGGTCCCGCGCCCACCGGGCCAGCTCTTGAAGTCGCACACGGGAGCATCGGCGTAGATGCAGGCGACCTTGTCGGGATGCCCGATGGCCCAGTTGTAGACGTAAAGGCCGCCCCGGCTGAGCCCCACGAGCCCGGGTTTCTGGGCGAGGTCATGTCGGGTGGTGAGTTCGCGGTGGAGCGCCTCCCAATGGGTCATCGCCTTCGGGCTGCCGAGCAGGTCGGGAACCGACAGATAAACAACGTGGAAGCCGCGATGGAGGAGGGCGATGTCGGGCGCCGGCTTGTGCCCAAGGAATTCGCCGTGCCAGACCCAGGGATTGCCGGCCGCAGCCTTGCGCGGGAGCACGACCGTTGCCGTGTGGCCATCGACCGGGAACTCGTGCTTCACGAATCCCGACCAGGACGAGACCGCCCCGGGCCACGGCTCAGCGGCGTGGACGACACTCAAGCTGCAGGCCAGAAACAGGCAGCCGAGGCGGTGGAAGGAATTCACCCCGGCGGCGTACCCGCGCCGGGCGTGCGAGTCAAAGGAAGTCTCTTCGCGGTCTTTCCGGTTTACATCATGCCGGACGCTGTAACCTTGCCGGGCGGCACGGCGTAGACGTCTGTCAGGGATCCAAAATGTTTTTCTGGGGGTTACCCCGCAAATGTCCGGACCCGGATGCTTCCATTCACCCGTGCAAAAAACGAATCTCACTGCTCCCGCCATGGCCGATAAACCCGCCGATAAACCCGCCGACAAAGTCGTTGATAAGGTCGTTGATAAGCCTGCCGAGAAGTCGGTGGAAAAGGGGGGCAAGGTCGCTGAACCCCGTGAGATTAAACCCGCCCTCAGCCCCGAGGCGGCCAAGCTCGCGGCCCAGAAGTCGAGGGACCTGGAATCGGCCATCAGCTCCATCACCAAGTCCTACGGCGACGGTGCCATCATGCGCCTCGGTGCCCAGGTCATCCGGCCCATCGACGTCATTCCCAGTGGGGCATTGGCCGTCGATCTCGCCCTCGGCGTGGGCGGCGTTCCCCGTGGGCGCATCGTGGAGATCTACGGTCCGGAATCCTCCGGCAAGACGACCCTGATGCTCCACATCATCGCCAACGCCCAGAAAGGGGGCGGCAACGCTGCCTTCATCGACGCGGAACATGCCCTGGATCCGGCGTACGCCCGCCGCCTGGGTGTCGACCTCGACAACCTGTTGCTGTCCCAACCGGACTCAGGTGAGGAAGCCCTCTCCATCTGCGAAACCCTGGCCCGATCCAACGCCATCGATGTCATCGTGATCGATTCCGTGGCGGCGCTGGTTCCCAAGGCCGAACTCGAAGGTGAAATGGGCATGGCCACCATGGGCATGCAGGCGCGCCTGATGTCCCAGGCCCTTCGCAAGCTCACCGCCATCCTCAACAAGGGAAAGACCACCTGCATCTTTACCAACCAGATCCGTGAGAAGGTCGGGGTCATGTTCGGCAACCCCGAAACCACTCCCGGCGGCAAGGCCCTCAAGTTCTATGCCTCCGTCCGCATGGATATCCGCCGCAAGGACGCCATCAAGGACGCCGCCGGAACCGCCATCGGAAATCATGTGAAGGTCAAGATGGTGAAGAACAAGGTGGCTCCTCCCTTCGCCGAGGCCGAGTTCGACATCCTCTTCAACCACGGCATCGACAAGGAAGGCAGCATCATCGACTGCGGGTTGCAACACGGCATCCTCGACAAGAAAGGCTCCTGGATCCAGTTCGCCGGCGATCTCATCGGGCAGGGCAAGGAAGCCGCCCGCAAGAGCCTCATCGACAAGCCCGAGCTGGCGAAAAAGATCAAGGATGCCGTCGTGGCCAAGCGCGCCGCCGAAGTCGCCGCCACCAACGCTCCGCGACCCACGCCCCCGGCTGCCGTTCCCACGGAATCCGCCCCCGCCGCACCTTCCGCCAAAGGCTGACGGGCGGGCCGTCGGAGGGACGAGCTCCGCGAGTCCCCATCGTAGGTGCCGAGGGAACGAGGCGCACCTTCGAACCGGCGGGGGACACGCCTTGGCTCGGCGGATGCCCCTCCGGAAGAGCTCCGCCTCGGAGGGAAGAACTCCCTGAGTGCATGAATCCAGATCAGGACCCTTCCGCGGGAAACGCCCGGCCTCACTGCGTCCCCGGTCGCCCGGCTTCCCAACTCCTGCCCTCGACCGTCCCATGCCGGCATTTCTGACAACCGCGCATTCTCGCCATGCAAGCTATCCCCCGGACCGGGCGCTGAATCTGGATGAATGAATCCTTCGTGATTCAGGAGCCAGTTCGGGAGGATGTTCAAAGCGACGGACGGATCCGGCGGTGGGTCACGGCTTCTGAGCATGGCGGCCGGGTGCTTCGTGTCATTCTCCTCCCAGACGGCCGGACGGTTCACAACGCATTTTTTGATCGGCAGCTCCCCTCACTGACCAACCTGATGAAGATCAGCCATTCCAAATTCGACCAGTCGAAGAGACGTCATGGACTCAAAAGGGGCTTTCGAAGCGGCACACGCCACGCTCGATGGAGCTATTCCGTTTCCGGAAGTGGCACGACGCCTCATTGAGACCGAAGTCGAGGTTGCTAGTGGACGGAGCCGCGGGCTGCCCCTGGCTCTGAAACCCCTCCGGGATAGCAAAGCCGAGTGCTTGCGGTCGTGGAGGAGGAGGAGTAACCACGACCAGGCCTCCAGATGCCCGAGAGTCTACGGAGAGCGCCGGTGGAACCTCGCGAGATCGACGATCCAGTCGGTATCAGCATGGACCGTACGCGCGGCGAATTGGCGAAGGGTGAGCTGATCGAAGAATTGCTACCCTAGAGCCTGTCCAAAATGCGCGGAAACGGCTGAAAGTGAGGAGTTAATCTCCTTTCGCAGATGGCTCATATCGGGGGAATTTCCCGTCTATCTTGGAGATTCGAACGTTATGTGCTTCGCGCGCCTCCTTCGACGCCCTTAGACCCGTGGTTGCCGGCACCCCGGAATCTGGCGCTGGCTTAGCGTTTGTTGACACTCAGGCTAGGATGAGGCCATGGAGAACCGACACAGACCACTTGCCTCGGCCGAAGTCCCGCTGCGGACCCGGCCTAGGGCTGGGTTGGAAGGTGCCGGATTTACTCTGGTTGAGTTGCTGGTGGTGATCGCCATCGTGGCCCTTCTGGCGGGTCTGTTCTTGCCGGTGCTGGGTCAGGTGAAGGGCAAGGCCCGTTCGATGGCCTGTCTGAACAACGAGCGCCAGCTTGCAATCGCCTTCCAGCTTTACTGCGACGAGAACCTGAACACTTTCCCGACTGCGGCGGCCTCCAGTGCGGTGGGGGCGCATCCGGAGGACTGGATCTGGTGGCAGTCGCAGACGGACGTCGCGGGTGGGATGACGATGCGCAATGGGCAGGGCAGTGCTCTGGCTCCATTCCTGGGCGGCTACAAGCCCGAGTCCTTCCGGTGTCCGGATGATCGGGATGCCTTGGCTCGCCAGCGTGCCTGGCAGGCGAACATGGGCCTGGAGCTTTACACCTACAGCTACTCGCTGAACGCCCACTCCCAGCGCGGCATGGCCAGCTTCATCTCCAAGGATCGAACTGTCGTGGTCCGGAACAAGCTGGGCACCGTGGTCAAGCCGTCGCAGAAGATCATGCTGGCCGAGGAGAAAGGCAGCCCGATGGACGGACCGGGCAGCGCCTTCATCAATGATGGCCGCTGGCAGCCGACGGGATACCCCTTGACCCAGCGCCACGCCGGCAAAGCCAATGCAGCCTTTGCCGACGGGCATGTGGAGGGGGTCCCGCGGAGCTACGCCGACGGCGACCACCCGGAGCACTTCGATCCCGATCTCTGATCAGGGCATCGCGGCGCGGAGGCGAAGGAACCCGGCGGCGGCCCCGGCGGGCAGGACCATCGTCCGCTCGGAGGTGGTGCCGACCTCCATCCAAGCCCCGTCGTTGATGCGTTCACGGATCTCGATCGCGAACGGCGGCTTTCCGCCAGTCCAAGTCACCCTGATACCGTCGCCCTCGCGGGCGATGCCCGTGATGAACGGGGCCAGGGTGAGGGTGAGTTGAGCCACCTGATAGCCGGGAGCGGTGAAGTCGGCAGCGGCGAACATGGGGACGTCGAGGATGCCGCCCTGGCCCTTGGCCCGGAACCCAGGATGGGAATGGACAACGCCCCCTTCGGACATGCCCGTGTTGGGGGTTGCCTGGCCCAGGAAGGCCGTGTTCGCGGGCAACTCGTCGTTCACTTCGGTGCCGGCGTCCCAAACCATGGAGCCATTGACGGTGCGCGAGACGCCCAGGAAGGTGCCCTCCAGATCGAAGACCGGCAGGCCCTTGGGATTGTCGTTGCCAATGAAGGCGTCGTTGCTGGGGATGACCATGCTGGCGTAGCTGAAATACCGACTGGAGGGAGACTGTGGATCCAGAGCGAAGGTCCGCACTGCGCGCTGTCCCGGGGCGAGGGGTGGGATGGGACCGTTGCTGAGGGTGGTGGCCTCGACCTGACCGCCACCTTGGGCCAGAAACTCGGCCGCCAAGACTGAGGTGGTGCCGTCTTCGGCGACGTTTTCCACACCCGCGCCCGCCGCCTGCCCGGAGGTAAAGCTGTCGAAGGTTCCGTCATGAAAGCCGGCCCAGACCGGCGTGAGATAGCTGCCGCCTGCGGGTGCCATGTTTTCGGCGATCAGGGTCACCATGACCCGGGCGGATACGCTGACGCGCATCACTCGATAGCCGGGCGCCTTGAAATCGGCTGCGCTGAAGGTGAAACCGGCAAAGGTGCCGTCGAGGATCCCGCCCATCCCGGCGGCTTTGAAGCCCGGGTGCGGGTGCACGACCCCGCCTTCGGGAGCGCCGGTGTTCGGGGCGGCCTGACCCAGAAAGGCGGTATTCGCGGCGACCTCGTCGTTCACTTCGGTGCCGGCGTCCCAGATCATTTCGCCAGTGATGACGCGGCTGCCGCCGATGAAGTTGCCGCGAGCGTCGAAGACCGGTAAGGCCATCGGGTTTTCGTTGCCGATGAAGGCATCATTGCTGGGGATGACCATGGAGGCGTAGCTCAGATAGCGGTTCTTTGGCGAGGTGGGATCGAGCTGGAAACGCAGGGAGGAGCGCTCGCCGGGTTCGAGGGGCGGCACCGCGCCGCCGCTGGCCAGGATCGCCTCCGCGCCCCCATGACCGGAGGCGGCGAATTCACTCTGGAGCATTGCGGGGTCGCCGTCCTCAGCCAGACGTTCAAGCCCCGGGGAGGCGGCGGTTCCGGCGTTGAACGCGTCGAACTGACCATCGTGGAACCCGAGCCATGTCGGGGTGGTGAGGGTCCCTTGGGCGGGGGCGAGGTTCTCGATGGTGACGGTGACGGGCACCGGCCGGGTGATGGTGACGCGTGCGACTTGGTATCCAGCGGCCTTGAAGTCGGCCTGGGCAAAGGTGAACCCCGCGAAAGCGCCGTCGAGGATGCCGCCAGCGCCGGCGGGATTGAACCCGGGATGGGGATGAACTACCGCCCCTTCCGCCGTGCCGGTGTCGGGCGTCGCCTGTCCGAGGAAGGCGGTGTTCACGGGTGCTTCGTCGTTGACCTCGGTGCCGGCGTCCCAGACCTGGTTGCCCAGAATGAGAAAGGTGCCGCCCACGAAGCGACCGGTCTCGTCGAAGACCGGCAGGGCGGTGGGGCTGCGGTTGCCGATGAAGGCGTCGTTGCTGGGGATGATCATGGAGGCGTAGCTCAGGTAGCGGTTGAGCGGCGAGTGCGGGTCGAGCAGGAACTCTTTGGAGACATGTTCGCCCGGTTCGAGCGGAGGCACTGCGCCGCCGCTGACCAGGACTCCATCCTGGCTGCCATGACCGGAGGCGTGGAAGGCCGCGGAGAGGGGCGTCGTGGTGCCATCCTCGGCCAGACGCTCCAGGGCCGGGTTTGCGGCCTCGCCGCTGGCAAAGGTCACGAAGGCTCCATCATGGAATCCGACCCAGGTCGGCGTCAGAAGGGCACCGCGGGCCGGGCCGAGGTTCTCGACGGCGACGATGACGGGTTCAAGCTTGGTGACGGTGATGCGGGCGACCTGATAGCCGGAGACCTTGAAGTCGGCCTGGGCGAAGGTGAAACCGGCGAAGGCGCCGTCCAAGACACCACTCATTCCGGCCGCCTTGAACCCAGGGTGTAGCTCCACGCCGCCGCCCTCGGAGGTGCCGGTGTTGGGAGAGGCCTGGCCCAGAAAGGCGGTGTTCGCAGGGAGCTCGTCGTTCATCTCTGTGCCGGCATCCCAGACCATGTTGCCAGTAATGACGCGGCTTCCGCCAATGAAGTTGCCGTGGTTGTCGAAGACACGGAGGGCGGTGGGTTGATCGTTGCCGATGAAGGCGTCGTTGCTGGGAATGATCATGGCGGCGTAGCTGAGGAACCGGCTGGAAGCCGCCGACTCGTCGACCGTAAAAGTCATGACTGCCTTTTCGCCGGGCTCCAGCGGCGGTACGGCCCCGCCGCTGGCGATGGTGCCGTAGACCGTCCCGGACCCGGCGCCCATGAAGAGGGCATTCAATGGGGCGTTGTTGCCGTCTTCAGCCAGGCTCTCCAGTGCGGGGCTGGCCGGCTGACCGGCGCTGAAGAGGTCGAACGAACCGTTATGGAATCCGACCCAGACCGGGGTCAGGAGAGTGCCGCCGGCGGGGGCAAGGTTTTCGACGGTGACCTGCAGGGTGGCCGCCTGAGTCGACCAGCCCAGGAGGCCAGCGGCGGCCCAGGCGGTGGGGCGTAAGAGACGAGTTGTTTTCATGCGGTTCATGCTAAGTTTGCGATATCGATTCGCCGATGAGAGGCGCTGTGCGGGGGGTTATTCCCGGACTTGGTCAGAAAGTTCGGCGGAGGTCGGGACCGGAGCGTGGTGAGAAACTTGGGAATAAGATCGGGGCGTGGCACTCTGATCGGCGTGACGGACGTGGAATTCGAGCAGGTGGTGCGGGCGCACTACGCTGACCTGTTCCGCTTCGCCTTCAGCCTGACGAAGCGCGAGGCGGAGGCCTGCGACCTTACCCAGCAGGCGTTCTACCTCCTGGCCGCAAAGGGTCGTCAGGTCGAGGATGCCACCAAGCTGAAGGCCTGGCTCTTCACGACCTGCTACCGGGAATTCCTTCGCGACGAGCGGCGGCGGGTGCGCTTCCCCCAGGTCGAGCTCAGCGCGGTCGAGGAGGAGATCCCGGAAGTTACCCCGGAACAGATCTACCCATTGGACGCCGACGTGTTGATGGACGCCATCCAACAGATGGACGAAGCGTTCCGCGTCCCCGTGATGCTGTTTTACCTGCGCGACCTGCCGTACAAGGAAATCGCCGCGCTGCTCAGCATTCCCATCGGCACCGTCATGTCCCGCCTGTCGCGCGGGAAAGACCAACTGCGGCGCCTCCTGGCCCGGGACGTCCCCCCCCCTCGCACGATAGCCACGGCCAATGGGACCGCCCGATGAAGACCCTCCTATGACACACGACGAAGCCAAGATGCTGCTGCAGGCCTACATCCCGGAGGCTGGCGCAGGCGGTGACCCACGAATGGCGGAGGCGCTCGAGTTGGCCCGGCGCGATCCCGAACTTGCGGCTTGGTTCCGCGGGCAGCAGGCGGTGGACGAAGCCATTCGTGGGAAGCTCCAGGCAGTGCGGGTGCCGGTCGGGCTGGCGGAACGAATCCTGGCCGGGCGGCCTGCGCGTCGCCCGGATGGATGGCTCCGCTACCGCGTACCGCTCGCCTGGGCGGCAGCCCTCATGCTCTTGATGACGCTGGGAGCAGTCCAGTGGGGGAAGCTCCGCCCGCCGGCGACGGAGTTCGCCGCGTTGGAGGCGGAGATGGCGGGGTTTCTGGTCCGCTTTCCGAAACTGGATCTCACCACGGACCAATGGCCCGATATGGTCGGCTGGCTGGCCCGAAACCCAGCCTTGGCCGGAGTGGAGATCCCGGCCGGGCTGCGCCGGTTCCCTGGGCTGGGTTGCCGGGAGGTGTCCTGGCGGGGACGCAGCGTCATGCTGGTCTGTTTCGCTGCGGAGGGAGAAATCGTGCACCTGTTTGTCCTGCCTCGGGGAGACTTGGAAGGCGCTCCTGCGGCGCCGCAACCGGCCTTTGACCGGGTCAACGGCTGGAGCACGGCCCGCTGGGCCCAAGGGGATGTGGCCTACCTGACCCTCACGCAAGGGGACCCGAATTTTCTGCGCAAGCTCCTCCGAGGAATTCCGAAGCCGGGCTAACCATCCGCTAATCAATCAACCCGGCCGCTTTTCTGACGGGCACAGCGCGCAGGGAGAACCCACGTCGCATTCATCCGACTTTCATCCAATCCGGCGTACCCAGTGAATGCGGTCTCGCCACCGGAGGCAGCGGGGTTGCTCCAGCAATGGACCTCGCTCCGGACCCACCGGCTCTGGAGTTCGCCGACAGCGGGCGATGCTGCCGAAACTCGGGAATGAGAACTCCACGAAACGAACCAGATCCGTACCCGGTCAATTGGTCTTCAAGCCTACCCGCTTGGCCAGTGCATTGGCCTTCACGTCGAAAGATGTGAACCGCTTGCAGCGCAGCGTCACGGCCGAAGCGACGTGCAGGAGGCCGTAGGTGCGAAAGCCCAGCTTCGGGGTGTGGCGAGCGGCGAGCGAGGTGAACTCGGATTCGAGATCGGCCGGGGCGAACGGGGATCGTTTCAGGACAGACCTCAGAAAAAAACCTTCGCCTCGCAAATCGCCTGGGAATCCGAAGGCTGGATCGCCGAAGACCCCGACCACATGATCCACTTCAACGACGAGCGGTTCCTCGGGCCGTCTCCCGATGTGATGCCGACAAAGCCATGCCCCCTTGGTGTCTGACAAAATTGGCCAATCAAAAAAGGATCAGAATGGCGGCTGTGGGATCTCCACATTCACACCCCGGCCTCCTACAACTATACAGGAGGGCGCTTCGCCACGATGACGGCAGCGGTGAAGAGTGCAGCGGTCACTCAAATCATTTCAAATATCAATGAAAGCGACGTAGCCGCATACGCCATTAACGACTACTGGACGTTCGACGGCTATCTTGAACTGCGACGAGCCCACGAGGCAGGTGAAGTAATCAAAAAAACGGTATTTCCAGCGATCGAACTTCGAATCGAGTCAGCGTCCAAGCACCGTCTAAACATTCATGTGATCTTGTCAGACAAGCTCACGGTCCAGCAGCTCAATGACTTCAAAGGCCAGCTCCGACTCAGGCTGATTGATCGTCCACTCTCGGATGAAGCACTCATCGAGTATGCTCGACGGCTGGACGGGGAAAAGGCGAAGACGCACGGTGCTCCAGAGGGGTATTTGAACGATCTTGTTGCACTTGCGCGCCTCGGGGCGGAGACAGCCGAGGTTACCAAGGCATCATTTGAAGCAGCCCTGAAAACCATCCCGGAAGATCACCGACTAGCTATGGCTCCTTACGCCTGCTACGGCGGGATGGAAAAGATCGACTGGAAGGTTCAGCCGTCCGAGGACCTCTATTTCATGCAGTTGGTGGATATTGTTGAGGATCGAGATCAGGAAAACATCGACTTGTTCGCCTGCCGAAAAACCCCAGCGAATGAAGCATTCATTGAGAACTTCAAAGTGACTATCGGCGGCCGCCCAAAGCCCTGCATTTCAGGCAGCGACGGACACTCGATCTCATCTTTCAAGACTTGGCGTCCTGAAACAAAAACCCGAAAGACCTGGATTAAGGCAGATCCAACATTCGAAGGCCTCCGGCAAATCATCTTTGAGCCGATTGCTCGTGTGCGAGTTCAGGAATTGAATCCCGGTTCAAGCTATACAAAACCC
>JBDNHZ010000448.1:0-7878 GCA_041688515.1 Verrucomicrobiota bacterium
GCAGCTACCCCTCGGGCCGTTCGTAGCTGCCGACGTGAGGAGGCGGATGCTCCCATGCTTTGCTTCGTCTACGGTCCGCCTCGTCACCTCGGCAGCTACCCCTCGGGCCGTTCGTAGCTGCCGACGTGAGGAGGCGGATGTTCCCATGCTTTGCTTCGTCTACGGTCCGCCTCGTCACCTCGGCAGCTACCCCTCGGGCCGTTCGTAGCTGCCGACGTGAGGAGGCGGATGCCAGTCGGGCGGTGGCAATGTCAACATGCGCCCCCGTCTGAAGCGTCGGGCGTGACGGCGGCCGGGGTTCCGGCAATCCTGTCGGCGGAACGCCCATGAAGAATCTCACCGTCATCGAGCATCCGCTTCTCGCCCGGGCCCTGACCCGGCTCCGCGATCAATCGACTCCAGTCCCGGCATTCCGGCATCACCTGATGGAGTGTGGGCGACTGCTCGCCGCGGAGGCGACGCGTCACCTGGAAGTCCGGCGGATCCGCGTGAAGACCCCGCTCGCCACCGCCCCGGGGGTCGAGTTGCGTCGGCCGGTGACGCTCGTCCCCGTGCTGCGCGCGGGGTTGGCGCTGCTGGATGCCTTCCGCGAAATGCTGCCGGAAGCCAGCATTGGGTTCGTGGGACAACGCCGGAATGAAGAGACGCTCGAACCTGAGACCTACCTCTTCAAGGTTCCGGCGGTCCGGATTTCCGATGTGTTCGTCCTCGACCCGATGCTCGCGACGGGGGGAAGCGCGATCTCGACCCTCGACCAACTCAAGCGACACGGCGCACGCCGTCTGCGGTTGATCTGCCTGCTGGCGGCACCCGAAGGGGTTGCCGCGATGGAACAGGCGCATCCGGATGTCCCCATCCTGACGGGCGCCCTCGATCGGCGGTTGAACGAGCGGGGTTACATTGTCCCGGGACTGGGCGACGCCGGTGACCGTTGTTTCGGCACGTGAGCCCGCGACGAGAACGTGTAGCCGCCCGTGTGTTTTGCGGGTCTTGTCGTCTGCGGTGACTGAGTCATTCCAGAATCTTCCCCCGGGCACCACCTGGACGCGCCGGACCTTGTTGCGTCACCGGTCGTTGCTGGTCACCGCGGTGATTTCGGCGCTTCTGATCCTGGGAGTGGGTTGGTGGAGTCTCAACGCCGTGCGCAGAACGTTGGAGGATTCCCTGCGCAGCGAACTCAAGACCGCCCTCGAAGCCAACGTCACCGCCCTCGACCTCTGGATCCACACCCAACTTCGCACCGCCACGCTTCTGGCAACGGACCCGACCATCCGGGATCCGGCAAACGCCGTCTTGGAACACTCGCGGACCAACGTCCCGGGGGCGGGAGGCGGTCGCGGCTTCGGCCCGGGTTCAGGACCCAATCCCGGGCCATTCCCGTCATCCGATTCAAAGGGTTTCCAACTGGCCAAGGCTCTCGACGAACGATTGCCCATCGCCGGATATGAGGCGGCGATGTTGGTCGGGACCAACGGCCGAGTCGTGGCGTCCTCGGGTCGCCTGCGCCTGCGCCCTGGATCCTCGGTCCCATCCGATCATCTGGAACTGTTCCTTCGGGTCTTCACGAACGGGAAGCCGATCCTCGTTACTCCCTTCAAGCCCGCCCGGCCAACAGGGCGTGGCGGACCCGGCGGCCGCTGGGGTCCGGGACGCTTCCCGGGGTCGGGTTCCAATCCGGGGATCGGTCCAGGGGGGCCGGGGGAACGTCCACCTCCACTGCCGGGCGGCACCAACGTCCCCCGCTTCGGCAGCCCGCCCGAAGGAATGCCCCGTGGAGAGTTGCAGGTGATGCAGGTGCTCGCCCCGGTTCGCGATGACTCGGGTCAGATCAGCGGAGTGCTGGCGGTGATCCTGCGTCCCGAGGCGGAATTCACCCGCGTCCTGTCGGTTGCCCGCGCCGGGACCAGCGGCGAGACCTTTGCGTTCGATCCGGAGGGACGTCTGCTTTCGCAAAGCCGGTTCGAAGATCAACTGCGTCAACTCGGCCTGCTGACCAACGCCGCGGGCGTTTCTTCCGCCCTGAATCTGGTCCTGCGCGATCCCGGTGGCGATCTCACCCGCGGGTTCAAGCCCGGGGCTGGATCGGCCACCAACGTTCTGATGCACTTCGTGTCGAACGCCATTTCCGATGCCGCAGGAGCCAGCGTCACGCCCGCGCGCGATTACCGGGGAGTTCCCGTGGTCGGGGCGTGGCACTGGATGGAGGAGCACCAGTTCGGGGTGGTCACCAAGATCGATGCCGACGAAGCCTTCCAACCGCTCCGCGTCCTCCGCCTCATCTTTCAGATCCTCCTGCTGTTGGTCGTGCTCGCCGCCATCGCCGGCGTGGTGGCCTCCCATGTTGGATCCGTCTGGCGACGGCGTTTTGACGAGGCCCAACTCCGCGCCCGGCAACTCGGCCAATACACCCTGGTCGAGAAGATCGGCGAAGGCGCGATGGGGGTCGTCTATCGCGCGCGGCACGCCCTGCTCCGCCGTGAGACGGCCGTGAAACTCCTGCTGCCCGATCGCGCCGATGACGATCTGATCCGCCAGTTTGAACACGAGGTTCAGCTCACCTGCCGGCTGACCCATCCCAACACGATCCAGGTTTTCGACTACGGGCACACGGCCGACGGCATCTTCTACTACGCCATGGAACTGCTGAAGGGGCTGACCCTGCAGGAACTGGTCGATCTCCATGGCGCGCTTCCAGAAGAACGGGCCATCCACCTCTTGCGTCAGGCGGCGGGTTCGCTGGAAGAGGCCCACGCCGCCGGCCTGATCCACCGCGACATCAAGCCGGGTAATCTCTACCTGTGCGAACGGGGCGGCATGCCGGACACCGTCAAGGTGCTCGACTTCGGCCTGGTTCGGGATCTTGCACACGGGCCGGGCGACTCCGTCGGGAAGACCTCCGCGAAAGCCGCCGCCTCCCGTTTTGTCGGAACGCCGCTCTACATGGCACCGGAAACGATCCGCACCCCGGGTCAGGGCGACGCCGCCAGCGATCTCTACGCCCTGGGAGCCGTGGCCTACCTTTTGGTCACCGGTCTGCCGGTGTTCAGCGCGGGCTCGGTTGAGATGGCCTGGGAGATGCACTCGAATTCCATTCCCGTTCCGCCGGGCAAACGCTCCCCCGAACCCGTCAGCCCCCAGTTGGAGTCCCTGATCCTCGCCTGCCTCGCCAAGAATCCCGCCCATCGGCCAGGTTCCATGGCGGATTTCATTGCCGGACTGGAGCAATGCCCCAAAGCCCACGACTGGAATGTCGATCGTCGGCGCGATTGGTGGTCCCGGCACGTCACGGAAACGGGCGATGCCCGCGACAATGGCGCGGCTCCAACGCGGAATCCCACCGCGGTCGAAGCCACCCTCCGGATCGATCTTTCCAGCCGCGCGCCGGAGGAGAGCTGAGCTCGTGGACGAGCTCCGCGAGGGCGCATCTGGACACTGCCCCCGATGCGCGAAATGGGTTCTCCGACCTTGCCGGGCAAATCCCGGACGGCGGGCGTCCTCGCCCGCCTCTCTCCTCCCTGCCTGCCGAGCGGCGCTTCTCGATTCTGGGCATTCGGAGCGTTTTCCGGCACCCTTGTCGGAGCACACGATGACCTTCACTCCCGGTCCACTCGATGGTCTCTGGATCATCGGCCTCGAATCGCGCCACGACGACCGAGGCTGGTTCGCGCGCACCTGGTGCGCGGAGGAGTTCTCGCGCCAGGGGCTCAACCTTCACTGGCCCCAGGCCAACACCACTCGGACCCTCCGACGGCGCATGGTCCGCGGGCTCCACTGGCAGGCGGAGCCGCACCCGGAGATCAAACTGATCCGATGCGCCCGCGGCGCAGTGTGGGACGTGGTGGTCGATGTCCGCCCGAACTCACCCACCCACGGGCGCTGGGCCGCCGTTGAACTCTCGGAGTCCAACCAACAGCAGCTCTATGTTCCAGCCGGGTTCGCCCACGGGTTCCAATGCCTGACGGATGACGCTGAGCTCAATTATCTGATGTCCGATTCCTACCATGCGGACCTCGCCCGGGGGATCCGTTGGGACGACCCGGATCTCGGCATTCCTTGGCCACTGGCGGACGCCTTCCTCTCCGATCGCGACCGTTCCCTGCCCCGGTTGAGCGAGCTCCGCTGAAGAATGCCATGAGACTGCTGGTCACCGGTGGATCGGGATTTCTGGGTGGGGCGTTGGTGCACCAGGCCCGCGCCCGCGGTCATGCCGTGGCGATCCTCGCACGAAACGTCGAAACGCCGACAACACCCGGGGTGACTCCACTGCCAGGAAGTCTGGCTGAGCCACCCTGGGACCGGATCGCTGCCTTCGAACCGGACACGGTGGTGCACGCCGCCTGGATTGCCACACCCGGCGTTTACCTCGATTCGCCTGAGAACGCCGACTGGATGCGTTGGAGCCGGTCGTTTGCCGGGAGACTGCCCGCGCTGGGCGTCCGGCATCTGACGGTCCTGGGAACCTGCATCGAATACGGGATGACCGGTCAACCCCTTCACGAAACCCACAGTCCCATTGCCCCCGTCTCGCCGTACGCCCGCGCAAAGGCGGAGTTGCACTCGGCGCTCGCTGCCGATCTGGCTGGGACTGGGATGGGCCTAGCCTGGGCGCGGATCTTTTATCCGTACGGTCCGGGAGAACACCCGGCCCGGCTCGCCAGTTCGCTGCTGACGCGGGTGCTGGCCGGGGAGTCGATCACCCTCAGAACCCCCCGCAGCACCAAGGACTATCTCCACCGCGATGACGTCGGCCGCGCCCTGCTGGCGGTCGCCGAGACGCAATGGAACGGGCCCATCAACATCGGCACCGGCGAAGGCGTCACCATCGAGTCCCTGGCACGGACTCTCGCCGGTCTGGTGGGCCATCCGGAGCGGGTGATCGTCCCACCCGATGCACCGCGGGACCCGCTCGATTTCGTCGTGGCCGACGCCGGCCGACTGCACTCGCTCGGATGGCGACCGGAGGTGGGGCTTGTGGACGGGCTTCGTCGGCTGGTAGAGGGTCGGCGCGCATGACACCACGACACGACTGCCCGGGCTGCGGCGGACGCCGCCTGACCGCCGCGCTGCTGTTGCCGAAGCAACCGGTCGTGTTGAACTACCGGTTCCGGACCGCTGCCGAAGCCCGAGCGGTTCCACGCCGGGACGTGCACCTGCTCCAGTGCCGCGGCTGCGGTCTGGTGTTCAACGCCGCCTTTGAACCGGAGGTCATCCCGTACGATTCCAGATACGAGAACCGGCAGGGATTCTCGCCGGTGTTCCGAGCTCACGTGACGGATCTGGTCCAACGACTTGTCCGGACTCCCGGGATCCAAGGCGGACGCCTGCTTGAGGTGGGTTGTGGGAAGGGCGATTTTCTCCGCGAAGCTGCCCGGGCACTCGGCGCGGAAGCGGATGGATACGACACCTCGTACGAGGGACCCGACGCCGAGGACGACGGACGCGTGCGATTCCAGGCTTCGTACGTATCGGCCGGGACCGTGCAGGGTCGCTACGACGCCGTGATTTGCCGGCATGTCGTGGAGCATGTGGCTGGCATCGGGGCGTTCCTGAAGGAGTTGGCGGGGATCGCACGCGCCGCCGGAGATCCGCTGGTGGTGATCGAGACCCCGCGCTTCGAATGGATCGTGGAGAACCGCTGCCTGTGGGACGTGTTCTACGAGCACTGCAACTACTTTACCCAGCCGACGCTGGCGCATCTGGCGCGGTTGGCAGGTTTCAAGGTCGTCCGCCACAGCCCGGTGTTTGGCGATCAATACCAGTGGCTGGAACTCCGGCTGGCCAAGCGCACCAAGGTCCCCACCGATCCCGGCATTCCCGCCAACGCCCGACTGACGACGTTCGCCCGGCTCGCCCGCCGGCAACTCGATGCACTCACGCTCCGGATCCGGTCCGGTCGCGGCCGGAAACCGTGGGCCGTCTGGGGTGCGGGAGCGAAGGGTGTCGCCCTGGTGAACCTGCTCCCGCGCCTTCGCCCCGCCGCCGTGATCGACTCGAACCCAGCCAAGCAGGGCGGTGTGCTTCCAGGAACGTCGGTTCCCATCCTGGCCCCGTCCGATCCCTTGCTCGGCCAACTCGGTCTCGTCGTGATTGCCAACCCGAACTACGCCGCCGAGATCCGGACCGACCTGGCCAAGGCCGATTTCACCGGCACCACTGTCTGTCTCTGATCCACGCCTGCATCCCGCCATGAAATTCACCGTCGATACCGAAGCCAAGACCCTCGTCTGCGAGGGAAGCGCCGGCCGCGAGGAACTGCCGCTCTACTCCGACCGCGCCTTTGAAGTCCTCTCTGAAGCCTGGGTCAAGGTCGGCTGGAACCAGCGCTATTCCTATACGTTCTCGTGGATGGGCCGCCCGATCATCCAGTTGCCCGAGGACATGATCCGCACGCAGGAGGTCATCCACCGGGTGCAACCGGATGTCATCATCGAGACCGGCGTGGCGCATGGCGGATCGCTGATCTACTACGCGAGCCTGTGCAAGGCGCTTGGCCGGGGACGCGTGATCGGGATCGACATCGAGATCCGGCCGCACAACCGGCAGGGCATCGAGAGCCATCCCCTCGCCTCCTACATCACCCTGATCGAAGGGAGTTCCACCGATCCCGGCATCGTCGCACAGGTGCGTTCGCTGGTGAAACCCGACGAAGCCGTCCTCGTGCTGCTGGACTCGAATCACACGAAAGCCCACGTCGCCGACGAGCTTGCGGCCTACCACCCCTTGGTGACGCCCGGCTCCTACCTGGTCGCCACCGACGGAATCATGAAGGATTTGTCCGACGTCCCCCGCGGTCAGCCCGAGTGGACCTGGGATCATCCGACTGCTGCCGCGATTGAATTCGCGACCGCCCACCCGGAGTTCGAGCTCGCCCAGCCGCCCTGGACTTTCAATGAAAGCGGCCTGAGCCAGAACATCACCCATTGGCCCGGTGCCTGGCTCCGTCGCCGCTGAACCCAGAAATCATGCCCGAAGTCCTGACGGTCATCCCGACCTACAACGCCTCGCATTTCCTGCCGGCAACGCTGGACTGCCTCGCCGCGCAGACCCGTCGGCCGGACCGGATTGTTGTCATCGACAACGGCTCGACCGACCGCACGCCGGAGTTGGTCCGTTCGCATCCCGAGTTGAAGATCGAGTTCCTTCAGAACCCGACGAACATTGGCGTCCTCGGCAACCTGAACCGGTGTCTGGAGTTCGCCGCCGAGACGGATTACCTGCACCTGTTGATGGCGGACGACCTCGTCCGCCCGACCTTCATGGCCCGTTCGCTGGAAGCCCTGAAGGACGAACCCGGACAGGCATTGGCGTATGTCTTCGACGACAAGATCAACCAGCACGGAAAGGTCGTCCTGGAAGCGCCCTGCCCCGCGGATACCCGGGCTCGGCGGGTGCCGCTGGCGGAGTTCATCCGACGTCAGTCCACGCTGGAGACCATCCTGTTGCCGGGCGTGCTTTTCCGGACCGAACGCCGAATCCTTCCGACCTCCTTCCGAAGCTTTCCGCAGGTTGCCGATTGCGTATTTCTCGCCGAATGCGCGCACCTGGGATGCTCGGTGGTCGAGATCCCCGAGGCGCTCTGCGAGTACCGGTTGAGCGAGATCAACGCCAGCAGCCGGCATCGGGCGCAGATTGAATCCTTCGTCCGCGACGAGTGGCGGGCCATGGAACTGATTTCGAGCTGGATTCCACAACCCGTCTGGCGCCGTGCCGTCAACCGCGCCTGGCTCCGGCTCCGCTTCGCCGCCCGCACCGAGGTCAAACGTCAACTCTTCGCCGCGGCCCAACCCGCGTACGCGTCGGAGGTGGATGCCGTCCGACGCGAGGTAGCCGGCCCGATCCTGGGGGCTGGGGGCGTGGCCGTGGTCCGAGCCCGCGACC
>JBDNHZ010000449.1:0-14472 GCA_041688515.1 Verrucomicrobiota bacterium
CGTGGGCCGGGGTGCGCTCACGGACTCGTGGAACTCGTCCCTCCAGGAAGTCAGAGTCTCCTGACGTCGTCTCCTACGAGTAGGCGACGAGGTGACGAGGCTCATTCCAATCGGGCGGGGAACACGCGTGGGCCGGGGGACGTCCGACTGGAAATCAGAGTCTCCTGACGTCGTCTCCTACGGGTAGGCGACGAGGTCACGAGGCTCACTTCAATCGGGCGGGGAACACGCGTGGGCCGGGGGACGTCCGGAGGCAGGTTGCATCACGCCCACCACATCGGATCCAATTCTGGAAACAGGTTGTCCCGCGCTTCCATTTCCGCGAGGGCGGTTTCGTCCCAGCCTTCTCTTCCGGCGATCATTCCTTCCAGTTTCCAGAACTGGCGCACGTGGGTTTCGAATCGCGCCCGCGCGTAGTCCCGGGCGGTTCCCATCCGCACCAGAAATGGCCAATCGCTGGACTGTGCCAACATCAGCTCGCGTGCCAGTTGAACGAGGGCACGACGTCGGACTCCGTCCGCGTTGGATTCCATCCGGGCGATCGCCGACATCCGCATCGACATCCCGTGCAACGGCCGTTGCATCCAGGCGTTGGAGTCATCGAGCCAGACCCCGAGGTGTCCGGCTTCACCCCAGGTCGACGACGCGGGAAGACTCACCGGATTGACCGGGTGTGCCGTCAGATAGCCACCCAGACCGATCATTCGAATCCCCTCCGCCCCCCCGGCGATCCGCCGGACGACGGCATCGAGAAACTCCGGTCCTTCGTACCACCAATGCCCGAACAACTCGGCGTCGTAAGGAGCCAACAGGAAGGGCGGCCGCCCCATCGCGGCGCTGTGGGCGTGGAGATGACGGCCCCGTTCGGCGACAAAGTGCCGGGCGTGTTCCTCCACGGCGGCGAGCGCCGCGACGGGATCGTAGTGTTCCTTCGGTCCAGTCCCGCCGGTCACCCGATGATACTTGAAGCCGGTCGCCACGCGGACATTGGTCCCGGCGGCGTGAGGCGCGAGGTATCCCCACTCGGCCACATCCGCCAGGTCCGAGTGAAACTCGCGATAGCGTGGATCGCCGGGATAGCCCCCATGCCGACTCCATACCTGGCGGGCGCTGGCTGGATCGCGGGCGAAGACCGCCAGGCCGGTGGGGGTCACCACCGGACCGAACACGCCATGGGGAGACGGCGGTTGACCGAGCAACAGGCCATGGGTCTCCACGACGAACCAGCGGAGCCCGGCGGCCCGGAGTTCCTCTTCGATGCCCGGGTGATACGCGCATTCCGGCAGCCAGATTCCCCGAGGACTCAGCCCGAAATGACGTCGATGCTCCTGCACTGCGGTGCGGATCTGCCCCCGCAGCGCCCCCGGGCTCTCCAACAACAACGGCAGGAGCGCGTGCGTCGCGGCGCAGGTGAGCAATTCGAGTCGTCCCGCCCGCGCATGGCGGCCCCAGGCACCCAGAACGTTCCTCCCTTCGCGATCCCAGATCGTCCGGGCTTCCGCCAATCGTTCCGCGTAATGCCGCGCGACGGCTGCCCACGCCGGTTGCAACGCATGTCGATCCTCCTCCGACCGACCCAACGCTTCCATCCGTGCCAGATGCGCCTCGAACCGGCACCGCAACAGATCATCGGACAGCATCGCCGCCAGCGTCGGCGAGACCGTCAGGTTGATCACCCCCGCGATGCCGTCCCGTTCCCAGCCGTCGAGCATCCGCACCAGCGGCAGGTAACACTCGATGATCGCCTCGAAGAGCCAACGCTCCTCCAGGAAATCGGCGTGCTCCGGATGGCGCACGAACGGCAGGTGCGCATGCAGCAACAGGGAAAAAAGCGGTCGATCCATCGCACCGTTGACCACCCGGGTCATTTACCCCATTCACCCAGATCCGCGTCCCAGGCAGGCGACACGGGATGCTCTCCCACTTCGTCCTCGAATCCAGTTGATTGAAGGAAACGGACCGCTGCCTTGCGTCCGTCCTGGCGATCTGCCGAGACCGCTTCCATCGGCAACCGGAAGTCTCCGTCCGGGAAGGCGAAGCGGAAACTGAAGGAACCATCCGGACGCAGCGCCACCGGCCGGCCGGCAATGGTGACCCGGGCACCCGGCTCCGTGCTGCCATGCAGGATGACCTCGGCACTCACGTGGAACCAGAAGGCACGTCGGGCCTCCGGAGGAAGGATCTCGGCCAGAGCCTCGCTGGCGATCGACCGGGGCGATTCCGCCGACGCCGGCTTCCCGGCCTTCCCCCGTCGCCGGACGCGACTTCCGCCGTCCGTCGCGGTCTGCGCCTCGTGCCCCGACAAGATCCCGGAAGACGCGTGCCCCTCGCCACGCCACCAGGACCACGACCACTCCAGAGGGGAAGCAGAAGCCGTATCGGCCGCGGCCGTGCTTTCCATGTCGATCTCCTCTTCTGTCCACTCTCCGTCTGACGGCGACGGTGCCGGGACGTAGCCGACTCCACTCCCCGACCCGGGTTCTCCTTCCCACGGCGCCACCGTTCCCCACTGGACCGGCCCGGAGCCCGCAGCCGAGCCGGTCGGACGATCCGAGGGAGTCGGCGTCGGATGTGAAATCGCCACGCCATGCCAGCCCGAGCGGTGCGAGTCGTAGCCGAGTTCAGCCACGTAGGAACGGCCGGGTTCGATCACGGGCAGCAATGCCGTTCCCGCTGCTTCGTGCGCGGGGCGCTCCGTCATCACCGGGCCCTCGGCACTTCCCTGATGCAACCGCATCCACCAGCGCCCGCGTCCCCACTCTTCCACGGACGTTTCGGGCACCACTGATTCCCGATCCCAATGTGCGACCACCGTGAACGGATCGCGGGCCGTCAGCCGAACTTCCGCGGACGCCGCGAAGGGCCAATGGACCCCCTCCGATTCCGACGGAGACAAAGGAGTCGCGATCGGCTCGGCCAGCGAACCCCGGGGAGGTGCCTCAGCTACCACGCCCGTCGCGCCGACCGCGGTCAGAGGTTCATCTCCACTGAACAGGATGCGGGGCAGCGACGGCGCCACCGGGATCAGTTCGATGCGACGACGAATTTCCTTCGCCACCATCGGGTCGGGGGACGGCGGTGCCGCGGGAGGAACCGACGCCCCAGCCGGTGCCGCTTCGGCGGGCGTCGGAAGATGCGACGACGTTGGGTCCGTCAATCCAGCGTCCAAGAAGGGAATCGAACCGAGACCTTCCGCGATCAGCGGACGGCGGGCGGGGCGCGTCCGCGATGGACGCTTCGAAGCCGGCGGCGGGAGGGGAGGGGCCGGAATCGGCTGGTACGAAATCGCGGGTTGACCCCGCGGCCAACCCTGCCCCAACGGATCGTACGCCCGGCGCACCCGCGCCGAAGGACGACTGCCGGCGAGCATTTCGTCCAGGGTGGGCGGCAACGGGTGCCACGGAAGACCGGGCAGGCCCGCAAGCGTCGGCGACGGCTCGGGACGGAGCCTTCGGAGAATCACACCACCGGGCTCGGACACCGGGACAGAACCACGCCGAGAAAAGGCATCCTTCATGGGGGACGAAGAAACGGCAAAAACCGCTCCCGCCGATTTGGCTGTGCGCACCGGTCCGGCGCAATCCCTCAGTGCCGGGCGAGCGGGGAATTTTTTCCGGGACGCGGCCTCGTGCGGGAGCTTCTCGGGGTGAGGGAGGGGAGAAGCGGGCGAGGACGCCCGCGGCACCGGGACGGAGGTCCTCATCCCGGAGGCGTAGAGGGACCTGGGGAATCACCGACAGCGTTTACAGGCCGTCGGCCGATCGATAGCGTCGGGTCGTCGGGCGGGGAAACCAACATTCCGTCCGCAAGCAAACCACCATCAAAGGCAAATCCATGGGCGACAAATCCCCGAAGGCAAACCAGAAGAAATCCACCCAGAAACAATCCAAGGCGAGCAGCGCGGATGCCTCCAAGAAGGCGGCAGCAGCTGCCAAGACCGTCGCGGGCAAGAAGAAGTAGGCCCGTCCCGTTTCACAGGACGAGGCGGCGGAGCCTGTTCGCCCCTCGTCCGACCCACCCTCCGGAGGGACAATCTCCGCGAGTGTCTGTTTCCCCGTCCCTGCTCCAAGCTCGACATCGACACTTCCGGCACCGGACGCTCCGGGGTGCTTCCTGCACGCGGAAACACGGTCGCCATCATTCCCTGCCTCAATGAGGCTCGGGCCATCGGTGCCGTGGTCGTCGCACTTCGTCCCTTCGTGCGAGAGACCCTCGTCATCGACGATGGATCCACCGACGGCACCGCCGCCGTGGCGAGCGCAGCCGAAGCCACGGTCTGCCGACTCGAACGTTCCGTGGGCAAAGGTGCCGCTCTGGCCGTGGGTTGGACCGCGGCGGCAAACCATGGCGCGGAATGGGTCCTTCTCCTCGACGGCGACGGACAACACGATCCTCTCGATGCCCCCGGGCTTTTCGCGGTGGCGACCGAAGGAGTCCGATTGGTGGTGGGCAATCGGATGTCTCAGGCCGCAGCCATGCCCTGGTTGCGACGTCAGACGAACCGCTGGATGAGCCGGCGGATCAGTGCGCTAGCCGGGATCTCCATTCCGGATTCCCAGTGTGGGTTTCGACTCGCGCACCTGCCTTCATTGCAACAGGCCGGCCTGAGTTCGCGGAAGTTCGAGATCGAATCGGAGATGCTGGTCGCCTTCGCCCGGGCCGGATGGGGCGTCGGCTTTGCGCCGGTCCAGGTGCGATACCGGGACGAGTGCAGCAAGATTTCCCCGTTGCGCGACACCCTTCGCTGGATCCGCTGGTACCGGTCCGCCGCGGCCGCTACCCGCCCTTCTGGAGGCTGAGCAGGACGCGGGTTGCGTGTTCGGACCAGACCCGCGCCTGGCTGAGTCCGGCACGATCCGCCAAGGCACGCCATTCCTCGGGATGCCATCCCCGGCGGACGGAGAGCAATCCATCGTCGAGAAACTCTCGGGGCACACGGCGAGCCCAGAGGATGGCTCCCAGAATCCCAAGGAACAGGGCGCTCCGCCGCATGTCGCAGAGCAACACCAACCGACGGGACACGCGTGCCGCCTCCCGGAAATGGGCAATCACCGCCTCATCGGTTGGCAGGTGATGGGTCATGGTCGTCGCGATCACGACGTCGAAACTGCCATCGGCGAAGGGCAACGCGGTCGCTGAACCGGCCGTGGCCCGTGCATTCGGATTAAGGGCGCAGGCATGCGGCGAGAGATCCAGGTCGGTGAACTTCCACTGCCAGTTCCGAGAAGCCGCCCAGGTCGTAAGGGTTCGACCCAATTCCCCGTCACCGGCCCCCACATCCAGAATCTTCAGCGATTCACACGCGCTTGGCGGGAGCAACCGCGGGATCCAGATGCGGAACGGCCGGTCGAATCGGGTCGCCCGATTGATCCGGTTGAGCCAGGCATAATGGGCATTCAACTCCGATGCCGTCCTCTCGGGGGCATCGAAGTATTCAGCTTGCGCACTGCGCCGCGCCAAAAACATCGTGGACAGGCAATCAGAATGATCGAGGACCGACAAGACAGCCCACCGAATTCCTTCCTCCAATCCCGATGGAGCGTGTGGGCGCGCCGACTGCTGGTGACGCTCCTCCTCGCTCTGACGGTGGGATGGACGTCGTCGACGGCCATGCGCTGGGACGCCAGCCTCACCACGCCGGCTGGCTTCGGACGCGGTCTGCTGCACGGAGCCTTGATGCCACTCGCTTGGCCGACCCTTCTGACCGGCAGCAATCAGGCCATCTACGCCGAGCGCAATTCCGGTCGCACGTACAAGCTCGGCTATTCGCTCGGGGTCAACGCCTGCGGTCTGCTCTTCTTCGGATGGTTCTTCACCCGGATTCGGCGGTGGCGGAAGCCGGCGGAGCAACGGTAGCGCTGGCTCCGGGTCCCTGTTTCCGCGGACCCGCATCTGGAGGGACGAGCTCCGCGAGTCTCCATGTACGCGAGTCCCTCTCCCAGCTAACTCGCATCGGACTCCCGGAACCCGTCCCTCCCAAGGATCACTTCAACCACCCGCAGTACACCTCGTACACCGCCACGTCCCCGCCGATGAAATAGGGCACGGATCCCAGAATGAACTGCCCACGGCTGCGGTCGAATCTGAGTTCGACCGGCCGGCCGGGCGTATTGGGATCATAGACCTGGAATTGATAGTCGCCGCGCGACTCGACCACTTCCAGCAGCACCAAGGCGTGGTTGATCTTCAGGCCGGGAAAATCCACCACGTGCACCACGGGGGATCGTCCGTCACGAACGCCCTCGGCCAGAGCCAACACTTCCCGGCGTTGATGCTTCCGTGAGAACGGAAAAATCATTCGCCAGTGGCCTCGTTGCACGTAGCTCTCCCACGCGGCTCCGCTCTCTTCCTGGAACAGCCTCGGCCAGGCTTCGCTGAACGCGTACAAACCGGCGTACCCAGGAATCACCACCCGTTTCCCAGGCTCACTGGCCCGCCGCGGGCTTCGCTTCACGACTTCACGGATGCATGCCCGATACGCGGACTCGTCCAGCGGCGGCGCGAACGGCGCGAACTCCGCGTGGGCATGGAACAACTTGACCGTGCGCGACAGGACAAAGCACCGCAGCGAATAGGTCGGGGGCGGGTCCCTCACCACATGCACCTGCTTTCCCGTGGTCGGATCCTGACCATAGACCCACTGGGTCTCGTTGGTGATGGCCAGCGTGTCGCGGGGGAACTCCAGTCGCGGCAAGCCAGACGGCCCACGACGCGCGCAGCCGGTGACCAGGGTCAACAGGACGAGGGCACCCAGCAGCCAGTACAGGCCATCAGGAACCCCGTTGCGGAGGGATCGGCGGAATTCGAACCGGGGTTTCACCAGAGGCAGGTAGGACCATGTGATGACAGCCGAATGTATTCGGCGCGAGAAGCGGATTCCCCGGTCCCCTTCCAGAATCCTCCGGTTGCCCGGACCGCCCAGAATGTCCAACCTCCCCCCACCTGTGATCGAGAGCGTCCCACCGCATCCCGACAACGTGCATCTCCAGTTCGCCCGGGGTTGGCTGGAGTTGGGCGATGTCGCCGAGGCCGAAGCCGAACTGCGGAATATCCGTCCGCAGTACTCCGGCTGCCCGGATGTCCTCGAAGTTCGTTTTCAGGTCCTCGCCCGACGTCAGTCCTTCGGGGAGGCGCTTGCCATCGCGGAACAGCAGGTGGCCGATTTCCCCTTGGACTTCCGCGGGCACATGAATCGCGGCAATGCCCTCTTCTGGCTCGATCGCTCCCAGGAGGCCATCGACTCGGTGATGGCCATCCTGGAGGCACATCCCAAGGTGGCTGCGCTTCCCTACAATCTCGCCTGCTACTGGATGAAGCTGGATCAGGCCGTTGAAGCCGTTCGATGGCTTGAAACCGCGATGCGCGTCGGTCAGCGCAAAGGGGTCATCCAACATGCACTCGCGGATCCGGACCTCCGTCTGATCTGGGACTACCTCCGGAAGCTGGACGCGGCGGATGAGGAGTGAGCCTATCCGCAAGCAAGGCGGGTGAATTCACGGTAACCCCGCCTGGATTTTCGACGTAGCAGGAGTCGTTGAACGAACTGACCCAATACGACGCGGCCTGGAAACAGACTCTGGAGCGTTTCCTGCCCTCCTTCCTGAAGCTCGCATTTCCCGAAATTGCCGCGTCAATTGACTGGTCCGTTCCGGTCTCATTCCTCGATACGGAGCTGCAAGAGATCGTCCGTGAATCGGAGTCCGGTCTCATGCGGGTCGATAAACTCGTGGAATTGCAGCGACGCGACGGCTCGGGCGAGTTGCTCCTGATCCACGCGGAGGTTCAGGCGCAACGGGACGACGCCCTTGCCGAGCGGATGTTCCGATACTTCTGTCGGATCATGGATCGGTTCCGCCGTTTTCCGGTGAGCGTCGCGGTGCTGGCAGATGCGGTGCCAAGCTGGAAGCCGACGCGATTCGCCGTTCTGGCACACGGGTGCGGCGTCGAGTTCCAGTTTCCGGTCTGCAAGTTGAGCGAACTGGATCTGAAGCCCTGGCTCGAGACGGGGAATCCGGTCGCGCGGGTCATCCAAGCCCATCGTCTGGCCCAGGAAACCGGTGGAAAACCATTCGAACGTCGAACAGGGAAACTCGGATTGGTGCGAAACCTCCTCGTCTCGGGAATGCCGGAGCCGGAGATCCGCGAGGTCTTGAGACTGATCCATTGGCTGCTGGCTTTGTCGGTCGAAGAGGAGCTATCGTTCCGTCAGGATTTGAGAAACCTTCAGGAGGAAATGCGTATGCCAAACTTGAGTCCGTATGATCGGATTGTCTGGGAAGAAGGACGTGTCGAGGGCCGTGTCGAAGGGCGTGTCGAGGGCCGGAACGAGGGGCGACTCGCGGCCTTGAGGGAAATGCTGATGGAACATGTCTCGCTCCGGTTCGGGGCCCCTGAAATCGACCTCCAGTTGCGAATCGAAGCCATTCAGGACGAGATGGAACTCCGAAAACTGGCGCGCCTGGTGATTTCTGCGGCTTCCCTTGAGGAATTTTCCCGGTCCGTCGGCCGTTGATCCCCTCCCGAACGGGCGCATCGCAATCTTCCCAACTCCCCCTCTGGGAACGCCCGGCCCGATCATGGTACCGTGGCCCGCATGCCGAAACCGTTGGGCGTCCTCATCTGGCTGATTGTCGCGGGTCTGGGAGCGTGGTGTTACTCGGCCATCGCCCAGAGCCGCAGTGAACCCCTGAACTCCGGGTATCTGGTCGTTGCCGCCCTCTGCACCTACGCCATCGGCTACCGTTTCTATTCCAAATGGATTGCCGCCCGGGTCCTCGTGCTCGACGACCGTCGCTCGACGCCCTGCGAGGTGCGTGAAGACGGCCAGGACTTCGTGAAGACCAATCCCTGGATCGTCTTCGGACATCACTTCGCCGCCATCAGCGGCCCCGGGCCCTTGGTCGGACCCGTGCTCGCAGCGCAGTTCGGCTACCTGCCCGGCACCCTGTGGATCCTGATCGGCGTCGTGCTCGGCGGGGCGGTACAGGATTTCGTCATCCTGTTCGGCTCCATGCGGCGCAACGGGAAATCGCTGGGTCAAATGGTGAAGGACGAAGTCAGCGGGCTCGCGGGTGCCGTGGCGTTGGTGGCGATCCTGGCGATCATGATCATCCTGCTCGCCGTCCTCGGTCTGGTGGTGGTGCAGGCCCTGGCGGAAAGCCCCTGGGGGGTGTTCACCGTCGGTGCCACCATCCCCATCGCCATGCTGATGGGCGGCTACCTCCGCTTCCTGCGGCATGGTCGAACCCTCGAAGCCTCCATTGGCGGGGTGATCCTCCTGCTGCTCGCCGTCTGGGGCGGCCAGTACGTCCACAGCCATGCCGGTCTCGCCAGCAGCTTCACGATGAAGGCCGAGCCACTCGCCTGGACCCTGATCGCCTACGGTCTCGCCGCCTCCGTCCTCCCGGTGTGGCTGCTGCTGGCGCCCCGCGACTACCTCTCGACCTTCATGAAGCTCGGGACCATCGGGGCCCTCGCGATCGGGGTGGTTGCGGTGCTGCCCCAGTTGAAGATGCCCGCCCTCGTCGACTTCGCCGTGGCCGGCAAGGGACTGGTGGTGGGCGGAAAGCTGTTCCCCTTCTGTTTCATCACCATCGCCTGCGGGGCGATCAGCGGGTTCCATTCGCTCATCGCCTCCGGCATTACCCCGAAGATCATCACCCGCGAACGCTTCGCCCGTCCGATCGGCTACGGTGCGATGCTCCTCGAATCGCTGGTGGCCATCATGGCGCTGGTGGCGGCCTGCACCCTGGAGCCCGGGGTTTACCTCGCCATGAACGTCAAGGGCGCCGGGGCCACCGAGGCCGCCCAGGTCACCGACATCCTTCAACGCGTCAACGCCACCGGCTTCCACCTCGAACCCGGCGTCATGGAATCCCTCGCCCGCGAGGTCGAGGAGAAGTCCCTCTACGGTCGCACCGGAGGTGCCGCCACGCTCGCCGTGGGCATGGCCCAGATCTTCAAGCAGATCACCGGCGGACGCGGTCTCGGGCTCTGGTACCACTTCGCGGTGATGTTCGAGGCCTTGTTCATCCTCACCACCCTGGATGCCGGGACGCGGGTTGGACGTTACCTGCTGCAGGATTTCCTGGGCCACCTCCACCCGAAGCTCGGCGACACGCGCTCCCTTGGGCCCAACCTTCTGGCCTCAGTGCTGGTCGTCAGCGCGTGGGGCTGGTTCCTGGTGCAGGGCGTGCGCGATCCGCTCGGTGGGATCAACTCCCTCTGGCCCCTGTTCGGCATCGCCAACCAACTCCTCGCCTCCATCGCTCTGATCCTCGCGACCACGCTCCTCCTCAAGATGGCGCTCCGAAGGAAGAAGTCCCCTGCCCTCGCACTCGTCACGCTGCTTCCGCTCTGCTGGTTGCTCACGGTCACCTTCACTGCCGGATATCAGAAGATGTTCCATGAGACGCCGCGCATCGGCTTCCTGGCAGCGGTGCGCGATTTCGACTCCAAACTCCCCGCGCTCCAACTCGCCGCAAGTCAGGCCGGTGCTCCCAATTCCCCCGCCGCCAAGGCCGCCGCCCGCGCGGTCACCGTCAATCGCGCCCTCCGCTCCAACAACCTCATCGACCTCGTCGTGACCGGATCCTTCCTCACGCTCGCCGGCTTGGTCGTTCTGATCGCGATCTACGAATGGAGCCGACTCATCCGGGGAACCCGGGCTCCCGACCTGCGGGAATCCGACCCGGTGTGGCGTCCGCTCGATCCGCCCTCTTCCACTCCTCTGAGCGCCCTCGGAGCGATGACGGTTGCCGTCGGCCTGGCCCGACACCTGACCGACCAGGACGTCATCGACACAGCCGCCGCGCAGGCCGTTGCTGGCACCGGCCCGGCCTGCGGTCCCCGGGTCTTGATCGACGTTGCCGAGGTGCGCAAGTCCGTGACCCGGGAAGCGCGTTCGGATGCCTACGTTGCGGCCACGGAGAAGCGCTTCGACGGCATCAACCGCTGCTGCTGAACCCAGACCCACCCCGGCATCATGCGCATTGGACTCTACGGCGGATCCTTCGATCCCGTTCATCTCGGACACATCCTCGTCGCGGAGGCGGCCTGCGAGGAGATGGCGCTTGATCGCATCGTGTTCATTCCCGCCGCCCGTTCCCCGTTCAAACCGGATTCGGCTCCGGCCCCGGACGACCTGCGCCTGCGCTGGCTCCACATCGCCTTGGCGGGACGCCCCGACTTCGACGTCGACGATCTCGAACTGCGCCGTGGGGGGACGAGCTTCACGATCGACACTGTGCGCGAATACGCCGGTCGCTTTCCCGGGGCGGAACTCTGCTGGTTGATCGGAGCCGACCACGTCCCCACGCTGCAACTCTGGCGTGAAGCGGAGGCGCTGGCCCGCCTGGTGGAATTCATCGTGATCCCGCGGCCGGGAAATCCACCGGCACCGCCGCCGGCACCCTTCCGGGTACGACCCCTGCGGGGTTGGCCGCTGGGGGTCTCGTCCTCCGAGATCCGGGAACGCATCCGGATTGGGAAATCCGTCGATCACCTGCTCCCACCGTTCGTGGCGGGCGCGGTGCGGGATTCGGGAGCGTATCGGGGGTAAGGGGGACGGCCAGGGACAGACACGCGGCCGACGCGGGTTGAGTTCCGGCATCCCTCGCGGAAGGAGGACGCCAAGCCGTTGAAGGATGAGAATCCATGGCATAAGCCGTGCTGAATCCTCGTAGTCTTTGTGCACTTCCCGAGATGCACCTCCATGCTGCCGAACACAGGCGGATCGGGCATGGTTTTCAGTCGCCCACAAACCAGCGATGCCGCCCTCTTCGGCCACAACGATCACGTCTCCTATTTCCTCGTCACCGGAACCACGGACGAAGAGCCGGACCGCATCCTGGGCGGTGACCGCAACCTGACGCTGAACGGCACACCCGCTCGCGGCCGGATCGCACCTTCGACCAACGACATTTTCGGATTCACCTCGCCAGGTCATCACAGCGGCGCAGGCAACCTCCTCTTCAGCGACGGATCCTTTCAACAAGTCTCCATTTCCAAAGCCGCACGCACCTTTTCAGACGGCCTTTCTCAACGCGGCACCAGTCCCCCTTCGATCCTCCTCATCCCGTGAAGCACCGCCGCGGAGACCCGGACCGAACGTCTTTCCACCGAAGCGAGGTCCGGTAGCGTTTTTCCCCTTATCGCCCGGCGCCCACCGTCACCCGGATGTCGATGATCGCCTGGCTTTCATCCCGCTTCTGACGCCCGATCACGATTCGCGGGCTCTCGGGCTGCAACGCCGCCGCAACGTAGACACTCAGATTGGTCAGATGCCGGTTCTCGAACCGGAGCCCGTGCACCCCGTTCGTCCACGCCGGCACCTTCGCCTCGGCCTCGATCTGGAGGGTGCCGACACCGGCATGAACCGTGTCCCATTCCGGAAATCGAAACGCCTTCAACTCGAGTCGCCGTTCGCCGCCGTCGGTCTGCAGGGTCAATTGCTGCACCACATTCGTGGCGTAGACAGCCGATTCGTGCTCGGTCACGACCCCATTCCCGTCGGCATCCACCATCGCCTTGAACCGTGCCGCAACTTCCGTCCCGGGCGTCATCGAGAGGAACACACGAACCTGCTCCGGCCCCACGTCGATCAACGCCGCCTGCAGGCACTCGTCCGGACGGTGCGCCCGCAGGCTTGGCATCGCCAACCCGACGGCCACAGCCACCAGCCAACCCACCCGGAATCGCAAGACGAAGATCACGGCTTCGCGAACTTCCGGCCGTAGTCGTTGGTTGGATCCCGGAAGATCGTGTGGATGTGGTTCACCGGGGACCCGCCCAGGTTCTGAGGCGCATACTCGATGTGGACCGTTGGTCCCTGGATACGAAAGTACGCCGCGCTGCCCGGCGTCGTCGGACCGCTCCAGGCGAACCAAGTCTCGCCGAGGTTCGCCTCGACCTCCGCCATCTTCACCTTTGCCGCCGCCTCACTCGTCATGCCCACCCACTCGCGCACGACTCCCATCAAAAGTGCCTTCTGTGCCGGATTGAAGGTCGAGACCTTCACCCCTTCCGGTGCCAGCTTCTTTCCGTCCTGTCCCGGCCCCAGGATGACGTCCCGGAAAACCGACCCGAGGATCGCCGCTTCCCGTTGGACCGCGTCGAGGGCATTGATCAGATCGAACGCCTTGTCGTTCTCCGCGCCGAGCGGCCGGATCGTCTTGCCGTTCAGCGTGTACTTCGCGGGTTGCGCTGCCGTGTGGCTGGGAGTCAACACGGCCTGATCCACGCCGAAGGTCAGGTTCAACGCCAGATGATGCCCGCCAAACTGCAGCAGCCACGGCGTCTTCTCCGAGGGCTTGCCCACGAACGACAAATAAAACTCATCCTCGCCGAAGATCAGGTTCGACGGGATCCCACCGCCCTGCTTCAGAACTTCCTCCGCCGTCACGATCTCCATCGTCTTGCGATAGCCCATCGGGCTGGTCGCCGCTTCCAGCACCGCCATCGCCGCCTTGCGCTGGGCCGGTTGCAGATCGCCGACCTTCAGACCCTTCCGCTTGAACAGGGGCGTCGGCAGGTTCGACCACCGCGCACGTTGGGCTTCATCCGAGTACTCGAACAACACGGCCGCCCGTTCCGACTCCGAAAGCGTCGCCAGAAAGGCCGCCGCCGCCTTCACCGCCTGCGCATTCGCCCGGGCAACCTCCGCACGATCCGCCGCGGAGATCACCGCCGCGCCCGTATCCAGCGCGTGGACGACGGACCACTGCAACACCGCCGCAGCCAGCACGGACGCGCCGATTCCAAAAGCTCGCTTGGACATGATGAAGCAGGAGTACCCGCACCGGAGATCGTTGTCGACCGCCCATCGAAGCATCCGCCCAGCGGGGTCACGGTCCCGCGTGGCGGGAACGCTCGGGCACAGGGGGGTGAGGAAGCGGGCGAGGACGCCGCGGGTCCGGGAGGGGAACAGCGTCCGGATGCGCCCCGTCCTGAGAGCGGGGCACCGCCTCGAATCGGGGGGAGCGTGGGGAAGCGCGGGGAGCGGGCAGACCGCCCGTTCCTGCGTTCAACGACGCCCCGATCGCGATCACACTTTGCAAAGTGTGATCGCCCTTCCCGGGGCCGCGGGCGTCCTCGCCCGCCCCTTTTCTTCTCGCCCTCCCCGGGCTCAACGCTGATGGGGCGCACCGCCTCGAATCGGGGGGGCGTGGGGGAGCGTCGGGTGCGGGCGGACGGTCCATTCCCGCGTTCAACGCCGCCCTGATCGCGATCACACTTTGCAAAGTGTGATCGCCCTCCCGCATCGCGCGACGCCGCAGGGATCAGCGTCCGGATGCGCCCCGTCCCTGGGGGCGCACCGCCTCGAATCGGGGGGAGCGTGGGGAAGCGCGGGGAGCGGGCAGACCGTCCATTCCCGCGTTCAACGACGCCCCGATCGCGATCACACTTTGCAAAGTGTGATCGCCCTTCCCGGGGCCGCGGGCGTCCTCGCCCGCCCCTTTCCTTCTCGCCCTC
>JBDNHZ010000450.1:0-32519 GCA_041688515.1 Verrucomicrobiota bacterium
CCGAGGAGGTCACCGACATGGAGCGGAACTGCCGGGGAGCCGAGGTGGTCTCGTCCACCTTCGACGAACCGCCCGAACGTCATGTCCAGGTGGCCGAAATGGTCATCGAAAAGGCCCGGCGCCTGGTCGAGCACAAGAAGGACGTCGTCATCCTCCTGGATTCCATCACCCGCCTCGCCCGCGCCTACAACACCGTCCAACCCCATTCCGGCAAGATCCTGTCCGGGGGTGTGGATGCCAACGCCCTGCACAAGCCCAAGCGGTTCTTCGGTGCCGCCCGCAACATCGAGGAGGGCGGTTCCCTCACGATCATGGCCACCGCCCTGGTCGAGACCGGCTCGCGGATGGATGAAGTCATCTTCGAGGAGTTCAAGGGGACGGGAAACATGGAGATCCACCTCGACCGCGCCCTGGTCGACCGCCGGATCTTCCCCTCGGTCAACATCGAACGTTCCGGCACCCGCAAGGAGGAACTGCTGTACCACCCGGACGAGTACAACCGCGTCTCCGTTCTGCGCCGCGCCCTTACCAGTGTGCCGCCGGTCGAATCGATGGAACTGCTGCTCGGGAAGCTCAAGAAAACGCCGAACAACATCATGTTCCTCCTCAGCCTCGGGCAGGCGGGGCGCTGATCTTCCGCTCGCGCGGACTCAACTGCGGGCGCTGGCGGATCGCCGGCACCCGCAGGCGCGTGTTGGAGTTGCCTCGGGTTCCAGGTCGCCTGTCCTCCGGCGGCAAAGCAGCGACGCCGGTTGAGGGCAGCGGGCCGGCAGCCGCAACGACAAACTCAAGCCGCATCCCCGACTTCCCAGACAGGTGGAGCAAGGCCCTGGCCCCCATCACGATCATGCACCTCGACCCTGATCAACTTTCGATCCGCGACATGTACCAGTGGATGATCCACACCATCCTGCCGCGGCCCATCGCCTGGATTTCGACCCTCGACCGCGCAGGTCGCACCAACCTGGCACCCTTCAGCTTTTTCATGGGAGTCTGTGCCAAGCCCCCCACGCTCATGTTCTGTCCGGTGAACGACCGGTTTGGGAAGCCCAAGGACACCCTTCTCAACGTGGAAACCACCGGGGAATTCGTTGTGAACCTCGTTCCAACCCGGCTGTGCGAGGCCATGAATCTGACCGCGGCCTCGCTGCCCCACGGCGAGAGCGAGTTCGATCGGTTCAACATCGCCCCGCAACCGTCTTCCATCGTCGCTCCACCCCGCGTCCTCGGCTCCCCGGTCAGCTTCGAATGCCGACTCGATCGGGTGATCCGGATCAGCGAAGGCCCCGCTGGGGGCAATGCGGTGTTCGGCCGGATCGTTGCCCTCCATGTCGACGATGCCGTCCTCGGTGAAAACGGTCTCCCCGACCTCACCCGACTCGACCTCGTGGCCCGCGCCGGCGGCGATCTCTACCTGCACCGGGGCGAAACACTCCGCATGGACCGGCCCGACTGAACGCCCCGCTCCCCCCTACTTTCCCGCGCTGAATTCGTCGGCGTGATAGGAACTCCGGACCAGCGGACCGCTGGCCACGTGGATGAAACCCAACTCCTCGCCCAGTCGTCGGTACTCCTCGAACTTCTCCGGTCGGACGTAGTCCACCACCGGCAAGTGTTTCAAGGTCGGTTGCAGGTACTGACCCAGCGTCAGGATGTCCACCCGCGCCTCGCGGAGATCGCGCATCGATTCAATGACTTCCTCTTCCGTCTCGCCCAGACCGAGCATCATCCCGGACTTGGTGTGGATGCGGTCGCCGGCGCGGTCCTTCACCTTCTTCAGCACCGTCAGCGACCGGTCATAGGTCGCCCGATGCCGCACGGCGGGAGTCAATCTCCGGACCGTCTCCAGGTTGTGATTGAAGATCTCCGGCGAGGCTTCGATGACGCAGTCCACGGCAAAATCCCGATCGAGGAAATCGGGCGTCAACACCTCCACGACGATCCCCGGATTCATCTCGCGAACCGCGGCGATGGTCCGGGCGAAATGCTCCGCTCCCCCATCCTGAAGATCGTCGCGGGCCACGGCGGTGATGACGACGTGGCGCAATCCCATCCGACGCGTGGCTTCCGCCACCCGCCGGGGTTCGTCCACCTCCAAGGCAAAAGGCTTGGCGGTACTGACGGCGCAGAATCCACACGCCCGCGTGCAACGATCCCCGGCGATCATGAACGTCGCGGTGCCCTTGCTCCAACACTCCCAGTGATTCGGACACTTCGCGCTCTCGCACACCGTGTGCAGCTTGAGATCTTCCAACAGCATCCGCGTCTTGGTGAAGGCGCTGCTCGCCGGCAGCGAAACCTTGAGCCATTCCGGCAGGCGCCGACGCGACTGCAACACGATCGGCGCTGGCGCTGTTTCCATTCCAATTCCTGAACCCGAACCACACGTACTCATCCGGGCCGTCAACATGGGCACCCGACGCCGGATGGCAAGCATGGGCTCCGGTGCCCGGGGTCAGCGGAGTGCCACCCCGGGTTCACTCAGATCCCATCCACCATCTTGCGGATCAGTTCCTCGAAGTAGTCCGCCGTGGTGGGGCCGTGAAACGACATCGTCTGCGGTTCGTACCCGCCCAGATGATAATACTTGGTCGGAATCACGTACCCGATGTAGTCGCCATTGAAGCTCGTTACCGTCAAACGACGTCCCCGCACCAGCGCATGCTCCTTGAGTACCAGCGCCAATTCGCCGCTGAAGTCGCACGGCGTTGACACCCAGACAGTCTCTCCCAACCGTACCGCCTGAAGGAAGGAGGTGGGTTGCACCGGCAGGAGCCTCTGCGCCGCCCACGGCCGCAGCCGGAAGTCATCGGCAACCCGTGGATTGAGCGACGGGAGATCCACCTCGGCTCCCAGCACCGCCAGTTCCACTTCAGATTGGAAGTCGAGTTTACGGATCAACCCGACGGTCTCCGCCGCCAGCTTTGCCCCCAGTCCGGCCACGCGATCAAAATCATCGCCGGCATCGGTACGGGGGGAGTGACTCCCAACGCCGCCGGCGATGAACACCGCCAACCCGCCCTGGGCCTTCTCCACTTCCGCCGCCCAATACCCGGGATAATCCCCGCTGAACTGCCGGTTGCCGGACCCGAGGACCGTGGCATGAGCGGCGAACGCACCCAACACGGCCTTCTCACCATTGGCCCCCTGGAAGGCGAGCACACTGAACTCGTCGTCCACCCGACCGGCCTCGCCCACCAGGCGATTGCGAACCGAGCCCGGAGCCCGGAACGAACCGGTCGCCACCGAAGCCGGAGCCAGGTTGGAAACGGCCATTCGCACGGCCTGAACCAGACACTGGGTCATCCAGATCCGAACTCCCGGTTGGTAGCCTCCGGCAAACCCTTCCGCGACCACCCCTTCTCCCCAGGCCCCGAGACTCGAATGGGTGTGCGTGGCACCGAAGTACACCTGTTCCCGCCGCAAGCCCGGGTTCCGCGCCAGTTCCGCCGACGCCGCATCCCCCACTTCCCTTGGGATGATGAGGAGATCCGATCCGACGAACACCACGCGTCGATCCCCCGACTCCAAAGCCACCGCCTTCACCCACACATCGTCGTGAACGCCTTCCGCAGGCGCGCCCCGGCGCGCCCCGAATCCCGCCAAAGGCACCTGTCGGAATTCTCCCCGTTCGGGAACGTCCGCGACCGCCCCAATCGTGGGGGTCAACCGGACCCGAGCCCATCCGGCACGGACGGATTTGCGGAGACCCTCACGCGGCTGGGAGGAGAGGGCGGCACTGAGCCGCACGAGCGTGTTGGAGTGATACGCGGAGCGCATGTAGGGCCGGTCATCCACCGGCCCGACCAGCGCGACTCCTGCGAAGACGATCGCCAGCACCAGCCCGATCAATCCGCGCCCGATCCATTTGCCCACTCGCCTCATGCCGCACCTTGCGCCAACACCGCCCGCCGGAGCAACCCGGGCGATGCCGCCCGCCCACCTCGGGAGGGACGAGCTCCGCAAATCCAAAGCCAATGCCCGCACGCTTCCTCACCCCAGCCCAGCGAAGGCCCCGAACACCCGTTCGAAGTTGGCTTCCAACCGAGCAGCCAGCGCCTCGGGGTCTTCCCCCAGGATCTCGGCCAGACCGCGCTGGATCGCTCCCAGGTTGGCCGGATGGTTCAGGGGACGACCTTCTTGGGTCCCTGGCAATGGATGCGTGATGAACGATGGAGGGGGCACTTGATCGGGCGCATCGGTCTCCACCAGCAACCGCTCCGGCGGGATGTGACGGAACACCTCACGCTGTCGGGCCTTGCGTTCGTGGAGGAAGTAGCCGGGAAAGCTGAAGGACGCCCCCAACTCCGCGAAGTCCCGGACCAACTCCAGCGGCCCCCCATAGCTGTGCAGGAGGAATCCCGGAGGCAACCCTGGGCTTTGCCGCAGCAACTGAAGAAGAGATCCCCAGCACTGGAGACAGTGGATCGAGACGGGCAACCCGCGCCGGACCGCCACCTGCAACTGAAAGCGGAAAACCTCCACCTGACGGGCGAACGGGGCAGGCTCAACCCGGCCCAACGCCGGAACCCATCGGGACCGCATCGCGGGGGATTGATCGAGGATCCACCGATCCAACCCGATCTCTCCCACCAAGGCCCCGGGCGTCCGATCCAGCCAACCTTCAAACTCGGCCTCCCAGCCGGGCTGTTGCTCGTGGAGATACCACGGATGCCAGCCCAGGCTGGGAATCACCAGGTCCGGATGGACCTGTGCCAGGTGTGCGACCCCCGCCCAATCGGCTGCGCACGAGCCATTCACCACCATCCGCCGCACGCCGGCCTGTCGGGCCTCGTCCACGATCCGATCCCGGCACGAATCGAAGCGCTCGTCCTGGAGGTGATTGTGGGCGTCGAACAACGTTTTCATCTTCGGCTCTCCTCTGAGTCGCAGGCCCGGGAGGGAACTGCAATCACTCCGGCGTCAAGGACGCCCCGACGGGCGCCTCTCGACACCTGCCCCGCCCGGTCGAAGGCGCACCTGCATCGAAGGCAACGTCCGGAGACTTCGACTTCCATTCGAACGCGCCTCGTCCCACCGAAGTTCTCCGCCTGATCGAAGGTGCGCCTCGTCACCTCGGTACCTACCCTGGGGACTCGATCGTCCCTCCGGGCGGGCGTACGCCCCGATCGGCGATGACGATCACACTTTATAAAGTGTGATCGTCATCGGTGACACGACCGGTGCTCGCGGAGTTCGTCCACGGAGGAGGCGGGCGAGGACGCCCGGGGTCCCAGGCAGGGCAGCATCCACATGCGGCCCGCCTCTTTCGCCTCTGGCCTCGTTTCCATCCTCGCCCGGGAACCGGGAGGCACCGCAGAATCTCCGCATTCGAATGAAGGGGATTCCGATCGTCATCCGCCTGCTCGCATTGCTCGGGTTGAGCTCTGCCCTGGCCTCCGACGCCACCTCCCCGCCCTTCCATTGCGAGACGACCTGCGCGCCCATGGCAGACGTCCTGGGATCCTGGGCTCGTCGTCGCGCCCACCCCGCCTCCGACTGGACCGAAGGGCGCAAGCGACTGCTCCTGGTCCGGGTGGATTTCAGTGATCTGACCGGGGCCCCGTTCAGTGCGGTTCAGGGAACGAACCTGATCAGCGAACTCGATCGTTTCTACTCGGAGATGTCGTTCGGCAAGACCGGCTTCTTTCCACCCGGCCAAGGCTCCGACTTCACCCCCGTCTTCCGCATGCCCCTCACGGCCGCCGCGTACGGCGCGCTGAATCCATCGCGCCTGCGGACCGACGCCCTCAACGTCGCCCGCAACAACGGCTACGATGCACAGCGCTACGACCTCGACGTCCTCTGCTCCGGCAACATCAGCGGCTACAAGTTCTCCGGGTTCGCCTACGTGGGAATCCGCGGTGCCTGGTTGAAGAACGCCTTCGCCAGCGTCGGTCCGCTGGCCCACGAACTCGGGCATAACTTCGGACTCAACCACGCCAACCTGTGGGATACGGCGGGACTGGGAATCATCGGGCCGGGAAAGGAAGTGGAGTATGGCGACACCTCCGACACCATGAGCCTGAGCACGGGATCGTCCCGCCACTTCAATGCCCGGACCAAGCATCTGCTCCACTGGCTCTCCGATTCCGACATCGCCTTCCCGACGACCAGCGGCGTGCACCGTCTCCACGCCCATGACCTCACCAACGCCACCGCCGGCCCGCGCGCCCTCCGCATCGCCCGCAACGCGCGCACCCACTACTGGCTTGAGTTCAGGCAACTCCACACCAACGCCCCCATCGCATCGTCGTCGCTGGGGATCCGCTGGGCTGACCACACCAACCGCGCCACCCTCTTTCTCGACACCACTCCCGCCACCGCACCGGGTGCACGCGATGGGTTCCTTCGTCCCGGACACACCTTTTCCGACCCGACCCTGGATCTGCACATCACGACGCTCGGCCGGACCAATACCACCCCTCCCGCGATCGACGTGGACCTTCAGTTCGGCCCGTTCCCGGGCAATCGTCCACCCGTCGCGTCCATGACCCCGGCCGCTGGCCAACTGGCCATCGGGTCCACCGCCACCTTCGTGGTCACGGCATCGGATCCGGACGGCGACGCGCTGGCTTACGGGTGGGACCTGGGGGACGAATCGACTCCCGCCAACGAACCGACACTCACGCGCACCTTCGAAACCCCAGGCGACCAGATCGTGCAATGCATCGTCAGCGACCGGCGCGGCCTGACCACCACGGTGAAGGCCGTCGTCCGGGTTGGCGAAGCGTCCGGGTGGAAGGTCTCGGGAACGGTTCGCCGGGCGGGCGTTCCCCTCGATGGGGCCACGCTGCTCGCCGGAACCCACCGGATCGCCCGCACCGACCACGACGGCCAGTACCTGTTCGCCGGACTGACGAACGGACTCCAGACCCTGCGTGCGCATCTCGACGGCTATGCCTTCGTCCCGGCCCGGACGAACCTATTGGTTTCATCTGCCGATCTGGCGGACGTCGACTTCACCGCCTACGCGCTGGAAAACCTGCAATCGGTGGACCTTTCGCCGGCAGGTGTGAGCTGGCGTTATCTGGACGACGGTTCCAATCCGAGCCTGAACTGGCGAACCAACGGCTTCAGTGATTCCGCCTGGAAATCCGGTGCCGCACCGCTGGGCTATGGAATGACCGACCTGACGACGCAGGTGAGCTTCGGACCGAATCCTGCCGGCAAATGGGTCACCACCTACTTCCGTCGGATCTTCACCGCGACCACCCCGACCGAATGGCTCGCCCTCCGGGTCCACCTCCAGCGCGATGATGGGGCCGTGGTCTATCTGAACGGCCTCGAAGTCGCCCGGAGCAACCTCAAGGACGGAGACTTCAACTTCCTGACCTTCGCCCTCGAAGACGTCATCGCGCCGGATGACCGCCAGTTCGTTTCCTCCCTCATCGATCCCGCCTTGCTTCGTCCCGGCGACAACCAACTGGCGGTGGAAGTGCATCAGTTCATCAACACGTCGCCCGATTGCCGGTTCGATCTGCGACTGGAAGGGCTGCGGGTACCGGTGTCGCCGCCGGCTGAGGCGGCAGAGATCCATATCGTGTCGGATGTCGGTCCGCTCTCCCTGTACATCCTCGGGACGCCGGGCGGACGCTACCGGATCGAGTACACCGACGCGTTCGAGGGTTGGATGCCAGAAATCGAGCTGATCTTCCCGGCCAGCGGCACCGTCACCTGGCACCTGCCCACGCCCTTGGCGGAGGCGCGCTTCTTCCGGGTGCTGGTCGCGCCCTGAGGGGTCTCCTCCGCGCGATCCGTGGTTCAATCCTGTCTCGAACGACCGCTTCACGGCGTGACGGCCAACCGCTCGTCCCTGGCCTCCCCGGCCATCAAGATTCCCTGCTCCTTGTAGGCGCGCAGGACGAAATGCGTGGCCGTGGAAAGGACTCCCTGAAGCGTGGACAGCTTCTCGGAAACAAACGACGCCACCTCGCGCAGGTTGGCCCCTTCAACCTCCACCAGCAGGTCGTACCCGCCGGACATCAGGTGACAGGAGCGGACCTCATCATGCCGGGCGATACGCTCCGCCAACTTGTCGAATCCGCCGCCGCGTTCCGGCGTGATCTTCACTTCGATGAGCGCCCGGACGATGTCGCGCCCGAGCTTTTCCTCGTTCAGCACGGCACGGTAGCCGAGCAGGATTCCCGAGTCGGTGAGGTCCTTGAGACGCGCTCGCACTTCGGGCTCGGTGCAACCGAGCAAACCTGCGAGGTGCGCGGGAGGAATCGAGGCGTCGTCATGCAGCAATTTCAGGAGCGGATCCATGCCCAAAGACAACCGGATCCGCCCCGCCGGAGGAAGCCCGATTTCTGAGGTGCCTCCCCGGGAGATCAGTCTGATCAGACGGATCAGACGGATCCATCCGATCCCCCGGCATTCACCAGGGGGCCACGACACACTCCACCGAACGGACGCCGACACCCTCCTGCGCGGCCAGCCATTCCTTCAGCGCGGACTCGGAGGGCACCGCGATCGCCCAGCGGACCTCGCCATCCGCTGTGGGCTCGGTGCCCTCACTCCACGCCTCCCAACCCCATCCGCGCGTCTGGAGACCGCCCTCCATGGCCGTCACCCGTTCAGGAGACGCGGTGAAGGTCACATCGAAGGTGCCGAGTCCAGACCCCTCCCAGAGTCCCAGCACATTGAAGATGGGGATCTTCCGGCCTTCGACCTCGCGTTCACCGTCGGGAGCCGGGTCGCGCAGGACGATGTCACCGAAATGAAAGCCGTAGTCCGTCCGTGGAACCTCCAGTAAGCGGACCCGGGCCGGGTCAATCATGTCTCCCCACGCCACGACGCTGGCGGCGGGGCCCAATCGAAACCGGATGGGCACCATGCCGAAATTCACTCTCGGTTCGCCCACACCCGCCGGCATGGGGATGCGCTGGGCAGTCCAGGCCTTGCGCGCTTCCGGCCACCGCCGCAGGGCGGTGGCGGCAATGCCGAGGTTCCACCAGGCACCGACATTCTTCGGATCGACCTTTACCGCCTGGCGATTGCACTCCAGGCATTCCTTCCATTCGGCGCGGTGCTTGTGCATCAACCCCAGATTGAACCAGGCCGCCGAGAAACCGGGATCGACGGTGACGGCCTGACGCCACAACCGCTCCGCCTCGGCCGTGTTGCCAACCCGACTGGCGACGTTTCCCTGTTCATTGAAACCGCGGGCAAGAAATCGCATGGCAACGGATGGCTGGATCAACGACGCGGTCCGGTCATCCCGAAGTGGTGAACCAGGAAGGCCAGTTGATCGCTCCGTTCCTCGATGATCTTGGTCGTCGGCTTGCCGGCACCGTGTCCGGCCTTGGTCTCGATCCGGATCAGCACCGGATTCGGGCCGCGATGCACCTCCTGCAATCGCGCGGCAAACTTGAAGCTGTGAGCCGGCACCACCCGATCGTCGTGATCGGCCGTGGTCACCAGCGTCGGTGGATAACTCACCCCCGGCTTGAGGGTGTGATAAGGCGAATAGGCACGCAGGGCTTTGAACTCAGCCGGGTCCTCGCTCGATCCGTAGTCGCTTTTCCACGCCCAGCCGATGGTGAACTGGTGGAAGCGGAGCATGTCCATCACCCCCACCGCCGGCAGGCAGGCCCCGAACAGGTCCGGTCGCTGCGTCATACAGGCCCCAACCAGCAACCCGCCGTTCGACCCGCCCTGGATCGCCAACCGCTTTGGATTCGTGTACCCGCTCCGGATCAGCCACTCCGCCGAGGCGATGAAATCATCGAAGACATTCTGCTTCTTCAGCTTGGTCCCCGCCTGATGCCATTCCTCTCCGTACTCGCCACCGCCCCGCAAATTGGCCACCGCGTACACGCCGCCCATCTCCATCCAGACCACGTTGCCAACGCTGAACGAGGGCGTGAGCGAGATGTTGAATCCGCCGTAGCCGTACAACAGCACCGGGTTGTTCCCGTCGAGTTTGATCCCCTTCTTGTGCGTGACGAACATCGGAACCCTCGTCCCGTCCCGGCTTGTCACCCAGACCTGTTTCGTCTCGAAGGCGTCCGGATCGAAATCGACCTTCGGCTCACGCCACAGGGTGGTCGCTCCGGTTGCCAGATCGTGCCGGTAGATCCGGCCTGGCGTGGTGTAACCGGTGAAGCTGTAGAAGGTTTCCGTCTCGTCCCGTTTCCCGCCGAAACCGGCCGCCGATCCAATCCCCGGCAGCGCCACCTCGCGCTCGAAGGACCCATCCAGCCTGAACAGTTTCACCTGGCTGCGCGCATCCTTGAGATACTCGAGGACGAGACGTTCTCCGGCCACTCCGGCCTGGGTCAGGGTGGCTTCGGTCTGAGGCACCACCTCACGCCAATCGCCCCGGGCAGGCCGACGCGTGTCGATGGCAATCAACCGCCCGCGCGGAGCCTTCAGATCCGTTCGAAACCAGAACACCGGACCGTCATTCCCGGCGAGGTCGTAGCTGGCGTCGAAGTCCGTCAGCAATTCCACCACCGTCGCCGCTGGATCCGCCAAATCCTTGTAAAACACCCGGTTCTTCGGGTCAGTCCCCTCACTCAGGGTGATCACCAGATAACGACCGTCCTCGGTCACCGATCCGCCGATGCCCCACTTGGGTTTGTCCTTCCGTTCGTACACCAGTGGGTCCTGGGACTGCTCCGTGCCCACCCGATGGAAGTACAGCTTCTGAAACTCGTTTACCCGGGTCAGCTTCTCCGATTCCTTCGGTGCCTCGTACCGGCTGTAGAAAAACCCCGACCCGTCCTTCTTCCAGGCGATGCCGCTGAACTTCACCCACTGCAATCGGTCCGGAAGATCCTGTCCGGTTGCCACGTCGCGCACCCGGATCTCACGCCAATCGCTGCCGCTGGCCGAGATCTGGTAGGCCACCCGTTTTCCATCCTCGCTGGGCACCGGCGCGCTGACCGAGACGGTCCCGTCGCCGGCCAGAGTGTTCGGATCGAGGAGCACGGTGGGCTCTGCATCCAGACCGGGGGCGCTGAACCAGACGTTCTGATTCTGGAGACCGTTGTTGCGCGAGTAGAAGTAGCGTCCACCCCGATGGTAGGGCAGGCCTGTGCGCTCGTAGTTCAACAGCCGGGTCATCCGCTCCTTGATCGCACTCCGCTCCGGAATCGCCGACAGATAGCCAAAGGTCACCGCATTCTGTGCCTCCACCCAGGCCTTGGTCTCGGCGGAGTTGTCGTCCTCCAACCATCGATAGGGATCCTCCACCGCGGTGCCGAAGTAATCGTCAACGACGTTGGTCCGGACGGAGACCGGATACTGCAAGGGAGTCTTTTGCACGGAGGAAGAACGGTTCACACAACCTGACCACAGCAGCGCCGAAACGGCACCCGCGACTGCAATGCGCGACAACATGCATCCACCCTGCCGTCGGCCGCTTCGATTCTCAACCCCGCGTCGGGAGGAGTTTGGTGAGGGGGTGAAGAGAATCCCGCTCGACCGAATCGCGCAGGGCCGGTAGGCACCGGCGCATGCGCTGGGGAAGCTTCATTCTGCGGTGGGTGTCACGGGCCGCGGGCCTGTTGCTCGGAACCCACCTGCTGACCGGGGTCGTCGAGGCCGACGAACCCGGCTGGCTCGCCCCGGTCCAGCGCGTGGCGGGTTGGCTCGATGCCGGGCAGGCCCACCCGCCCACGGTCCGGACCGATCTGGAACTCGTCAGCACCGGTTCGCCGTCCTTGGGGTTCAGCAACCTCACCGCCGCCCTCACCCTGCGGGTCCCCGACCGCCTCCATCTCGCCTCCGGCACCCATCAAACGCGAGTTGAGTTCGGTCGCGCGGGAAACCAGGTGTGGCTGTGGGAATCCCGCCAGCGCCGCTGGAGCACCGTCCGGCTCCCGGCACCTTCAACCCCAATTGGATTCCCCGTCGCCACGGCCCTTCTCGATTGGGCTGCCAAGGGGTGCGACACAACCGCCCTCGCTCCCTTCCCACTCGAAGAGGAAACCTGCGTTCCCTACCGCGTTCGTCCCGGCTCCCTGGCCCGCGATTATCTGGGTTCCTCCGATTTCCTGATGACGCTCTGGATTCGACCCAAGGCCGGAATCCCGCTGGCCGTCCGTTGGCAGGATCCGGCGGCCTCGACCGACCTCACCGCCTGGTTGCGTCGGGTCCGGGTAAATCGGGACGGCGACGAAGGTGCCTGGTCCACGCGCCCGCCCGCCGGGGTGAGAATCGAAACGCTCAGC
Organism: Verrucomicrobiota bacterium; assembly: GCA_041688515.1. Taxonomy (GTDB): domain Bacteria; phylum Verrucomicrobiota; class Verrucomicrobiia; order Limisphaerales; family UBA9464; genus UBA6176. The sequence continues at coordinate 12,183 of JBDNHZ010000450.1, forward strand.
CTGGAGAACTTCCGACGCCGGATGCCGGCAGGCTTTGCCTTCGTCGCGGTCGAACTGGGCGCCCTGCCCCCTGAAAAAACCAGCGCCGGAAGGACGAACTCCGCGAGTCCGTGACCCCCCCGTCCCCGCTCAGGCGTGATCCGCGGCGGCTTCCTCCGCCTTCACGGGACCGCGATGCAGGATCTTGCACGGCTCCGGATCCTTGTAGTGCCGCTTCAGGCCGCGATCGGCGAGGGCCGCCGCCGGCACCCGCTGGATGAACTCGGCAAATGACTTGTCTACCCGATCCTTCTGCGCCTTCTGTCCGGCCTTCGATTCCCAGTACTCCTGCTCGACGTTCGACAGGAAGATTCCGGCTTCATCGGGGCCGACATTCTCGCGTCGGGCCAGGATCCAGAACAACCCCGGGTCCTCGGGAAGGGCGACGGGAAACGGGACGAACTTGGCCTTCACTTCTTCCGCTTCCTCGGCACCCGGGGGAATGACCTTGAGCTTGTTGGAAATGGTGCGGTCCGGCAGGACGATTTCCACCGCCACCGAGTCGCCCTGTTCGGTCGGTTCAACCGAGACCTGGGCATTGGCGAAGTTGGAGGCGATCTGATCGCGGAAACCAGCGACCGTGGCGGGTTCGAGGTCGGGGAGGGAACCTTCGGTGCAGAACTTCTCGAAGGATTTCAGGTTGTTGATCAGGCGCACCTCCTGGGCGACCTGATCGTAGATCGCCGAGGCGAGCCGCGGATCGGGAGTGGCCTTGGGGAGAACCTTTTCGAGGAGCGCCAGAAACTGCGCGTCGTTCATGCCTTTTGTCTTCATCAGGGAAATGGAACCCCGTGTTGTGGGGGGCCGGTTTCTCTCCGAGGTGACCCGCATCCGCAAGCGTGGGAATCGGGTATCTGGATTTTGGGGCCCGGGGCGTTTGAACAACCACGTCGCAACGATCGCCACGTCCTGCGCCACAGCACCTGGTGTCCGTCGCTTCGTGGTGGCTTCACCCTGCTTCGGACCCGTGTTCGTCACGGTGAACCCAGTACCGCGGGGGCGCCGGGTACCCCCGGTGTGGGGGATCAACCGGCGGTCAACGCTGCACGGGCATCCCCGGCGGAACCGGTCTTGTCGAGGAAGTAGTCGTATCCGCCGGGATACGAGATCGCCATTCCACCGCGCACATGAATCACACGGTTGGCGAGCTTCTTGATGAAGTGCACGTCGTGGGAAATGAACACGAGAGTGCCCTCGTACCGTTCGAGGGCCATGGTGAGCGACTCGACGGTGGTGATGTCGAGGTGGGTCGTGGGCTCGTCCATCAGCAGGAGGTTGGGCGGATCGACGAGGAACTTGATCAGGTTAAGCCGGCTCTTTTCGCCGCCGCTGAGCACCTCGGTCTTCTTGTAGATCTCTTCCTTGCGGAACATGAAGCTCCCCAGAATCCCGCGGGCCTCGTCCTCGCGCAGGTTGGGACCGCTGGCGAGCACCTCTTCGAGAACGGTGCGCTCGGGATCCAGCGAATCCGCCCGGTGCTGACTGAAGTAACCCAGCTTGGCATTGTGGCCGAGTTTGAGTTCGCCCTTCTGGAATTCGAGCACGCCGGCCATGATCTTCATCAGGGTCGATTTGCCCGCGCCGTTGGGGCCCACCAAGACCGTGCGTTCGCCGCGCTCGATGGTGAGATCCAATCCCGAATACACCTGCAGCGAACCGTAGGCCATGTGGATCCCTTCGAGGGTGATGGCGCGTTGGCCGCCCCGGGGCGGAGGCGGGATCTGAAAACGGAACGGCTTCTTCGGTGGCGTGGGTTTCTCGATCAATTCCATCCGCTCGATCTGCTTGAGCTTCGCCATCGCTTGCGAGGCCTTGGAAGTCACCTGACGAAAGCGGTCGGCGAACTCCTGCAAGCTCGCGATTTCCTTCTGCTGATTCTTGTAGGCGGCCATCTGCGACTCGTACCGGGCCTCGCGCTCCGTCAGGTAGGCCGAGTAATTGCCGGTGTAAGCGATGACCTTGCGCTCGGCGATCTCGCTCACCTGGGTGACCACCTCGTCCATGAACTGGCGATCGTGGGAAATCAGGAGGAGCGCGCCGGAATAGTTGGCCAGGTAATTCTGGAGCCAGAGCAGTGCCAGGAGGTCGAGGTGGTTGGTCGGTTCGTCCAGCAACAGCAGGTCCGGTTCCATCACCAGCAATCGGGCGAGGTGCGCCCGCATCACCCAACCGCCGCTCAGTTCATTGGCTTTCCGCCCGAACTCATTCTCCCGGTAACCCAACCCGGCGAGCATCTTCTTGGCCTTGGCATCCACCTGGGGATCGGTCAGGGCATCGTGCTTGGCGTGGGCTTCCATGTAGGCCGGGCTGTCCACGGCTCCCGATGCCTCCAGTTCCTTAAGGATCTTTTCCAACCGGGCAACTTCGCCGGCGCGACCGGTGGCCAGATCCAGCACCGTCTCCTCGCCCACCGCCTCCCCTTCCTGCGGGAGGTAACCCACCATCGTCCAGGCGTCGCGTTCGACCGAGCCCTCAATGGGTTGTTCCTCACCCAGGATGATGGAGAACAAGGTCGATTTGCCGGCACCATTGGGCCCGACGAGGGCCACCTTGTCGCCGTAGTTCACCTGAAGGGACGCGCCTTCGAACAGGACGCGTCCGCCGTAGGACATCTTGAGATCGCGAATCGTGAGCATGCAGACCCGCTCCGAAAGAGCGGACCGGAGATCCTGCAACAGATTCGGATCGGGTGCGAGTGCGGAGGCGGGGCAACGTGAGTCCGGCAGCGCATTTTGAAACTGCCCTCGCGGCTTCACACGACGCAGGAGGACGATCCCACTTTATAAAGTGTGGTCGCAATCGGGACGACGTTGAACGCGGGAATGGGCGGTCCGCACGCTCCGCCTGCGATTTGAGGTGGTGCCCCCCTAGGTCCCTCTACGCCGAAGACGTTCCAGAGATGAGCCCGGGGTGCGCGAAGCGCTACCCCGGGTCACACGCCTCAAAACCCCTCCGGGAAGAAGACCTCGGGTCCCGGGCCGCGTGCGTCCTCGCCCGCCTCTCCCCCTCCGGGCTCCGCGGGTCCGACACTCCGCACGTCGGTCATCGGGAGTCGTAGAACTCGCCCCTCCGAGCGGCCGTCGCCGGCCGCCTGGGGCTTGAGGTGGAAGAGGCGGGCGAGGACGCCCGCCGTCCCAGGAGGGGCGGAGGCCAAGGCACCGGCACCCCCGGTTCGTGAAGGCTCAGGTTCCTTCTTCCGGGAAGTAGTATTCGAGGTAGCCGATCATCATTTCCTCGAAGGTCTGGTTGCCCCATTTGACCGTGCGCTCGGGGTCGGGATTGGCCGGGTTGCCAGCGCTGTTGTCATACCAGGCGGTCGCGCGCAGGCGACTGCCCTTGGCCACCATCAACGGCTCGGCCAGCCGATAGCTCAACTGCCAGTTGAAATCGAAACGCGGCACCTCCAGCACCACCCGCGATTTCCCATCCGGTGCCTGCACCTCATAGCGGAACGCCTTCCCTCGAACGTGCATGTGCGGCAGGAACGACAGGATTCGCGCCTCCCGCGGCACCGGCAACGAGGCGTACTCTTCGTGGTTCGACGCTCCTGCGGGAATGCGGAGCGTCGGGTTGGCAATGCCGACCACGTGAACCTGATGCCGGGGCTTTTCGCTCGCGTACCGAAACCCGATCTGGACCTGGTCGTTGGTCGCCGTTCCGTTGGGGGTGTAGTGGATCTGGAATTTAAGGGTGGATCCCGCCGGGAGCGACTTGCCGAATCCTTCCGGAAAGCTCTGGAACGTATTCCCCGGAACGTAGGCTCCGAAGAAGCCGGAAATTTCGTCGTCAGTGACATTTTTCCGCCGTTCCTGAGCGGCACCGGCCGGCACCACGAACACCAGCACATGATGCACCACCGCCCGTGCGGTCGGTCGGATCTCCATGGCACTGATCCAGCGATCCTCGGTAAGCCCGGTCGGCACCAGGGCGTGCTGGTACGGCATGACGCCCTCGGCCGGGATCTGGATCGGATTCGCCACTTGAAACACCGCGTCGGGCTTGCCAATCGCCCAGTCACCGCTGGTCTTGCGCGGCAGCGGCGCTTCCGCGGGATCGCCGGCGGGTCGATCCCCGGCGAGCCAGGTGAGCAGATCGGCACGATCCTCCTCGGGCATGGAGCGATCGTTCATCCACGGCGAGTGCGTGGCTCCCGGCAAGGGCGCGGCGAACCACGGCGGCATCTGCCCCTTCTCCACCTGTTTCCGGATCATGCCCGCGTGGCCCACCACGTCTTCATAGGACTCCAGGGGAAACGGTCCGAGCCCACCCGAATGATGACATTCACCGCAGTGGACCTGCATCAACCGTGAGATCCGCCCGTGATAGGTCACCTTCGACGTTTCCGCGGTGCTCCCCGATGCCTTGGGAATCTCCAGGACACAACCGGGTGCCGTCGTGGCGGCCAACACCGGCAATTCCCCCCGCTCCAAGGCCCGCAATGCCTCGATCAACGGCTGGCGTCGGGCGGATTCCCGGGAATAGCCGACGCCATACTGGTCATCGATGGCACCCCGGTAAATGACGGTCCCGGCGGCATCGACGACGATGACTTCCGCGGTGGTCCGCAGCCGGAGATCCCGGGTGACGCTCCCATCGGCATCGTGAATCACGGCACCCTTCCAACCGGCGGCCTTGGCCATGGTTCGGAGATCCGCCACGGGATCGACGGCCAGGGCTCCCACGAAGACAAACTCCACTCCTTTTTCGCACCACTCTTTCTCGAGTCGCCCCAATCCCGGCGCGTACTTGCGGCTCACCGGGCAGCTCGAAGAAGTCACGGCAATCACCCGGCCTCGACCCGCCGGCTTCGAGCCCAGATCCAGGGTCCGTCCTTCCACGGTCCGAACCTTCCGCTTCAGAAGCTGACGTCCGACCCCAACTGCGGCCGGAGCCATGGGCTGAAGGCTCTCGGCGAGTGGCTCGCCCGTCGGGTCGCCCGGGAGGGAGGTGTGATCTGACTTCTTCACCCGCGCCCAGCGCCGGTCGGCAGCGAATTCGGTCACCGACTCGCTCACCTCGCGTCGAGTCAGGACCCCATCCCGATCCTGATCGAGGAGCACCATCATGCCGGGGTTCTTGAGCTCGGCGGCCGTGACGCGCCCGTCCTGATTGACGTCATACTGATCGAACATTTCGGCCAGACTGGGCCGTTTCTCCCGGCGTGGCCGCGCCTGATTGGTCGGGGAGGCTTCCTGCCCGAGGCATTCCGCGCCCAGCACCATCACGCTTGCCAGAAGCAACCCGACTCCGCCCCGACGCATCCTCCGATTCATTTGAAGACCCAAGTCCATGCCGACAAAGACGCAAGGGATGATTCCAAGGTTTCATCCGGGATGGCCCCTCCCGCACTCTCCTTCCCATGGCTCAACGAAAAGGCCGGCCATCCACCCGCGAACTGCGGGTCGTTGGCGTCATGTCGGGAACCAGCATCGACGGCGTCGATTGCGCCCTGTGTCGCTGCACCCCAGACCAGGCGGAACTGATCCGGATGTGGTCGGCCCGCTTTCCCTCCGCGCTGGCCCGGCGTCTTCAAGCCACCGCCCGGGGGGAATCCACGGCGTGGGAATGCGGTCAACTCCACCACGATCTGGGACGCTTCTACGCGGAGGTCATCGCCCGCGGCCTGGGCTCGGATCCGGCCGATGCCATCGGGCTGCACGGTCAGACGGTCTTCCATCAACCCTCGCATCCTGCCGCCACTTGGCAGATCGGGGAACCGGCCTGGATCGCCGAGCGGGTCAGGATTCCCGTGGTCTCCAATTTCCGGGCGGCAGACCTCGCCGCCGGGGGCCAGGGAGCGCCGCTGGCCACCCTGTTCCATCGGGTGGCCTTTGCCCGCCCGGGGGAGTGGACCGCCGTCCAGAATCTGGGCGGCATCGGCAATGTCACCGCCATCGACAGCTCCGATCGTTCGGTTCCCCCGCGGATCCTGGCCTTCGACACCGGCCCCGCCAACCTGCTGCTGGATCTGGCCATGCGCCGGGTCACCGCTGGGCGGTTGACCTACGACGAAGGCGGTCGCCGTGCGAGCCGCGGCCGGGTGGACGAAGCCCGCCTCGCCCGCTGGCTCGAACATCCCTTTTTCCGTCGATCCCCTCCCAAGAGCACCGGACGCGAACAGTTCGGCGAAGCGTTTCTGGAGGCGATTCTGGCCGATTGGCCAGAGGCCATGGCGAACCGTGGGACCCACCTGCTGGCGACGTTGACCGAGTTCACCGCGCGAAGCATTTCCGAGAACTACCGACTCCACCTGCCCTTGCCGAAGGGCCGCGTGCGAGCCCGGCTCATCCTGACCGGCGGCGGAGCGGCCAATGTTCATCTGACGGGCCGGATCGGAGTTGGGATCCGGGGTTCCCACCCCTTCATTCACTCAGTGACCTCGGACGAGTTGGGTTGGCCGCCCCAGGCGATCGAACCCGCCGCATTTGCCCTGCTGGCGGCCTACCGGCTCTGGGGGCTCCCAGGCAACCTGCCGGAGACCACCGGAGCCGCAGGGCCTCGACTCCTTGGGCAGATCTCAGAACCTCCCGCGGCACCCAAGTGATTCCGCCCGGCGCGTGGATTCCCCGTCACCTGTTGTTTGGAATCCCGTTGATCGCCGACGACGCGGATCCGCAGCGGAGGGCCGACCTCGAAGCCGTCCTCCAGACGGTGCAAAGGCATTACCCAACGGCATTCCAACTGCCGTTTGCCCACCAGGGACGGACCAACACCCTGCGCGAATTCATGGAGGTCGAGGCAACCACGGCACCCAGCCCCGATCGGTACCAGCCCATCCTTCGGTGGCTCCCGGAGCGGTAATGGCAGGGCCGGAAGGGGGAAAGAAGCGATCTCCCGGGTCACACGCCTGCGGCGTCGCGGAGGGACGGAAGATTTTCAGTTCAAGATTCTCGCCACCGTTCTCGATGGGAGAAGGCGCTCGTTCAACCGCCTGGCTGCATCCCGCAAGTGACAGGATCCTCCAACTTCGGGAAGCTGCCACGCATTCATGCAACTCGAAATTCTCACGCCCGCCGACGATCCCAATCTCGGAGGAGGCTTCTTCTTCCGTGTTTCCTTTGAGGAATCCGAACGGAACGGACTCGCCAGCGCCCTCTGGCTGGCGGACGCCTCCCCCTCCAGCGTTCTGGATTTCGCCATTCAAGACCTAAATCTGCTGCTGGTGGCCTGGGATGGGACCACACCTCCCCCGGACGCGATGCGGGCGGCCGAAGTCGCGTTCCCTCTGGTGGCGGTCTTGACCGACGAGAGCGTGGAACTGCACGAGGATGCCACTCCAACTCCGGATCGACTCCGAATCCTCGAGGCTCTCCAGCAGGGACTGACGGAAGCAGACTGGGGCAAGCTGGCCGAGTGGCAACGCTTTGCCTGCTGGCGGCAAGCCGAGGAGACCGATCCCGAAACCATGGAGCCCGCGTTCATCGAGATCGTGGAAACGGGCCCGGTCCGGGTCCAGTTTTGCAGCTTCTTTTGGCTGCCAGAGTTGACCGTTCGGATCGGTGAGGACGTCTGGCAAATCGAGGACATCTATTGGATCGAAGCGCCCGGGGCCGACGTGGTCGTCGAGCTGGCATGCCTCGCGGATTCTCTGGAGCCGGAGCGGGAGCTGACCGCGGCGGAGCTGGACGCGCTGCTCGACAATCCGGACGAGGGGTTCGACGAAGATTCGTCCCAACTGAAGCTGCACTGGAACTGCACGACCGGGGAAGTGAAGGAAAGCCATCGGCACAAGACCGAGGTGACCGTGGACGAGATGATGTCGAAGATCGTCGCGGCCATGCCCGAGCTGCCTGGCAGATTCTTCCGCCGGCACGCCCTGATGGTCCGCATCGTGGAACTGGAGCGGGAGCGACTGTCGAAAGTGACGCAGGCCGACCCCGTGCGGAGCTACCTGGCAAACGTGCCCCTCGGCTATTTCCCGGAACCCTTTTCTAGTCCGAAGCCCATCCTCCATCCCGCGCCCAAGGTCGGCCGGAATGATCCCTGCCCATGCGGCAGCGGCAAGAAATCCAAGAAATGCTGTGGCGGGTAGGGATCTCCGGAGCATGCGCTCCGCCCTCACCCCGACGCCGTCCGACACGGAGGCACCCCGGCCCTGGCGTTCCCGCATCCTTTGGTTCCTGGTCGCCCTGGCGCTCGTGACCTTCGGCCTCCGGACCCAGTTCCGTCTGGTGCTGGTCAAGGGACAGAGCATGGCACCCAACCTGGCTTCCGGGGAACTGCTGCTGGTCAGCACCCGCGCCTACCGCACCGCATCGCCAGCGCGCGGGGATGTCGTGGTTGCCCGGTATCAAGGTGAACTGATCGTGAAACGGGTCGTGGGACTGCCGGGGGAAACCGTGGATGCCCGCCATGGCCATGTGCACGTCGACGGCCGACCGCTGCTGGAATCCTACCCGCTGGCCGACGGCTGGCTGGATATCCGCGCCGGCTTGCTGATCGACGGAAGCGACGCCCTTCTGGGCGACAACCGGTCGCTCCCCCCGTCCGTCCTGGTCCACGCTGTCGTCCCCGAAAATCGCCTGGTGGGGAAGGTGGTCGCATCGCTCCAGCTCTGGCCGGCCTGAGAAAGGCCCTGGAGCGCAGTACGAACACTGCCCCTCCCAGGGCGGCGGGCCTCTCCGCCCGCCTCTCTCCTCCCTGCCTCCCGAGCTGAAATCTGGAGGGACAAGCTCCTGGAGGGACAAGCTCCGCGAGTCCGAAACCCCACCAGTCGATCCTGGGGACTCGTAGAACTCGTCCCGAAGCGGGCGAGGACGCCCGCGGCCCCGGGAGGGGGAGTTTCAAGATGCCCCCTCTTCGCCACCCTGTGGTTCCCAAACGCGGCGTTTCAAGGTACTGTTCTCACGAAGCCGTCCATGCGCACGATCCTGCATCTCCTCGCTGTTGTCGCCCTGTCCGCGGGATCGGCCTGCGTTTTCGCCGCCGAACCCGCTTCGCCCTCGACCCTCTCCCAGGCTCAGACCGACCGGGCGCGTTCACACTGGGCCTTTGCTGCCCCGGTGAAACCCACGCCACCCACGACGCACGGTCGTTGGGGACGCAACGAGATCGACGCCTTCGTTGCCGCCCGCCTGCACCAGGAACGGCTGGAACCGTCGCCGGAAGCCGACCGCACCACCTTGCTCCGTCGGTTGAGCCTGGATCTGGTGGGCCTTCCCCCCACGCCCGCCGAGGTCGATGCCTTCCTGGCCGATCGTTCCCCCGACGCGTACTCCAGGATCGTGGAACGATTGCTCCGGTCGCCGCATTATGGGGAACGCTGGGGCCGGCACTGGCTGGACGCGGCCCGGTACGCGGATTCCGAAGGGTTCGAAAAAGACAAGGCGCGCTTCGTCTGGTTCTACCGGGACTGGGTGATCAACGCCTTCAATCGCGACCTTCCTTACGACCGGTTCATCGTGGAACAGATCGCGGGCGATCTCCTGCCCGATGCCACCCAGGACAACACGGTGGCCACCGGTTTCCTGCGCAACTCGATGGTGAATGAGGAAGGTGGCGTCGATCCCGAGCAGTTCCGCATGGACGCCATGTTCGATCGGATGGAAGCGGTCGGGAAGAGTGTGCTCGGCCTGACCATCCAGTGCGCCCAGTGCCACACCCACAAGTTTGATCCGATCACCCAGGACGAGTACTACCGCCTGTTCGCCTTCCTCAACAACGAGCACGAAGGCAGCCGCGTCGTCTACCCGCCCGAGCAACTCCAGCAGGTCGACTCCCTCCGTCGCCAGATCCGCGCAATCGAAGAAGATCTCCGGCACCGGCACCCCGACTGGGAAGAACGTCTCGCCCGCTGGGAAGCCTCGGTCCGGGACGCCGCCGCCGGATGGCTGCACGTCGAGACCCGCAACGCCGGCGACAACGGCGAGCGCTTCGAGTATTTCGCCGACGGCTCGATCCTGGCCGGGGGCTATGCGCCCACCCAGTGGACTGCCCATTTCCGGGGCACCAACCACCTCGCCCGGATCGGGGCCTTCCGACTCGAGCAGTTGCCCCATCCGGACCTGCCCAGTGGCGGACCGGGACGTTCCATCCGCGGGATGGCCGCCCTGAGTGAGTTCAAGGTCGAGGTCGAATCCCTCGTCCAACCGACCAACAAATTCACGGTGAAGTTCGTCCGCGCCGAAGCTGACTTCTCCAACGCCGAGAAACCGCTGGAAGCCGAGTTCGACAACAAGTCCGGGAAGCCCCGCACCTACGGCCCGGTGGCCCACGCCATCGACGGCAAAGATAGCACCGCCTGGGGCATCGATGCCGGCCCCGGCCGTAGGAACACCGCCCGTCAGGCGGTCTTCATTCCCGAGAAACCCATCGAAGTTGCCGGTGGCGTGGTGCTGAACTTCCATCTCCAGCAGAACCACGGCGGGTGGAACTCGGACGACAACCAGAACCACAATCTCGGGCGCTTCCGGCTCTCGGTCACCACCGCAACCAACGCCACCGTGGATCCCGTTCCCGGCGGACTCCGCCCGATCGTCGCCCTTCCCCGGGAACGTCGATCCACCGCCCAGACGGCCGCCCTGTTCTCCCATTTCCGAACCACCGTCCCCGAGTGGAACCAAGCCAACGAACGGATCGAGTCGCTCTGGCGCCAGTGGCCCGAGGGTCACACCACGCTCACCCTCAACCCGCGGGCCGAACCGCGCGTGACCGCCGTCCTCAAGCGCGGCGACTGGCTCAAGCCCGGCAAGGCCGTCGAGGCGGGGGTTCCCGCCTTCCTCCATTCACTTCCCGCCAACGCTGACGGTTCCCGGCTCACCTTCGCCCGCTGGCTGGTGGACCGCCGTTCGCCCACCACGGCACGGGTGCTCGTGAACCGCGTCTGGCAGCAGTATTTCGGCGTGGGATTGGTCGAGACCCCGGAGGATTTCGGCGTGCAGGCCCCGGTGCCGAGCCACCCTGCGCTGCTCGACTGGCTGGCCACCGAGTTCATGGATCGCGGCTGGTCGATCAAGGAACTGCACCGCCTGATCGTCACTTCAGCCACTTACCGGCAGTCGAGCCGGGTGACACCGGAACTCCTGGCCAAGGATCCCCTCAACCGCCTGCTCAGCCGCGCGCCGCGCCTCCGGGTCGAGGGCGAGGTCGTCCGCGACATCGCGCTCGCCGCCAGCGGCCTGCTCAATCCGCAGCTCGGTGGACCGGGAGTGTTCACCCCGGCACCCGACTTCCTCTTCAAGCCTCCCGCCAGCTACGGGCCGTTTGAGTGGGTGGAGGAAAAGGGGACCAACCGGTACCGCCGCGCGCTCTACACCTTCCGCCGGCGTTCCACACCCTATCCCGCGCTCCAGAACTTCGACGTGCCCAACGCCGACTTCTCCTGCGTGCGCCGGACGCGTTCCAACACGCCGCTCCAGGCGCTCACCACCCTGAACGAGACGCTCTTCATGGAATCGGCCCAGGCCCTCGCCCTCCAAACGCTTCGCGAGGCCGGCCCCAGCGATGACCAACGGCTCGTCCACGCCTTCCGCCGCGTCGTCTCGCGGACGCCTACCAAGGCCGAGAAGGGCGAACTCCTTGGACTGCTCCTGCGGCAACGCCAGCGGATCGCCGAGGGCTGGGTCAATCCCTTCGAACTCGCCACCGGCCGCAACGAACTTCCCAAGGATCTTCCTCCCGGCGTCACCCCGGCCCAACTCGCCTCCTGGGCCGCCGTCAGCCGGGTCCTCCTCAACCTCGACGAAACCATCACCCGCGAATGAACCGCCTTCCCCTTCCCGCCGAGGCCGCCGAACAACACCGGCAATTCCTCACCCGACGCTGGTTCTTCCGCCAATGTGGCGTAGGTCTGGGCGGCATCGCCCTGAACTCGTTGCTCACCGGAAGCGCTCAGGCCGCCAAGCCCGGGCCGGCCGCCCCGCTCAATCCACTGGCACCGCGCCAACCGCACTTCGCCCCGCGCGCCAAGCGGGTGATCTTCCTTTTCATGGCCGGCGCGCCCAGCCATCTGGAGTTGTTCGACTACAAACCCGAGCTCGCCAAATGGAACGGGAAGCTTCCCCCGGCCGAACTGCTCAAGGGCTACCGGGCGGCCTTCATCAACCCGAATTCCACCCTGCTCGGACCCAAGTTCAAGTTCGCCCGCCACGGTCGCTCCGGCGCGGAACTGTCCGAACTGGTGCCCCACATCGGTTCGGTGGCAGACGACCTGTGCATCGTGAAATCGATGCACACCGACGCCTTCAATCACGCCCCGGCGCAGATCTTCATGAGCACCGGATCCCAGCAGTTCGGGAGGCCGTCGTTGGGCTCATGGACCACCTACGGACTCGGGTGTGAATCCCGAAACCTCCCCTCCTACGTGGTCTTTTCCACCGGCAGCAAGGGTCCGAGCGGCGGCAGCTCCAACTGGGGTGCCGGGTTTCTCCCCACTTCCTACGGCGGCACCCTCTTCCGCACTGGCGCCGAACCCGTCCTGTTCCTCGGCAACCCCAAGGGGATCGATCCCGCCATGCAACGCGATTCCCTCGACGTCATCAACCACCTCAACCAGCAACGTCTCGGCGTCGTGGGCGATCCCGAGATTGCCGCCCGGATCAACGCCTTCGAGATGGCTTACCGGATGCAATCGAGCGCTCCCGATCTGATGGATCTGTCCAAGGAATCGAAAGCCACCCTGGAAGAGTACGGGGCTGAACCCGGGAAACCCAGTTTCGCCAACGCCTGCCTTCTGGCCCGACGCCTGGTCGAACGCGACGTCCGCTTCGTCCAGATCTTCCATGAAGCCTGGGACCAGCACGGCAACCTCGCCGGTGACCTGAAGAAGAACTGCGCCAACACCGATCGTCCCACCGCCGCCCTCATCCGCGACCTCAAGCGCCGCGGGTTGCTCGACGACACCCTGGTCATCTGGGGCGGGGAGTTCGGTCGGACGCCCATGGTCCAGGGCGGCGACGACGGTCGCGATCATCATCCCAATTGCTTCAGCATGCTGCTGGCCGGCGGCGGGGTGAAAGGCGGTCTGACCCATGGGGAATCCGACGAGTTCGGATTCAACGCCAGCCGCGACACCGTCCACGTCCACGATCTCAACGCCACGATCCTGCATCTGCTGGGATTCGACCACACCCACCTCACCCACCGCTTCCAGGGCCGCGACTTCCGCCTCACCGACGTCCACGGCGAGGTCGTGCACAAGCTCATGGCGTAGGGCCTGGGACCGCCCAGTCCCCCATCACCCCACCCCTTCGGCCTCGTCAGCGGCCCTGAAGCTGCTAAAAACTTTCGCAATCTCTCATCCCTCGTCGTCCATGAACCCCACAAGTCTTCGGGCCACCTCCACCGCCTGGGTGGCGGGCTTCCTCCTGATCGTGTCTTCGCCCCCGGGACCGGCTCTCGGAGCAACCCCCGACGTCACTCACATCCGCCTGGAGGCCGGTCGACCGGTGATCCAGTTCACCCCGATCGCGGCCGCCATCGAGTACAACGTCTATGGCGGACCCGACTTCACCCAGCCCCTCAGCCTCCTGGCGGGAACGCACAGCGGGTTCCTCTGGACCGGTGCCACCGCGGCGCAGGGCGACCGCGGCTATTTCCGAGTGCAGGCGCAGACCCTGTCCGCCGATGAAATCGCCGCGGCGAACCTGCTGAGCCGGATCGCCTACGGTCCGACCCCGGATGAACTGGACGAGGTTCGACGGATCGGAGCCGATGCCTACATCGAGCAGCAGCTCGCTGCCGAACAGATCAGCGAAGACCTGGATACACCGACGCCCTTCGTGGAAGAGTGGCGACGGGCGACGGTCACGGGAACTGCCTCCTCCTCGACCCTTTACATCTATCTCAACGGCGTTGGGGACGCCTATCTGGATGGCTTGCGGCTGGTGGCCGGATCGACGGACGACGGAAGCCAGCCGAACCTGATCCGCAACGGCGACTTCGACACGGCGCTGGGCAACGAGTGGGCCTTTGCCGCCAACGTCAACACCTCGGCCCGCAGCGCCCAGTACGCCAAGACCGGGGTCGCATCGCTCCATCTGGTGGCCACGTCGGAAGGTTCGAGCCTTTCGAGTTCGCTGAGCCAGGTCTTCACCCCGGCCCTAGCCAACAACGGGACCTACACGCTCTCATACTGGTACTACACGGCGAACGCCACCCGCCAGTTGACCCTGCGACTCTCGGGCAGCGGCAGCGCGGCGCTCAACGGGACGGGCATTGATTCCACCGTGCTGCTCAGCGGGATCAATGGCACCACGCCGGGTGCGTATGCGGCGCTGTTGGAAGCCGAGGAAGGCTCGATCTCAAACCTCCGTTCGTGGCACCTGATGAAGGCGACTACCTCGCGCCGGCAACTGAACGAAGTCCTCCGCCAGTTCTGCGAGAACCATTTCGTTACCGAATACAGCAAGGCCAACGACTACATGGATGGCGTCGGCTACCCGAACGAAGTCGCCCCCTTCGTCGCCGCACGGCTCGAATACACCGAGAACCGGAAGTGGCAGGCCGCATTGCTCCGGCCGCAGGTCACCTTCCTGGACCTGCTGACGATCAGCGCCGAAAGCCCGGCCATGATCATCTACCTCGACACCGTCAACTCGCGCGGCAACCGCAACACCGATGGTACCTACCGCATCGCCAACGAGAACTACGCCCGTGAACTCCTCGAACTCTTCTGCTTCGGCGTCGACAACGGCTACGATCAGGGCGACATCGTCCAGCTTTCGCGCGTCTGGACCGGTTGGACCACCGACCTGCGCTCTCCAGCCAACCTGTCCAACCCGTTTGCTTCCCGTTCGACCGTCTACAAGGACCCGAACGTCAGCAGCAACCGCACCGCGCTGACCAACCTGGTCGGCAGCTGGACGCTGCGCTACAGCGCCTCCCGCCACGATCCGCGCGCCAAGTATCTCTTCCACGAAAAGGACGCCAACGGGGCCCCGATCGCCGGACAGCCCCACAAGGTTCCCGCCCGCTTCGGCCCCCCCTGGGCAGGCCGCTCGTACGGCCTCACGTTCGGCACCTCCAACTACGGCACGAACACACTCCGGGAAGGCTACACCGTGCTCCAGCACATGGCCGATCAACCCTTCACCCAGGAGTTCATCGCGGTGAAGCTCTGCCGTCTCTTCCTCCACGAAGATTTCCGCACCGGCTACGATTTCACCGATGCCGCGACCTCGCCTGAGGAGGAGACCATCAAGGCCGCCATGCTCGCCTGGGAAAACCCGCCCGGCGGCGGTCCCAAGGGCCAACTCCGGCCCGTACTTCGCGCCATTCTCAAGTCCGATCTCTTCCGCTCGACCCTGGCCAGTCAGCAGAAGGTCAAGACCCCCCTCGAATTTGCGGTGTCGGCCCTGCGCGCCTTCCGCGCGGACAACGGCAACGGCACCTTCACCGCCAGCACGGACGGGGTCGGGTTGCAGGCTCCGCTCAATCGGGCCGGCCGGATGCGCCTCTTCGACCGCGCTGAGCCCGATGGCTACCCGGAGACCGCCGCCCCGTGGATCAGCGCAGGTACGTTGGCGGAGCGCCTGCGTTATGTGCAGGCGTTGTCGACGAAGCCGGCCAACCGCCCCGGCGGCGAACTCGACTCCCGCACCACCATTGATCCGGTCGCACTCCTCCGCCGCAAGAAACCCTCCGCGCTGACCGATGCCACGCTGGCCGTGGATTACCTGCTCGCTCTGCTGTTCCCAGCCGAGGGCCGGGCCAATCTCGGGGCCTACCGAAAGCTGGCCGTCGACTTCCTCAACACCGGCGACGACGGAGTGACTTCCAGTCCCTACGCCTCACTCGGAGCCGGGAGCATCACTCACGACACCCGCCTCCGCGGCCTTGTCTCGTTCCTGCTGACCACCTCCCGCTTTCAGGAACAGTAAGCCGGCCCAAATCCTCCCCATCCTGACTTTCCCCAAAAGTGCGTCACCTCCCCATGAACACGCCGAACATCCTGACCCGCCGTTCCTTCCTCAGCCGCAGCTCCGCCCTTGGGCTGGGCACCGCGCTGGCCACGTTGACGGACATCCCCTTCGTCATGCAACGCGCCCTGGCCGAGGGCAACATCGGCAAGCCCGGCCCCAACGGTCGTGTCAAGAAGCTGCTGTTCCTCTTCCTTCGCGGTGCCAACGACGGCCTCAACGCCCTGATCCCCTACGGCGACACCGCCTACGGCACGGTCAACCGACCCAGCCTCTATATCCCGCCCGATCCCGGAGCCCTGTGGCAGTCCTCCGGTCCGGCCTACTTCCCGCTCGCGGGTGCCAACACCGGCACCTTTGCCCGACCGGATGGCACCCCCCTCACCGGGCTGGCCCTCGGCAACCAATTCGCCGGACTGCACCCGGCCCTCAAGTTCCTCGCCCCGGTTTACAATGCCGGTGATCTTGCCCTCCTCCATCGCGTCGGATACCCACGCCAGTCGCGCTCCCACTTCGATTCCCAGAACTACTGGGAAACCGGCAGCCCGCGGGATGACCTGTTGAGGGACGGCATCCTCTACCGCGCCATGGTGGAGTCCGGCCTCACCTCCACCAACGCCCTCACCGGCGTGTCCATCCAGTCGTCGTTGCCCCTGATCCTCCGGGGGTCCAAGGCGGCCATGACCAACCTGAGCGACACAGGCCGATACAACCTCCTCGGAGTGCCCAACAACGTCGCGGGGAATGCCAAGGCAGATCGCTTCCTCAAGGCGGCCAACCTGACCGAGGCCCCCGATCGCAAGTCCCGCGACCTCCTCGAACTCCAGTACCACAACCTGACCAAGACCCTGGAGACCTTTGCCGCCATCAACTTCAATCAGGAGTATCTCGACAACGAGAACACCGATGGCGACCTCCCCTACAACCTGTTCCCCACCTCGAACGCCACCAACGGCAGCTACGCGGCCCGGGGCAACAACGCCGCCAAATACGTCGTTCCCACTTCTTCCTACGACTTTTTCCGGCAGCTCAAGTCCGCCGCCCTGGTCCTGAACAAGACCGACGCCATCGTCGCCGGCACTCAGATCGATGGCTGGGACACCCACTCCAATCAGGGCGGCCCCACCGGTTCCCACTCCAATCTCCTCCGGCGCGTCGGTTGGGCCCTCTATGGCCTTCGGAAATACTTCCTCCAGAATCCGGATCAATGCCGCTGGGACGATCTGATCGTCGTGACCCTCTCCGAGTTCGGCCGGACCAGCATCGAGAACGATGACAACGGAACCGATCACGCCGAGGCCTCGGTCATGTTCGTCGCCGGGGGCGGGGTCAAGGGCTACGAATCCGGTTCCGGCCGACCTGCCGTCTTCGGATGCGGCCCCTCCGATGCGGTGCCGTGGCAGACCGGCCAGACCGGTTCCATGTTCCAAGTCGAGAAACGCTACCTCAAACGGTCCATCGACTACCGGTCGGTCCTCGGGAAAGTCATCCGCCATCACCTCGGCGCGACTCAGGACCAGCTCAACCGGATCATCCCCGGCTACGCCAAACCCTCCGAGATGCTCAAGGCCGGCGGAATCCAGACCGCCGACGGCACCCGCATCCAGGGCGAGCCGGACCTGCTGCTCTGAGAGTGAAGCCCCTCCTGGATCGCCGTCAGTTCCTCGCTCTGGGCGGCTCCGCAGCCGCTCTCTCTGCCCTGTCTGGATGCCAGACCAGCACTGCACTCCACCCACACGGGAAGCGGCTGACCCGCCTGTTCTTTACCACCCAGGGCCGGACCGCCGTCATCCACGCCGATGGTTCCGGACTCCGCACCTTTGACTTCAAGATCCCGGACCAGGTGACTTGGCAGCCCGGTCCGTTTCTCTCGGACGGACGCCGCGTGATCTTCCTCAGCATGGAGGCGCGACGCGACGGCCCGGGACGGCCCTTCGACCGCTTCTATCACCAGACACCGACCCATCTCTGGTTGCACGACCTGGATCGCGGCACCCTGACCGAGATCGCCACACGGGATCGCCTGGCGGTGTTCTATACGCCCGCGTTGCTCGTGTCCGATGAACGCCTCCTGATGCAGGTCGTGCGCGACGCCGGAGGCCAGATCTATAGCATGAACCTCGACGGCAGTGATGCCCGGGAGTTCACCCGGCTGGGCGAAGGATTGCCCTACGGACTCAGCCTCAGTCCGGATGGCCGTCGCGTGGCCTATCATCTGGCAAGCCCGCAGGGTTACCAGATCTGGACCAGCAACGTCGATGGCTCCGGACGCATCCAGGTGGCGGCGCATCCGGACCTGCTCTACTTCGGTCCCACTTGGTCGCCGGACGGAGAGTGGCTGCTGTTCCAGGCCTGCCAGTTCAAGACCGACCTCGGACATGACTGGGCCGACCTCTGCATCGCACGTCCCAATGGATCGGGGTACCGCGTCCTGACTCAGGGTCAGGCCATGTGGTTCGGGGCCACCTACGGAACCGCGACGAACCGCGGAGGCGGTTCCAACATCCCGGTCTGGAGCCACGACGGACACATCCTGTTCCCCCGGCGATTGCCGGAATCCAAGGTGCCTTGGGAATTCCAGGCCCAACGCCCCGACACCGACCATTTCAACCGGGATTACAAACCGGACCTCGCCCGCGGCGGCGTGGAGATCTGCCGACTCGACCCACGCACCGGCGCCCTCACGCGCCTGACCCAGGAAGGAGCCGGAGTGTGGGACTTTCGCGCCAGCGAATCGTCGGACGGCCGATCCATCGTGTTCTGCCGGGCGGAAACGGGCGGCGTCCCGGCGATCTGGGTGATGGATGCCGACGGTCGAAGTCCGCGCCTGCTCACACGCGGCTTCGAGCACCAGGGTGCCGACCATCCCCGGTGGGTGCCTTCACTCTGAGGCCGCGTTCCGCATGCGAGGCGTTCTACGAGGTCCGGCCATTGAGTTGGAATCCCCCCACCGAATTCCCCCTTCCCAGTCCCGCCCTGCATCACCAATCTGCCGTCCATGAAGCGGATCCTTTCCGGATTGATCCTCGGTCTCCTCGTCCTCGGTCTGTTCCAATCCCCGAGGGCGGAGGCAGCCGAGAAGAGACCTCCCGGCATCTCGGCGGCCGAGACACTGTCCCAGGTCACCGGCATCGCGATCTCTCCGTTGCTCGGCGTGGGTGCGGTGGGTGCCTACCGCTACATGCAGGCCACCCCCGCCCAGCGCCCGCAACTCTCCTGGTACGCCCAACCGTGGTTCTGGGGCCCAGCCCTCCTGATCGTCGGTCTCTGCTTCCTCAAGGACTCCCTCGGGACGGCTGTTCCCACCGCCCTGAAGAAGCCGTTCGATGTCCTGGAAGTCTTCGAGAACAAGCTCTCCGGGCTGATCGCCACCGGTGCCATCGTTCCCATGGCTCTCGACATGTTCAAAACCTTCAACCCCGATGCCCAGGCGAGCCTCGCCGGGGCCGGATTTGCCGCCATTGACCTCTCTGGTTTCTGGGGCGCACTGATGGTTCCCTTCGCCCTGCTGGCGTACGGAGTGGTGTTCATCGTCTCCCACGCGATCAACATCCTGATCCTCATCAGCCCCTTCGCCACGGTGGACGCCGCGCTCAAATCCTTCCGTCTTCTCCTGCTGAGCTCGGTCGCCGGCACCTCCTTCCTCAGCCCGAAACTCGGAGCCGTCTGGTCGATCCTGATCATCCTCTGCTGCCTGCCCCTCGCCGGTTGGGCCCTTCGCCTTGCTTTCTTCGGACACACCTTCGCCTGGGATCTTCTGACCTTTGCCCGCACCCGCACGAAGCTAAAGGAGTTCGCAGCCTGGGCTTTCCTCGCCCGACCGATCGCCGGCGTCCCCCGACGCACCCACGGCAAGGTTCAACGCGATGCGTCTGGCAACCTGACCTTCACTTACCGGCGCTGGATGGTCCTCCCCGCCCGGACACTCATCTTGCCCTCCCAACAACACGCCGTCGGCCGGGGGTTCCTCCATCCGGAACTGCTGGAGGTCAACGGGGACGACACCGACGACATCCTCGATTTCCCGCCCCGCTACAATACTCACGAAGCCAGCATCGCCTCCGCCTTCGGCCTCCGTGAAGTGCGTGATGTCGGGATCCGGGCTGCGGTTTCCTGGCTCAAGGAACTCCTCGGTTTGGGAGCGAGCGCTGCCGCCGCTCCCGCGGCCCGCTGAGCAGCTTACTTCTTCAACGCCGCAACCGCCTTCTGCAATTCGTCCAGATGAACCTGGGCGTCCCGGTTGTCGGTGACGTGCGTCACCTTGCCGTCCGTGCCCACCAGAAAGCTGACGCGCCGGGAACGCGCCCCATCGGGAGTCGCAGCACCGAAGGCCTCGGTGATCTTGCCGTCCGCATCCACCAGGAGCGGGAAGTTCAGCTGATGTTTCTCGCGAAACTTCCGGCGACTGGCGGCATCGTCGCGACTCACTCCTACCACCGCC
>JBDNHZ010000451.1:0-8332 GCA_041688515.1 Verrucomicrobiota bacterium
CGCGGCGCCGGGCACGGCTACGTGGGCGGCTGCGTCCCCGTGAAGGGAGGGATCGTTTTGTCGGTGGCCGGCCTCCGCCGGATCCGCCAGATCGCCCCCCGGGACTTCGTTGCGGTGGTCGAACCCGGCGTCCTCACGGCTACTCTCCAGGCTGCCGTGGAACGTCGGGGCCTGTATTACCCGCCGGATCCGGCGAGTCGGGCGGATTGCAGCATCGGCGGCAACATCGCCACCAATGCCGGCGGCCCCCGATGCCTGAAGTACGGGGTCACCCGCGACTACGTCCTGGGCCTTGATGTGATTTTGGCCGACGGAACGCCGGTCCGGTTGGGTGGGCGCACGCACAAGAACAAGACGGGATTCGATCTGCACCGGCTGTTTGTGGGAAGCGAAGGCATGCTGGGCGTGGTCACTCAGGCCAATCTGAAGCTCCTTCCGCTTCCGCCCTTCCGCGCCTGTCTCGGCGTGGGATTCGACTCGATGCCGTCGGCCATTGCCGCCATGGACGCGGTCTTCGCCTCCGGTCTGCTCCCCTCGGCACTGGAGTTGGCCGATGCCTTCACCCTGGCCGCCGCCCGGAAGCGGACGGGTTCGGACCGTCTGGCCGGCTGCAATGCCCACATGATCGTCGAGCTCGACGGCCAGGAACGTTCTGTACGTTCTGAATTGCGGCAGTTGCAGGGTCTGCTCACCGGATTCAAACCGGTGTTTGTGGATCGTGGTTTTGGCCCGGAGGGATGCGAGAAGCTGTGGCAGTTGCGGCGTCAGTTCAGTTACGCCTTGCGCGACACGGGCCTGACCAAGCTCAACGAGGATGTCGTCGTGCCCCGCGGCAGTCTGGAGAAGCTCTTCCGCCTGGCGGCCTCGTTGCAGCGCAAGTTTGGCATTCAGGTGGCCTGCTTCGGTCATGCCGGCGACGGCAACATCCATGTGAACCTGATGGTCGACTGGGAGAATGCCGGACAACGCGAACGAAGTGAGGCAGCGCTCGACGCGCTCTTCGGCGGCGTCCTCCGAATGGGGGGCAGCATCACCGGCGAACACGGGGTCGGCCTTGCAAAAAAGCGATGGTGGCCGCAGGCCGCTTCAGGGGCGGTGGATGAATTGCATCGGCGCGTCAAAGCCGCGCTCGACCCAAAGGGAATCCTCAACCCCGGGAAATTCCTGGGTTGAAACGGGCCTTCAATGATTCGCCGCCGACGGGCCGCTGGGGGCCTCAGTCCTTCACCAACTCAAACAGGAAGTACTGCATCTCCCGTTTGCGAAAGGTCTCATACACCAGCGAACCCTTCACTGCCGCGAAGTCGCTGAAAAGGCCGTAGAGCGACTTGGGCAGATGCTTTCGCATGAGCCCGAGCTTGCGATCGTTGTCGGCGTCCAGGGCCGCCAGGACGTTGGCGGTGATTTCGCGTTCGGACTGGATCCGCAGCCCGCTGGCGACGATCTGTGCCCGCCAGCTCGGGATCTTGTCGGCGTCACGGAAATCTGCACAGGCGAGCCGACCACCGGGTTTGAGGACGCGGTGGACTTCGCTCAGGAATGCGGGCATCGAACCGTAGCAATGCGATGACTCGACGTTGACGACGAGATCAAACGAAGCGTCGCCGAAGGGGAGCTTTTCCGCGTCGCCGGCCACGAAGCGGAGTCCTTCCCGTTGGTAACGCTCCCGGCACAGCGCGATGGCCTGTGCGGAAAAATCGACGCCGATCATGGCTTCCGGCTTCCCAGTGCGATGCAGGAAAGCCGCGCCCCCCCCACGGCCGCAACCCACTTCCAGAACCGTCTTTCCGGCCATGGACTGCCCCCCAGCCACCGCGTGGTAGAGTTGAAGGCCGTAGCGTTCGCTTTGTTCGGCCGACTCCAGTGCCAGCGATTCGGGAACGGGCAATGCGCTGTAGCCGTAGTTCATCGTCTGCCATTCCGGGATGTCGAATCGGCGGGCAAGGAACTGATACCACCGACGCCAGATCAGCCGCTTGAGGACGGGAAACCGGCAGAGAAACTCGAAGAGGCTCGTGAGCACGCTTCTTGTGTGCCGTCAGCGGGTGACGATGCGAAGGAAAAACCCGCGAGGACGCAGACGACGCAGAGGTTTTAAGTGTGACCAAGAGCAACCGACTCACCTTGGAGCTGGGATCTCGTCACCGGCCTGATCTGGCAGTTCAGCCCTTCCATCGGTGGAATCGTTGAGATCTGAGATCAGTACCCCGCCGCCATGCCGTCCTTGCGGCTCTCGCTGGCGCCGATCCACACGCGGTTGGTCTTGTCCCACATCACGGCCTGATACCCACCGAAGGCACCGATGCTGGCTGCACCGAACCGGTGCCCCAATTTCTGCAGATCGCGCGCGCTCTCCGGAGGGAATCCCGCCTCCAGATTCACCATGCCGCCGTCACTCATCCGGCTGCCGTCGGGATCGCTCGAGCCCGTGTGATAGATGCGCGGTGCGTCGCCGGCCTCCTGCAAGTTCATGCCATGGTCGATCCAGTTGACGAGCACCTGGACGTGTCCCTGCGGTTGCATGTCGCCACCCATCAGCCCAAAGGCCATCACCGGTTGCCCGTCGCGCGTGACAAAGGCCGGGATGATGGTGTGGAAGGGACGCTTGTGCGGTGAGTAGCTGTTCGGCCGTCCCGGCGTGAGATCGAATGCCTCGCCGCGGTTGTGCAGGCCGAAGCCCAGTCCGGGTGGCACCATGCCGCTCCCCATGCCCCGGTAATTGCTCTGGATGAAGGACACCATCATGCCGCGCTCGTCCGCGACGCACAGGTAGACCGTGTCACTCGTCCGGAGCGCCGGGATGCCCGGATCATATCGTTTGGCAGCCTTCTCCGGATCCATCAGTGCGCGCCGGGTTGCCGCGTAATTCTTGGAGTTCAACTCGGCGATCGGGGTCCGGAAGAAATCGGGATCCGCATACAGTCGGGCCCGATCCTCAAAGGCGAGTTTCTTGGCCTCGATGAAGGTGTGCATGCCTGCCGGCGTGCCAAAGCCCATCGCCCGCACATCGTATCCCTCCAGGAGGTTCAGCATCTGGAGCACCGACAACCCCTGTCCATTCGGCGGCAGTTCCCAGACGTCGTACCCGCGGTAGTTGGTCGAGATCGGGTCCACCCATTCGGATTGGTGCCCGGCGAAATCGCGTTCGGACAGGAAACCACCCTGGGCCTGAATGAACCGGCAGATCGTCTTCGTGATCTCCCCTTGGTAAAACGCCTCCGCACCGCCTTCGGCAATGGCCGACAACGTGGCGGCGAGCTGCGGGTTCTGGAACCGTTGCCCCTTCCGCGGTGCCTGCCCGGACGGTGCCCACAGTTGGGTCACGTTGGGCCACTTCGCCAGCACTTCGACATTGCGCGCCCAGCCTTCACTGATGACTTCACTGAGCGGGAATCCCTCCTGCGCATATCGGATCGCCGGAGCGAGGTTGGTCGCCATCGGGACCCGGCCGAATCTTCCGTGAAGCGAGTACCATCCGTGTACAGCGCCGGGCACTGTCACCGGCAACGGGCCGTAGCTCGGAACGTTCGTCAGCCCGCGCTTCTGGAATTCCTCCGCAGTCAAGCGGTAGGGGGAACGTCCGCTGCCATTGAGGCCGTGCAGCTTTCGGGTTGCCGGGTCCCAGACAATGGCGAACAGATCGCCGCCGATACCGCATCCCGTGGGCTCCATCAGGCCGAGGCAGGCATTGGCTGCGATGGCGGCATCCACCGCCGAACCGCCGGCGCGCATGACTTCCAGTGCGGCCTGGGTTGCCAGTGGTTGGCTGGTGCAGGCCATCGCATGCGGCGCGATCGTCTCTGAACGGGTAGTGAAGCCCCGGTTGACGGGGCGCTCGGTGGCATGGCTCGACGGGCAGAACAGAACGGGGGCCATGACCGAAACCCAAACGATCAGACCCCGCCATTGGCGTCGCATCATGTCCGAGCGTGGGCACGACCCCACGGTCCCGCAAGCGCCCGCATCCGGGCTAGCGGCCGCTCACCGGCACCAGCGAGACGCGCTCGTTCTGGTCATTGCGGGTGATGCCCTGGGCCCATGGATCGAGCGTGAGCACCCCGTCGACCCGGAAGGCATACCGATGGTGCCCCGGCTTCAACTCAATCTGCAGGAACCAGACCTTGTCGGGCCCCTGTCTCATCGGATGGGAGGTGGGATTCCATCCGTTGAAATCCCCGACCAGACAGACCTCCGTGGCCTGGGGAGCCGTGCACAGGAAGTTCAGTGGTCGCATCGTCGGACGGGAAGGGATGCTCATGTGAAAGGGGGCAGGGGGCTTCCGATCATCCCAACAGGTTCTGAAGAACGGTGAGCGCGGCACGCCGGACGTGATCCGACTGCGCCTCCAATGCCCGGAAGCGGTTGGCCCAGTCGGGTTCCTTCCCGTTCCGTTCGCGCCAGAGAGTCTTGAGCACCCGTTCGGTCCGCTCGACCTGCTGGCTGGCGTCGGCGAACGATTCGCCGTCACTCGGGAGATCGCTGATCTGGCCCACCTGGAACCGGCTGATCCGGCGCTCCCCGAACACCGCGTGCAGGAGGGTGACCATCGTCTGTTCGTAGGCGAACCAGCGCTGGCGCAGGACCTCACCGAGGAAGCCATGGCGGATGGCGAAGACCTCCGAACGCGGGCGCTCGGTGAACTGCCGGATCTCCTGCGCCTCCTTCGGGAACCAGGTATAAAGCAATGCCAGCGTTCCATAGGTGTCGATCAGGTGCTTGGAGTGGGCGTGATCCGTGGCGATCTCTCCAATACAGAAGTCCTGATTGAGTTCGACGATGATCTCGGGGAGGTCATGCAACCGGCTCAGCACCTCCCGTCCCCCCGGAGAGCCGTAGTCGAAATCACCCGGGATGAGCCAGTACACATCCTGCGATCCGCCCCGCTCATGGGCGGCTCCCAACCCCGAGTACCACAGTTGGCAGGTATCCACGCACCACGCATCCAGGATGTCCGAATGCCTCGCGACGACGTTCTTTCGGAATCGCTGAAAGGCCGAGTCCTGCTCGACCGAAAAGTGCGTCTTGCGATCCATCACCGTCACCGGCCGCGCATAGGTTTCCCGCGCGCCATCCAGTCGGGAGACCAGTCGATAGAGTTCCTCCAGATGGGTGTAGTCGACCGGATTCCGGTAGGGATAGATGATGATCGGGTGGATCAGGCCCGTCGCCTTCGGCGCGGGAGCCGTCCTTCGCTTCGAGGCCGGGGTGGTGGACGCTTTCATTCAATAGGGAGGTTGTCTGACGGACGTCACCCGGCCGAACGGCGACGAAGGCATCATTCCACGAGCCCACGCGACGAGTCCCCCGGTGTCTCCGCAGACTTTTGGATTCGACGGAAATGAACAGCCAAAAATTGGGGGGAGCGGATTCTGAGGGAGTGGGAATGCGCATCCGACTCACCATGGAACGGGGCTTGCGCCACTGACCTGACCTGGCTCTTCAACCCCTTCCATCGGTGTCATCTGTGCAATCGGTGGATCAGCCAACCGAAGAGAACGAAGAGCCATCGCAGGGTGGATCGGTCCCTCTCTGCCGAACTTCTCTCTCCGGGAAATCGTCCCGCCGGGATCACCCCGCGTGCCGGATCCGGTCGAGCCAGACGGCCCCGAGAATCACCAGTCCAAGGACAACCTTCTGGGTGTAGCTCTCCATGTTCGTCAGATTCATTCCATTCTGGATCACGGCGATGGTGAGGGCTCCGGTGAGCGTTCCGCGCATCTTGCCTTCACCGCCGCTGAGGCTGGTGCCGCCGACGACCACGGCGGCGATGATGTAGAGCTCGTACATGTTGCCGTAGGTGGCGGAACCGCTCTTGAGCTGGGAGGCCATGATCACGCCTCCCAGTCCGGCCAGCAGCGCGCTCACGATATACGCCAGCAGCAGCACCCGCTTCACCGGCACCCCGGAGAGTCGGGCGGCCTCGCGGTTGCCACCCACGGCGTAGAGGTAGCGACCCAGTTTCATCCGCGACATGAGCACATGGGCCAGCGCGTAGAGGACGATCATCAGCACCACGGCGTTGGGCAGGCCGAAGAGATCCGCCCCGCGTCCGATCCAGACGAACGAGTCGGGGATCTGATAGATCGATTGCCCCTTGGCCAGGATGTAGGCGAGGCCGCTGCCGACCAGCATCATGGCGAGGGTCACGATGAAGGGCGGGATGGCGAACACCGTGATCATGGTTCCGGAAAAGAAACCCACGCATCCACAGCAGACCATCGCCGCCATGCAGGCGAGCAGCATTCCACCGGCCGACGCGTTCACCCCGCCGGCAAAGTCGCGGATGAACGCCGCCGTCAGGACGGCCGAAAGCGCCAGCAGGCTGCCGACGGAGAGGTCGATGCCGCCGGTGATGATGACCATCGTCATCCCGATCGCGACGATGGCGATCACGGCGATCTGATTGGCGATGTTCAACAGGTTTTCGACCTTCAGGAAATTCGGCCAGCGATAACTGCGCGGCGTGATCAGCCGTGGTTCTCCCAGCGCGGGGAAATCGGTGCGCAGATCCGAGAAGACCCGCCACGCTCCGGTCGCCTGGGTGCAGGCGATGGCGTCGATCCTTTCGCCGGCAGCGCTGAGCTTCACCAAGGCTTCACGGGCGTCCTTGGGCTCGCCCTTCACCGTCGCGAGGACCCGCGCGCCGGCGGCGACCAGATCGCGCTCCAGGCCCGCGGCAAACGCCGCATCGCCGGGCTGATTGCCCGCGGCGATGAGCACTCGCGGGGTCGTGCCCATCTGCGCCCGGATCGCGCCGGCCACCTGCTTCGCGGCGGCTTCGCCGACCGGCGACTGGTCGCTGTAGGTGACGACGCTGAACAGGGCGCACAGCAGCCCCAGCACGAGGATCATGCCGTAATCGGCGAGGAAGCGGGAATCCTTCATGGGATCAGGCGTGGGCGAATTCCATGATCTGCTCCTGCGTGGCGGATCGGGCCTCGGCGATTTCGCCCGTCACGCGGCCTTCGTGCATCACCAGGATGCGGTCGGCCATGCCAAGCACCTCGGGGAGTTCGGAGCTGATCATCACGATGGCTTTCCCGGCGGCGGCGAGTTCATTCATCAGCAGGTAAATCTCGAATTTCGCCCCGACGTCGATGCCGCGGGTGGGTTCGTCGAAGATCAGGACGTCACAGTTTCGCGCGAGCCACTTCGCCAGGACCACCTTCTGCTGGTTGCCCCCGGAGAGATTGCCTGCCCTCTGTTCCTGGTTCGGCACCTTGATCCGGAGCAGGTCCACGTAGCGGGCGAAGTGCTCGCGTTCCTCTTCGAGTTGCACAAAGCCGCGGCGGGAAAGCCAGTTGAGGTTCGGTAGCCCAAAGTTTTCCCGCACCGTATGTCCCAGGACCAGCCCTTGCAGCTTGCGATCCTCGGTCAGGAGCCCGATCCCAGCCGCGATCGCGTCCCGGGGGGACCGTAGGTCGAGGACCCTGCCGTCGAGTCGGATCGTGCCCGCCTCGCGTGGATCCGCTCCGAAAAGGAGTCGGGCCGTTTCCGTGCGACCGGCACCGACAAGCCCGGTCAGCGCCAGGATTTCGCCCCGTCGCACGACGAATGAAACATCGCACACCGCCTGACCTCGGCGCAGTCCGGTGACTTCCAGACGGGGGCCACCGATCGTGGCAGTGCGTGCGGGAAACTCGTCCTTCAATTCGCGACCGACCATCAGTTCGATCATCTGGCTGCGCGTGATCTGCCCGATCGCCCGGTCGCCCACGTTCCGGCCATCGCGCAGCACGGTCACCCAGTCGGCGATGGCGAAGATCTCCTGGAGTCGATGGCTGATGTAGATGATGCCGATGCCCTGGCCTTTCAGTTCACGGATGATTTCGAACAGGCGCGCCACCTCGTG
Organism: Verrucomicrobiota bacterium; assembly: GCA_041688515.1. Classification (GTDB taxonomy): domain Bacteria; phylum Verrucomicrobiota; class Verrucomicrobiia; order Limisphaerales; family UBA9464; genus UBA6176. Next base: position 7,853 of record JBDNHZ010000451.1, read on the forward strand.
CGCGGTCAGCGCGGCACTCGGTTCATCCATGACCAGGATGCGCGCATCGGAGGCCAGGGCCTTGGCGATCTCCACCAGTTGCTGTTGCGCGGTGGTCAACCGTCGGCAGGGGATATCCAGGTTCATCTCCGTCCCGAGTCGTTGGAAGAGAGCCTTGGCCCGCTGCCTTTCCTGGCTCCGGGCGACGAAGCCCGCACGCGTCACCTCCTGACCCAGGAAGACATTTTCCACCGCGGTCAGTCCGGGGACCAGGTTGAATTCCTGATGGATCACCGCCACTCCCGCCCGGCGCGCCTCCAGCGGCGAATCAAAGGAAAGGGTCCGGCCCTCCATGGCGATCGTGCCTGCATCCGGGCGTTGCGCGCCGCCGAGCACCTTCATCAGGGTGCTCTTGCCTGCGCCGTTCTCCCCGAGCAACGCGTGCACTTCACCCGACCGCAGGCGGAGATCCACCCCGCGCAATGCCTGGACCCCGGGGAA
>JBDNHZ010000452.1:0-12822 GCA_041688515.1 Verrucomicrobiota bacterium
AGCTACCCCGCCGCGCCGTTCGTAGCTGCCGACGTGAGGAGGCGGATGCTCCCGTGCTTTGCCTCCGTCTGAGGTCCGCCTCGTGACCTCGGCAGCTACCCCGCCGCGCCGTTCGTAGCTGCCGACGTGAGGAGGCGGATCCCAGTCGGCCGGACGCAGTGTCAACAGGCGCCCGTCAAAGGGACGAGCTCCAGCGCTTGCCTCAGGGGCCGTGGAAACCTGCGCCCCGATCGTCAGAATCCCCAAAAACCCTCTTGCCAAGCCCCCCGTCCTCCCGGTTCCATCTGCCTTCCTGTTGTGGCTGTGTAGCTCAGTTGGTAGAGCATGCGACTGAAAATCGCAGTGTCGCCGGTTCGATTCCGGCCGCAGCCACCACTTCCCCCCTTCCCTTGCTCCGTCGCCCGCTTTTCGCTCTCTCCCGTTTTCGGTTGCTTCAGGGCGCGTCCTCCATCGGGAGAAGCTGGAAACTGGACGCAACGAACCGGCCCTTCTTGAATTCACCCGACACACGCGCCTTGCGGATGATCTGACACATTCCGTCCGCGGCATGGGCATCACCGAGGGAATCCAGGTCCACGCCGTCCACGAAGTGCGCCCGGCCCCCGTAGCGGATTGCCAGGTTGCAACCCTTGCCGGGCAGACCGAAGCGGCACTGGCCACAAGCCGCCTCGACCCCACCTGACTGGACGACGGTCAGAGGCTTTTGAGTGGTGCAACCCGGCAACAGCCCGAGGATCAACGCCACAAAGACGGCGAGAACTCCGAGGAATCCGCCGGTGCGGGGCATTGAACTCAAGCAGTGCATGAATCGACCCAAGACCGAACCGGCAGATTCGGCAAGCCTGCTTCGAAGGGTGCAGATCCACCGTTGAAGCGCATCGCTCCCTCACCGGATAGTCGGGCCATGGCACGCAGTGTGGTTTATGCGGGGACGGATCGGTGCGGGCATTGCCTGCTGCCGCCGCGCTGGTGCGTCTGCGAAGGCATCCCGGCGGTGGTAAATCCCCTGCGGGTGGAGGTCCTGCTGCATCGGCGGGAGCAGTGGCGTCCGACCAGTACGGGGAAGCTCATCGAACGGGTCTTCGAAGGGGCGCGCACCCACGTTTTCCGCACGGACGCCCTCCCCGACCCGGTTGCGGTGGTGTGTCCGGATCGGGAGTTGTGGATCCTCCACCCGCGAGGGGAGCCGCTGGCGAACGTGAACCTGCCGATCCCGGATGCTTCGCGGATCCAGGTGCTCCTCCTGGACGGCAGTTGGAATGAAGCCGGCCAGATGTTGCGGGGGGTGGAAAAGTGGGGACGTCCGGTGCGCCTGACGCTTGCGGGGACCAGTCGCTACTGGCTTCGGGAACAGCAGGGCGAAGGACAGTTCTCGACCGTGGAAGCGCTGCTGCATCTGCTGGGAGCCCTGGGACAGAACGAGGCCGAGACTCGGCTGCGTCTGCACTTCGAACTGCACGTATACGCCAGCCTCCGGACCCGGGGCCACAAGGCCCTGGCGATGGAGTATCTGGCGACGTCACCGATCCGTGAGGCTCTGCCGGAGTTGCTGGAACGTCTCCATGCCCGCCGACCCAACCTGATTTCGTTGGGAATGCCGCGGGCGGCTGCTTTCGGGGCGAGCTCCGAGGATGAACAAAGAGGTGGCGGGGACGGATGAGCGGCGTATAACGCCTCAGGAACTCTACGATTGTCACTGCATGACTCCCTCACCGATCTTCCGCAGGCCGTCCGCCTTCACCCTGATTGAGTTGCTGGTGGTCATCGCCATCATCGCGATCTTGGCGGGAATGCTCCTCCCGGCGTTGGCCAAGGCGAAATCCAAGGCTCTTCAGACGCTCTGCACCAGCAACGGCAAGCAGTGGACCCTCGCCGTCAGCCTGTACGCCAGCGACAACAACAACTTCTTCCCCGACAACAGCGCCGGTGCCGGCTTCTCCTGGATGATGCCGTCGATGAGCAATTTCTGGAACAAGTACCTCATCAAAAACCGGCGTACGTCGACCACCCATGTGCGTGCAGGCAATGACGTCCTGTTCTGTCCGACCGACTTGTGGCATCGCGCCGCCGAGAAAGGGATGATCGCTTCGGACAACTCGGCCCAGTTGATCGGATACTTCTATCTGCCGGGACGACGCACCGGGGATGCCGATGTGACTGCCGGAGCGCAGGGAACTGCGGAATGGCTCTTCAAGAAGAAGCTCGATGGACCCTTCGCAGCCGCGCCGATCCTGATCGACCGACTCCAGGCAGTCGGCGCAAAGACGACCAATCTCTACGACCCGCGGTTGACCTGGAGCACGGACTTTGACGGCAAAAAGGTGCAGACCTCGGTCCACCGCATCGCCCGGGGCGCGCCGGAAGGCGGCAATTTTTCCTTCGAAGATGGCCATACGGAATGGATCAAGGGTCAGAAGGTGTCGCTGGGATCCGACTACGGTGGCTGGCAATGCTTCTTCAAGATCCCGGTCCCGATCGTGCAGTAGAGGGTGTCCGAAACCATCTGCTCTTCGCCGGACGCGTTTGAGTCTGGGGTCCGCCTCGTTACCTCGGCAGCTACCCCCTCGGCTTCGTCCGTAGCTGCCGACGTGAGGAGGCGGATCCCAGTCGGGCGGGGGCAATGTCCGGATGCACGCACCGCGCCTCCAGGCCACGAACCTGCATTGCCCGCGGCGGGTCGCGAGTCCACTCTCCGGCCGCTCGCTCCATGTTGACCTCGCTGCGAATCCGGAACCTCGCCCTGGTGGCGGACCTGACTCTTGAACTCCAACCGGGGTTCAACGCCATCACCGGCGAAACCGGTGCCGGCAAATCGGTCATCCTCGGCGCGATCCAACTGGTCCTGGGTCAGCGGGCGGACCGCGGAGCAATTCGATCCGGAGCCGACTCCTGCTCGGTCGAAGCCCTGTTCAACGTTGGAGCGTTGCGCGACCCGATCGACTGCCTTCTGGAGGAACATGGGATCGACCCGTGCGAAGCGGGTGCGCTGGTGTTGAAGCGCTCCTTCACCGCCAGCGGAACCAACCGACAGTTCATCAACGGTTCCCCCACCACCCTCTCGACACTGGCGGTGCTGGGATCGCTTCTGGTCGATTTGCACGGTCCGCACGAGCATCAATCTCTCCTCCAGCCAGCCCGGCAACTGGCCATCCTGGATGCCTTCGGCGGCATCGGTGCACGCCGTGACGCCTTCGCCACGCTCCACGCGCGGCGTCTCGCCCTGGAGGCGGAGAAGACGGCCCTCGTCGTCGATGAACTGACCTATGCCCGGCAACTGGATCTGCTCCGGTTCCAGGCGCACGAGATCCGCAACGCCCGCCTCCAGGCCGGCGAGGAAGAATCCCTCGCGGCCGAGTATCAGCGCTCGTCCAATTCAGCCCGTCTCCTCGAGCTTTCCCAGGGAGCCGCATCCGCGCTGGCCGACGACGAGGACGCGTTGCTCACCCGGTTGGGAAGTCTGGGCCGGGTTTTACAGGAACTCGCCCGGATCGATCCCGGAGCGCAGGCGCTGATGGAACAGTTCGAGCAGGCGGCTTCGCTGCTGGGCGATCTGCAGCACGACCTCAGCCGTTACGCCGGCAATGTCGAGCTCGACCCCGAACGCCTCGCCCAGTTGCAGGAACGGCTGGATCTGGTGCAATCGCTCCGGCGCAAGTACGGCACCACGGTGGAAGAGGTCCTTGCCTTCGGCGAACGCGCCCAGCAGGAACTCGATGCGCTGGAAGGCCGCGACGCCGAACTGGCCCGGATCCAGTCGGATCTCGCCCGGGTGGACCAGGAAATGATCGACGCCTCCAACGCCCTCGCGGGCGACCGTCGTCGGGTGGCTCCCCGGCTCGCGAAGGCCGTCGTGAAGGAACTCGCGGCCCTGGGCTTTCGTCAGGCGGGATTCGAGGCCGCCATCCGGCCCACCCCCGGACACGACTCCCCTGCGACAGCCGGTCCGACCGGGTTTGATCAATGTGAATTCCTGTTCGCTCCCAACCCGGGTGAACCCGCCCGTCCGCTCCGGGCCATCGCCTCCAGTGGCGAACTTGCCCGCGTCATGCTCGCGCTGAAGACGGTGTTGGCGGCCGAGGACGAGGTGCCGGTACTGGTGTTCGACGAAGTCGATGCCAACGTGGGCGGCGAAACCGCGCATGCGGTCGGGGAGAAGATGCGTTTGATCGCGCGCAGTCATCAGGTGCTCTGCATCACCCATCTGGCACCGGTCGCGGCCCATGCGGCCGCCCATTATGTCGTCAGCAAGGACGTGCACGCCGGGCGCACCGAGTCGCGCATCGTTCTGTTGGATCGCGAGGGACAGGTCGCGGAACTCGGACGAATGCTTGGCGGAGGGGTGGCTGCGCAGCGGCACGCCGCGGAGATGAGGGAACAGGCGCAGGAGAACTAACCGTTCCCTGGAGGCCTACAGTCCTGGCTTGCTCCGCTTCCGACCCAGTTCCACCCGCAATGCATCCAGCGGGAGGGTGTTCAAGACATCCGCCTTCGTCAGCCAACCCTTGCGGGCGATCCCCGTCCCAAGACGCAGGAAGGCGAAATGCTCCAGACGATGGGCATCGCAGTTGACCACGCATTTCGCGCCCTTGGATTTCGCGTAGGGCCACAGCCGCCAGTCGAGATCGAACCGATAGGGATTCGCATTCAGTTCAATCCACGTCCCGGTCGCGCCGCAGGCATCGATCACCGCCGTGAGATCCACCTTGTAGGCATCGCGATGGAGGAGCAGACGGCCGGTCGGATGTCCCAGCAGATGCACCCACCGGTTCTCCGCCGCCGCGATCATCCGACGGGTGTTCTCGGCCTCGTCGCTGGCCGGCACGTGGAGACTGGCAACCACCACATCGAGTTGCGCGAGCAGTTCATCGGAGAAATCCAGGCCCTCGCGCAGGATGTCCACCTCGATGCCGGAGAGCAGACGGAAGTCATCGCCTTCGTCGGCGAGCCGTTGGTTGATGTCGGCAACGATCTTCAACTGACGTCGCAACCGGGCCTCGTCGAGGCCATTGGCCTGGAACGACGCCCGGGAATGGTCGGTGAGCGCCCAGTAGGCCAGGCCCAGCGACTGGGCGTGGGTGACGATGTCTTCAATGGGGTTGCGGCCGTCGCTCCAGTCGGAGTGGTTGTGCAACGAACCCTTCAGGTCGGTCCACTCCAGCAGGCGCGGCAGGTGGCCCTTCTCAGCGGCAACGAACTCGCCGTGATCCTCGCGCAATTCGGGCGGCACATAAGCCAGACCGAGCGCCTGGAAGATCTCTTCTTCCGTCCGGCAATCCACCCGCAATGCCGGGTCCCGGGTTTCTTCCTGCGAACGGAAAAGGCCGTACTCGTTCAAGCGCAACCCGCGGGCGATGGCCCGTTGGCGCATGACGATATTGTGTTCCTTGCTGCCGGTGAAGTACGCGAGGGCAAAGGCAAACTCGGCATCCGCCACCACCCGCAGGTCGGCCTGGATGCCTTGCTCGCCCAGAATCACGCTGGCCTTGGTCTCCCCCCGTCCCAGCACCGTCTTCACTCCGGGCAGAGTGGTGAAGAAATCGAGCACCGCCGCCGGTTGCCGGCTCGACACCACAAAATCAATGTCGCCGATGACCTCCTTGGATCGGCGAAGGCTGCCGGCGGTGCTGCAACGCGAGACGTCGGGATGGTCGCGCAGGGCTTCGAGCACCGGTTCGGCGAGCAGGAGGGCATCGACGAGATGATGTCGGGAGGCGAACTGGCGTTTGAAGGCGATGGCTTCGAGAATCTTCGCCTGCGACTTCTCGCCAAAGCCGTCCAAGGTGGCGACCCGGCCGTCCTTGCAGGCGGCTTCGAGGGCTTCGAGGGAATCGACGCCGAGTTCGTCGTACATCTTTTTCACCTTCTTGGGGCCGACGCCCTGAAGGTCGAGCAACCCCAGCAGGCCGGGCGGGAACGACGCCTTCAATTCCTCGTGGTAGGGAAGGCGTCCGGTGGTCACCAGAGTGGTGATCTTTTCCTGGAGCGCCTCACCGATGCCCTTCAGTGACTCCAGACGTTTCTCGGCGACCAGCCTTGCCAGCGGTTCGGTCAGGCCCTCCAGCGTCCGTGCCGCATTGTGATAGGCACGGGTCTTGAACGGGTTCTCCCCCTTCAACTCCAAAAGGGTCCCGATCTCCGTCAGCACCGCCGCCACCTGATCTTTATCCACGCCGGAGAATTGCGGGGACAGGCGAAGTTTCAAGTACCCACTCGCCGCGGCAACGGCACCACCGACAGCAACCCCGCCTCATCCATGGCCTCGGTGAAATGCCTCGTCACCACCGGCCACGCGTAGGCGGCGTCATGCCGCGCCGCGCCACGCCGCCCCATTTCCTGACGGGCCGCGTCGTCCCGGAGCATGCCGGTGACCTTCTCGACAAAGGCATCCGCATCGTCCGCCGGCACGAGGGACAGGAAGTCCGCGGCGCGCAAAGTCGAACCGGTGTTGTGACCGATGGTGCTGACCACTGGCACCCCGTGACCGAGGGCGGCCATCAAGGTGGTCCGCCGTTCCGAGGCACCGTCCGAAAAGGGCAAGGCCACCAGGTCCGCCGCTTGCAGACAGCGAGAGACTTCATCCGCCTTGAGATAACCCATCATCCGCGCGAGGGACCGGAGGGATCCCGGGAGATTCACCGACGGATTGCCGCCCACGATGCAGAGCACGACCGGCCCAAGCCGGGCGCAGGCGGTTTCCCACGCGTCCACCACCCACATCAACTGCTTGGGTCCGCTGACGGACCCCCACCAGAGCAGGACCTTGGCGTCGGGGGCAAGGCCCTGAGCCGCGCGCCAGGACGCGCGATGATTGGGTTCCACGGCGACCCGTTCGATGCTGGACGGCGAGGGAAGGGTCAACAGCTTGCGGGCTGCCGACGGCTCGCGCGCCTGCCATTCCTGGGTCCAGGCCTCGGTGGAAATCGGAACGAGATCGGCCACGCTGAGGATCGACTTCCATTGCCGCCGATGATTCCACGCGTACCACCATTGGTTCGGCATCCGGCCCCAGGGAGCGGCGATCTCATGGGCGATCATCACCTGCTTGCGTCCCTCGCGCTTCAGTTTGCGCCACAGGACCGGCAGCTTCCGGTTGACCCCGCCGCGACCGTACATATGCGGCACGTACTGCCAGACCAGCAACGCGTCAGAAGGGGTCGCCGCCAACTCCAACTCCAACTCCGCCGAGTCTTCCCAGTCGTGGACGGTGGCACGCACCGGGAAGGGGGCGTTGGTGTAGACATCCCGCGACGACAACACCGCCACCGGACGGCTGGCAGAAAGATGTTTGGCCAGAAGCAAGGTGTGGTCCGCCAGGCCTCCCCGCATCGGCGGCAGCAGGGGCGAGAGGATCACGATCGGTCGTTGCACCCGCGCATTCTCCGGGCGCAACCGCCAACTGGCAACCCCGGGCATGCGCGCCATCTCGAACGACGGGAAGGGACTCTGAACTTTGGACGAGCTCCGCGAGTCCGTGAACGTTCCCCACTCACCCAGAATGCGCCTCGTCACCTCGGCAGCTACCCGAGGGAGACTCTCTTGCCCCGCTTGCCCTTTCACCGGGCTTCGGCAGACATTGCCTCCATGATTCCAAGGTCGATGCGGGCGGTCGTCTATCGGGGCATCGACGATCTCCGGGTGGAAACCGTCGACGTGCCGCGGATCCGGGCCAGCGAGATCCTGGTCCAGGTGGCCGTCTGTGGCGTCTGCCCGACCGACATCAAGAAGATCCGCCAGGGCACCGTCCCGCCTCCGCGCATCTTCGGGCATGAAACCAGCGGGACCATCGTGAAGGTCGGAGCCACCGCCCGGGGGTTCCGGGTAGGACAACGGGTGGCGCTGCATCATCACGTCCCCTGCATGGACTGCCACTTCTGTCGGCACCGCGCCTTTGCCCAATGCGCAACCTACCAGCAGACCGGAGTGACCGGCGGATTCGAACCGGCCGGCGGTGGTTATGCCGAGTACGTTCGCGTGATGCCGTTCTGTCTCCCGGGCGTGGTGAAGATCCCGGCGAAATCGACCTTCATCGAAGGAGCCCTGCTGGAGCCGGTCAACACGGTGCTCAAGGCCGTCCGGATGCTGCCGCTCCTGCCAGGGGACGTCGCTCTGGTGGCGGGCCAAGGACCGATCGGACTGCTCTTCACCCGCCTTCTGAGTTTGCAGGGAATCCGCGTAGTGGCGACCGATCTCCTGCCCCATCGCCTGGTGCTTGCCCGGAAATGGGGAGCCTGGCGCACACGGGATGCCGCCCGTCCGGAGATGGTCGAGGACCTACGCCGGCTGACCGGTGGACGAGGACTCGACGCGGCGGTGATTGCCGTCCCATCGGATGCCGTCGTGGCCCAGAGTCAGGCGGCATTGCGCGGCGGCGGCACCACCCTGCTCTTCGCCCACACCGTTCGTGGCCGGACAACCCCCGTGGATCTGGGAGTGGTGTGCGTGGAGGAGAAGACTCTGGCCGGAAGTTATTCCTCCGATTTCACCCTCCAGAAGGAAGTCGCCCGTCGGGTGTTCCGTCGTGAGCTCGACGTGCGGGCGTTGGTCACCCATTCCTTCCCCTTGGCGGCCACCGCCGAGGCGATGGCCCTGGCCGCACAACCGACCCCGGAGTCGTTGAAGGTGGTGGTCACGGGTTGATTGAAGATGGGCGCGGCAAACGGTCTTTCGGCCTTTCGGCTTGCCGTGGATGGGGTGAACCCGGTTCATTCGCCGAATCCGTGAAAACAGCCTTTTTTCCTTACACTCTCTAGTCTTGTAGTAATCACCGTAACATCGATTGCATGCCTTCCACCACTGATGGCCGGCATTGGACCCCAGATCCGTCTGGTGCCACGCGGCAATCAAATGGAAGTCACTTGGCCGGCGAATGACATCGGATACCGGGTGGAATCGTCCGCCTCCAGCATAGGGATCCCTGCCTGGCGCCCGATCCGTGAGGCCGCAACGAAATCAGGCGGACAATATCGCCTGACCATTCCGACGGACTCCGAAAGCGGGTTTTTCCGTTTGATGGGAAGCCCGGGCGGTCCCCTGGAAGAGGATTACCCGGGAGATTATATCGACTCGAATGGCGACGGGATCGACGGGGATTTTCTCGGCCAAGGGAGCTTTTATATTGTCGGCCTCACCGGCCTGGGCGGTCGCGGAGGCACCAATGCGGTCTCCGGACGCGCCCAGTCGGGTCGGACGGGCATGGCCCTCACGGTGGGTAGCCGTCCGTGAGGCCTGTCGGCGAATTCAAGGCCGGTTCAAGCGGAACCACTGGCGGTCGCCGGTCACCGGGACCAAGGCGCTGTTGCCCGAGACGGCCGGGACTGGGCTCCAGCCGCCGGTGGTGGCCTCAGACCGCTGCTCCAGCACAAAGCCGGCCGTGGCCGGCCAGGTGAGACGCAGGCCACCCGCTTCCATGGTTGCGGCCAACGACGGAGCTTCCCCCGTCGTCGCGGGGATCGAGTACAGGCCCAGTTGATCGAGGCCAAAGTACCAACTGTCCGTACCCGCATGGGCGAAGCGGAAGCGGACCCGGGTCTGCCCATCGGCGGCAGGCAGACGGCGGACCTCGATCCGCTTGCCATCCGTGGCGCTGTCATCAATGCGCGCTTCGATGAACGGGGCGAGCGCCGGCGAAACCGGGGCACCGATGAAGGCCCCATAAGTTCCGCCGAGATCGTTGCCAACGTCGTCGGTGTAACGCGCCAGCGCTCCACGCTCGGTGGTGAGGGTTGCTTCGGCATCGATCGCACCGTCTTCAAGGCGGACGACATCGCCGCCCGCGATGTAATAGACCACCGGCATCCACTGGGTACCGCCATTGATGGAATACTCCACCGCCCCGATGCTGTCCTGATTCTGCTCCCAGAGCGCATGGAAGGCTACGTGGACATCGGTCTTTCCGGTCAGGTTGAAGTCGGAGGTTTCGAGGAACATCACCTGGTTCCGGCCATTCCGGTAACCGGAGTTTCCGAACAGCATGCGGCCGGTGGCCAACTCCCGGACCTGGGCGCCGTTGGCCACGATCCGGGGTCCGACGCGGAGGACGCGCTGGTAGTCAGCACCCCACGCCGCGGGGTTCGCCGGATCGCTATAGGTCACAAACGTGCCGGTGAAGCGGCTGGCTTCCACCACGGTCCAGCCCTTGTAGGCGGCACTGTCGAGGTTACCGAAGTCGATCTCCTCATTGAGCACGTCGGAATAGGTCCGCCCGATCCAGCCTGCGGGGAGGCTTCCCTCGGCGACCGAGTCAAAGGTCTCGAGGTAGATCGGCGCGGGTAGAACCAGGTTGGAGTAGGAACCGACGCTATAGCGGATCTCGTTGGTGACCTTCAACCCGATGCTGTTCCCGGCAACGAGCCGAAGCGTGTGCGGCGAGCCCACCGGCAACAGGGTGGTTCCGGTGTACCGGATGATCGAGCGATCGGCCTGCACTTCGACCGTGGGCGTCACCGGCACTCCATCAAACTGAAGCTGCACCCCGGCGGCATTCACGCTGCCCGATCCCGAGAGCACGGTGGCGACGAAGGCCGCGACCGGAGTTCCGTTGGTCGAACCGTCGGCGGGATCCGATCCGATGAGCTGGGGAGCGGCATTGACCGGAGCCGCAACCAACACGGGTTCGCTGGCGAGGATGTCGTATCCGTCGTTGGAAAGCAGGTAGGCCACATAACGGCCGACGGTGGTGAGCCCACTGGCGAACGGGAGGGTCCCCGACGACAGGCCGGTATTGCCGGACGTGGTGCCGTCGACATAACGCCAGAGCGTCGAGTTCTGGGAACCCGGCGTCACGCCCTCGGGATAGAAGGCGACCCAGTCCTTCGCGTTGGCCGGACCGTTGGTGAACGTGATCGCGATGGCCTCGCCGGGCAGGTAGCTCGCTTTGTCTCGGCGAACCACCGGGCTGGTGGACTCGACCACGGTGAAGGTCGATTGGGCCAGCACATCGTATCCGTCATTGAGCAACAGAAAGGCGGTCCAGGAACCTGCGAAGGCAAGCCCGTTGGGATACGTTACTGAACCCGCGCTCAGCCCTGCATTGCCGGCAGTGCCGCCGTCCACATAGCGCCAGGTCGTCGAGGCCTGGGAACCGGGCGTTACTCCCTCGGGATAGACTCCGATCCAATCCTTGGCGTTGGCAGGGCCCCCGGAGAACGAAGCCTCGATGGCCTCGCCCGGAAGGTAGGCGTGGTGGTTCAACTCGACCGTCGGCGTCTGCGCCTGTGCGGCGGTCATCAGCCCGAAGAGGGCCAGTCCGATCCAGTATTTCATTCGATTCATAGAATATGGGTGGGTTGCTGAGAAAATTCAGACCGGAATCACTCAAATTCACGGCGTACAGACGGCCGGGCTCATGCCGTCCGGGCCGGGCACGGCCCACTCGGAAACGATGGCCTCGCCCTCGGGCGAGGCGAGCGAGACCCAGGTGGCATCGGTGGGACGTCGGACCAAGCGTAGCGACTGGGCCTGTCCGCGGCTCAGGTTGGGAACCGTCCCGGAAGCCCGTGCGGCATCGAGCGACTGCTTCAGTTCCGGGGCATTGGTCTCCAGATAGGCGATCCGACGGGCGGCGGGGTCATCGCACTTCCCCGGCGGAGCCACCACCACCGCGCGAACCCCATCTTCTTCCGTGTTGTTGATTCCACGGATCGGGGGGACCGATCCGCGCTGGGCCACGAACAGCTTTTTCTCGCTGAGATCGTAAAACCAGGCCCGCTCGGACACGCCCGGATCCGGCCTCAACGCCATCCAGACGCGCCAGCCTGCGGCCAGAAAGAGAAGGCCGACCCCGATCCATTTGAAGTTCTGGCGACGCATCGGGATCAATGCGGATCGGCGCGGACCGACCACCAGCAGGCGTTGGTGTTGCAGGGAATACGACCCGGATCGAGCAACTCGCCGTGGCCGTCGGCAAACGCGTGGTTGGATTTCCGTTGGTGCCGTACCGCTCCCTTGTCGCCCTGGGCCACGCGGTTGAATCCCGACGAATTGGCGTTGCCCAACTCCTTCCAGATCCACCAGCGATCCCGCAGCCACACGCCGTTCACGTCGCTGTGGCCGTCGGCAAAGAGGATCAACTGACTGGGAGCCTCAATCGTTCCCCAGCGGGCGAGGTTGTCCTCGTAACCCTTGGGCCGACCGAAAGGCGGATTCGCCCCACCAATCGTCCAGTGCACATTCACGGCCCCGATCCCGCTGGGGATGTCCATCTCGGCATCAACCATCTGCCCAAGCACCGACCGGTTCCCGGCTCCCTTCTTCATCCCGGCCGGACGGGCGGCGGCGTAGGATTCGTCCTTCTCCGTGGGACAATCATAGGCCCTCGGACTGGAGCCGAGGTACCGGTAGAGAGCGGGACGCCAACTGACTTCCCCGCCGCTCACGCGCTGCTGGATGGGAGGCAGCCACTCCTGATGGTCGCCAGTGTACAGGTGGGTGGCGATCGCGAGTTGCTTGGTGTTGTTCAGGCAGAACACTCCCTGCGCCTTGGCCTTGGCCTTGCCCAGGGCGGGAAGGAGCATCGACGCCAGAATGGCAATGATGGCAATGACCACCAGCAACTCGATCAGCGTGAAGGCACGCCGAATGTCGGCTGGTTTCCTGGGGTGTCGCTCCCGTCTCATGCGGAGAGCGTCTATCAACTTCCAAGCCTCTCCGCCAGCGACGAGTAGGTGACGAGGCGGATTTCCATGGTAGCTGCCGAGGTGACGACGCGGATCTCCGTGGTAGCTGCCGAGGTGACGAGGCGGATCTCCATGGTAGCTGCCGAGGTGACGAGGCGGATCTCCGTGGTAGCTGCCGAGGTGACGAGGCGGATCTCCGTGGTAGCTG
>JBDNHZ010000056.1:0-4884 GCA_041688515.1 Verrucomicrobiota bacterium
CTGTGATCTATCTGTTGCGATGGCGGATCGAGAAGGTCTTCGACACGGCCAAGAACAAACTGGGGGAGACCAAGGCGTGGGCCGTCGGGGAAGTGGCCCGGGAGATCCACTCCAACTTCCTGGCTCTGACCCACAATCTGGAGGTGCTCCTGAGGAACCGGTTGGGGACCGACGAAGGCACTCGGGAGGAGAAGGTGGAGCGGAAGTGGGAAGAAGCGATGGAGATCCTGGAAACGAGGGCCAAAGCCAACGGCGCAAAGGTGGCCTTCATACAAAGCCTGATGCCGGTGGCCGTTCAGTTGACCGCGCAATTCATCCGGACTTTGCGAAACGGAATCATGGTCGGGATGCGCTGGCTGGCCGCTGTGAAGCTCTTGCGAGCGGCAATGAAAGCTTCCCTTTGAAGCGCCCCAGACACCTGGCCCAAAAGCAATGTCGCCGAAGTCCGTTCCCCAAGTCTCCAGTTCAACGGACACTGGCTGGAGCAGCGGCAACATGCCGAGATACTTTCCGCAAACAAGACAGCGGGGCGCTTCCCCGGTTCGCGAACCGTCCACAGGCAGGAAATCCGTAACCGCTGCCCCTTGACCCGCGTTTGGATTTTTAAGGACGAAGAACCTCATAGGCCATTCGGAAAGCGGTTCTGCAAGTCGGGTTGGCTATAGCGCTGGCGCAAGTACTGATAGGAATTTGCTTTTGACGCTCCGCGGTGAACAGCTTCAGTTGCATCGGGGCTGCACACGCAAAGACCAGTTTTTAAAAATTCGACCGCTGCGCGGGGCTTTTGTTTTTACGTTCGGACACTCATCTCAAGACCCGCTCCGTGGCCCGCAGCGGTCAATCTCCGCTCGTCCCTCGCTCCGCTTCGACCACTGCCGGCCACTCCGCTTGCCTGTTCTGCTTTAGCTCTTACTGACTTGGGGCCAGAACCACGCGGAACCCAATAATGCCGAACCTGTAGTCCGGGATGTAGCCGCCGCGGAACGCCGACCGGCAGTCGATCGCGTAGTCGCCCCAACCGCCCCCGCGGATCACGCGGTACGAGCCTGTCGCAGGGCCACGCGGATCGGTTTGCGAAGCGCTGCCGTAAGCCCCATACCAATCCCAACACCATTCAAAAACATTCCCAGTCATGTCGTAAAGCCCGTAGCCGTTGGCTGCAAACGAACCCACCGGACTCGTGTAGGGAAAGCCGCCCGTGGCGTAGGTCGGATGATAGCCGAAGGGAAAGCCGCCCGAGGATGCCGGCAAGCCGTAGTAGTTCGCCTGAACGTGCGAAATCGTGTCGCCCCACGGGAACCGCCGCCCATCCAAACCGCCCCGTGCCGCCTTCTCCCACTCCGCCTCCGTCGGCAGCCGGTAGCCCGCGTTCCACTTCACCCCGCCATTCTGCACGTTCACCTGCCCCGTGCGATACACCGTGGTCTGCCCGGCGTCGGTGTAGTAGCTCGGGGTCAGCCCCGCCTTCTCCGAGCGCGCGTTGCACCATTTCACCATGTCATACCAGTCGATGCTGTGGACCGGGTGGTTGGCGGCCTTGCCCGAGCCGGCATTGTCAAAGCGGTAGCCGTGCGTGAGCGCCCAACTGTAAACCTCATCCCACAACCCCTTCGTCACCTCGTATTTGTCCATGTAAAACGCGCTCACCTGCACCGTATGCACCGGACGCTCGTAGAGGGGTCCTTCGTTGAACGTGTCCCCCATCTCGAACCGACCGGCCGGGATGTAGGCCATGCCCGCGGGAATGCCCGCCGGCGGCGGGGCGGCGGCGCGCACGGTGAGGGTGGCCCGTTCCGACTCGGCGCTTGCTCCACCCGCCGTCGCCCGGACGTGATACTGCCCGGCATGCCCGGGCCTGACCCGCGGCAGGAACAGCGTCCGCCCCCGCTCGCCGGGCAGCGGCACCCCCTGGTAAAACCACTGGTATGCCGGGGTCTCAGTCGTGGCCACCGAGCAGGTGAACTGGGCGGAGGCACCGGCGTTGACCGTCTGGCTGGCCGGATGGGCGGTGAACGCGATGACTGCGGGTTTCGGGAACAGATGCCACTGGTCGTTCCACAGGTTCAGGCTGAGCTCGGGGCGGGGCTTGATCCAGGCCAGCGCCGGACCCGCAAGACCGAGTTCGAGGTCAACGTCTGCCTTCAAGCGGCCACTCAATGGCGCGGTGGTGCCGCCCTCGAAAACCACGCCCGCGCTCGGGCTGATCCCGACAGAGACGCCAGCCAGGCCGTAAACCAGGAACTCCAGCGTCGGTTCCAGCGAGAGTTTGAAGGAGCCTTCGACATTGATGCCTGCCACAAAAGGCACGACCTCGGGTCCCGCAAACCGGAACTCACGCACCCAGCGCACATCGGGCGCGGTGTAGGCGACCCCGAAGGCCGAATCCACTTCCTGCCGCATTCCCCAGCGGAAGTTTAGATTGGCCTTGGCTTCCGCCCTCGCCTTGAGCTTCACGTCGAAGCCCAACGAGGCGTAAACCGGCACGGCCAAAGGCGGGATGCCGATGAAACCCAACAGGAGATGATGCTTGGGCTCCGCCGCTTCCGGCAGGTCGAAGAGGGTTCTTTCGTGCGCGATTCCGTCTAGCAGGAAGTCCACCTGTGCGACCGACGCTAAATTTATCTTGCCGGAGGCGATGGCCTCGAACCGCTTGAGCCGCCAAGCTTTGATTTCCAAGCCGGCTTGCAGCCGCGGGGTCAGCCACCAGTGCAGTTCCTCCGCCGTGAAGCGCACCAGGTCAAAGTCGGTGTCGGAGGCCTTGAGCGTGAACTTCGTTCCATCCAGCGACCAGCCGACGCGCGGAAACGTGACGCTGCCATCCACCTGAAACGCCCGCGCAATGAGGCCGGTGGCGGTCGTCTCCAGAATCACCGAGTCGCCGGAGAGGGCCACGGAACCTTCCTCGATCATCTCCTCCAGCGGCACGTCCACGGTGACGAGCGTCAGCCGGCCCGCCGCGTCGTCGCTTACGGAGGTGATCTTGCGATAGAAGATTTCGTCGGTGGTGGCCGGGGTGAGGTTGCACACGTAGGTGCCGGCGGCGAAGGCGGGAGCGGCCTGCTTGTAGGCCAACACCAGGCGGTCGGGCTGCACGGATTCCAGCGTCCACGGCGGATCGGCATTCTGGAGGACTGGACCAACGCGTTTGGCCAAGACGGCGGTGGGGATGTCGCCGATGCGCTGACCGCTGGCCTGAGCCGGCAGCGAACCGAAGACGAAGAGGTTGGGGACGACCTGCGGTTCCAGTTCGAGGGTGAAGCTCCAGGTGTTGGTGCCGCGGTTGCCCAGCACGTCGGCCGCGAGGAGCGTGGCGGGCACGGTCGCACCGAAGATTCCCAGCGAGGTGTTTTCGGCCGGGGTGAAGGTCAGCACTCCGTTGGTGAACGTGAGCCGGGGATCGCCCATGACGGCGGGAGCGAGAGCGCCCACGGTGAGTTGAAGCGAGGCCGGATCAACGCCCGTGACGTCGGTGAGTGCAACCGTCAGACTGGTCGAGCGGCGAATGGCGAAACCACCGGCGGATGGGAACTGGTTGGCAAGGGCGGGCGGCTGCTCATCAATCGGCACGACCTGGAAGAACTGGGGCGCGCTGCCGACGGTGAAGGGCAGTTGTTGGGCCGGGCCGTCAGCGGTGGCCGGAAAGCCCGGAACCACGGTCCACGTCCGGAGGTCGGTGGATTGCCGGACTTCGTAGCGCTGGCCGGGTGACGCGGGCCAGACGAGCCGGTAATCGGCGGGCGTCAGCGGGTCTTCGTCGGGGAAGATCGCCGGGAGGGTCTGGGCTTGTGCCGGCAGGCCGACGGTTGAAAACCAGAAGCAGCCAAGCAGGAGGAGCGGCCAACGCGGATTCATGACAGGACGTTTCTAGTCAAGTTCCCGTGAGTGTCGATGGCAAAGCCGGTGGTAGAGGCAATGGGGTCAGATCTGCAAGGTTGATTATTTGATTTTTCCATGGGGAGAAAGGGGGCGATGGAACCTACTGGGCCTACACGTACGACGCCCTTGGTCAGGTCGTTTCCAGGAATCGTCACCAAGCCGATGGCACCCCCATCGCCGGACAACAGTTCGGGTACGCCTACGACGACATCGGCAATCGGACCGAGGCCGCCAGCGGCGGGAGCAGCGCCGGAATTGATCTGCGGAGCGAATCGTACGTGCGGAATTACCTGAACCAGTACCCCTCCCGGACCAATCATCGCTACCTGGAAGTGTCGTGTTCCGCGACGCCCGCGACCACAGTGACCGTGAACGGATCGTCCGCAACCCGACAGGGAGGACGCTTTCGTTCGGAATGGAGCGTTGCAGGCACCGGGGCTGCGTGGCAGAAAGTGGATGTGTCTTTGGCCAACGGCGACGTGGTTCCCGATCGGAAGTTGTACCTGCCTCCGCAGTCGGAGAGCTACGGCTACGATCTGGATGGGAACCAGACAGGGGACGGTCGTTGGACCTACACCTGGGACGGCGAAAACCGGCTCGTTTCCGCAGCGACCAGTTCGAACGCTTACACGGCAGGCATCCCGGGCCGCAAGATCGAGTACACCTACGATTGGATGGGTCGGCTGATCCGGCGGGTGAGTTACAGTGGCAACCCACAGGTTCCGTCCTGGACGCTGACCGACGACAGTCGCTTCGCCTACGACGGATGGTTGTGCCGATGGGAATCGGTGACCAACGCTTCGGCGGCGGGCACGCACTGGGTGACCTCGGCCCGTCCATCAACCACGGTCCGCAACGATTATACCGGCTGGGTGGGAATGCGGATTCTGACGGGGGAATCGCCGGTGTGGGTGACGCGATTGGAACGCTGGGTGGTATCCGGGAACTCCGGCAGTCACACCGTCAAACTGGTGCTGGCCAGCACGGGCGTGGATGTCAGTGGCGGCA
>JBDNHZ010000453.1:0-4512 GCA_041688515.1 Verrucomicrobiota bacterium
ATCAAATGGCCGAATGACATCATGTTTGGCCAGAAGAAGGTGGCGGGGATCCTCCTCGAACTGGGCGCGGAACTGGATCGGATTCGCCATGCGACCCTGGGGATCGGCATCGATGTGAACGTGGATCCGGCGGAGTTGCCGCCCGAACTTCAGGCAGTAGCCACGTCTCTCCGTTCCGAGTTGGGCCGGGTCGTGGATCGTGCCTCGCTGGCGACGACCGTCCTCCGCGAGTTGGATCACCTCTACCAACGGCTGGGGGATGGGGATTTCCACGAGATCGGCGATGACTGGATGCGGCGCTGCTCGACGCTGGGGCGGCGGGTGGTGATCCACATCGGCGACCGGCGTGTCACCGGCCGCGCGGAGGCCCTGGATGAGGACGGCGCGTTGTTGGTCCGAACCGAGTTCGGGACCATCGAACGGATCATCGGCGGCGATGTCACCCAGGAGAAGGCCCCGTGATCCTCCTGCTCGACATCGGCAATACCCACACCCACGTCGGTCTCGCCGACGGAGAGGCCATCGGGCGCACCCGCGACATTCCCACGGTTCAGATCCGGTCCGGCGACGGGTTGTCGGCCGTTCGTTCCTTCATCGGCCGACGCAAGATCGAGGGATCCGTGATGGCCTCGGTCGTTCCCGCGGCCAGCGCACCGGCTCAGGCGATCGTGACCGAGTTGACCGGGCGTCCGGCCCTCGCGCTGACGCCGGCGACCCTGCGTGGGGTTGCCCTCGATTATCCCCGGCCGAAGACGATCGGACAGGATCGTCTGGCCAATGCCATTGCGGTGCACCGGCACTTCGGGGCTCCGTCGGTGGTGGTGGATTTCGGGACGGCGGTGACCTTCGATGTGGTCTCCCGGGAAGGTGCCTACGTGGGCGGAATCATCGCGCCCGGCCTTGCTTCCATGACGGAGTACCTGCACGAGAAGACCGCGCTGCTGCCGCGGATCCGGATCCACGAACCCCGGGCGGTCATCGGACGCAACACGCGGGAAGCGATGTTGGTGGGAGCGGTTTACGGGTACCGGGGATTGGTACGGGAATTGATCCGGGAATTGCGGACGGAACTGAAGGTGCGCCAATTGCCGGTGGTTGCCACCGGAGGTTATGCGGCCTTCATGGCGCAAGGCCTGCCCGAGATCACGGCCGTGCGCCCGAACCTGACCCTGGAAGGATTGCGCATCCTCTGGGAACTGCACCGTTAGGGGATCGCTCCGAGCGGAACGGGAGACCGGGTTGGACCCCATATTCCGGAAGTTGCTGGCCCGATAGAATGGGTCCCCGATGAAAGACCATGTCTACAAGTTGATTGAACTCACCGGAACGTCGACGACCTCGGTGGAGGATGCAGTGGACGGAGCCATCAAACGCGCCAACAAGACCGTCAAGAACCTGCGCTGGTTCGAGGTGATCGAAACCCGCGGAAGCATTGAGAAGGGAAAAATCCAGCACTGGCAGGTGACCATCAAGGTGGGCTTTGCCGTCGAGGATTAAGGGGACAAGAGGCGGACGAGGACGCCCGCGGTCCCGGGAGGGGGTCTTTATCCCGGAGGGATGGAAGCCATTAGCCCGGGGTCAGCGAAGCGCCACCCCGGGCTCATCGCTGAAACGCCTCCGGCGTAGAGGCCAGGTCTTCGGACACCCGACCGCTCCGGATTCCCCATCACCGGCTTCCGGGGTTTCGGACTCGCGGAGCTCGTCCAAGGAAAAGGCGGACGAGGACGCCCGCGGCCCCGGAAGGGGTGCTCCCGGTTGGACTTCGCAGTTGTCGGCGGGCCGGTTCGGGCCAAAGCTCCCGCCCCCATGTCGAAGCCGGTGTTGGGTCGAGGTTTGCAAAGTCTGTTGAACGGGTCGCACGATCGATCTCCGAAGGGAGATCCGGTCGGTGCCGACCCTGCCGGCGTGCAGTTGTTGCTGAGGGGGACCGATGGCAGTGAGTTGGTGATCCCCGAGCCTCCCGCCGATCCACCTGCGACGCATCCGTTCCCCCGCTGGGCGCTGGCCGGAGCCATCGTGGTCGATCTGCTGTTGCTGGCGGTGGCCGTCTGGGCCGTGTTGGGCCGCGGTGGTTGGATGCGCTTCGTCGCGGCGGGCGTGTTGCTGACGGTGGGTGCCAGCGTGTTGTCCGTTGCGGCCTGGTTGCGCGGTCAGCCTGCCATCCGGGAATTGGAGTCGTTGAATCCGTTGGCGGAAGAGAAGCCCCGCCTGCGCGTTCAGTTCATGGACGAGTTGCCGCGCGGTCGGGGATGACGGGCGTCGGCCAGCGCGGACCGACAGCGTCCAACCAGGGGCCGATCACCGCGGTCCATCGACGGTAACCTTCCGCATTGAGGTGGAGGTTGTCGGGTAAGAAGCAGGCGGGATCCGGCTTGCCATCGACACCGAGCACCGCCTTGAAGGTGTCGAGATACTTCCAGTTGGGATCCGCCTGGATCAGGGCGGCGATCCGACGATTGGCCTCTTGTTGACCTTCCCAGTATTTCATCCGGCTGGGGCTCGGCTTGATGGCGATGTACGCCCCGCGGGCGGTGGGAAATCGACTGCGGAGCGTCTCCCGGAATGCGGCGAAATCAGACGCCACCGTCTCCGGCGCCTTGCCGGCGGCGATGTCGTTGTCTCCCGCGTACACCAGCACCACCGAAGGCGAATACTGCCCGATCAAGCGCTCGAAGTGATGGTTCACATCGGACAGGTGCGAGCCGCCGATCCCGCGGTTGAGCAGCGGCCGACCGGGAAAGGCCGCGGCAAGATTGGTCCACAGTCGGACGGAGGAACTCCCCGTGAAAAGGATCGGCGCGGGCGGCGGCGGATTGGCGATGTCTGCCTTTCGGAAGGCCGCGACTTCCGCGTCCCATTGATTGGTCGGCGCTGGGCTGGCGGCAGTGGCGATCGCGACCCACCCGGCGAGGGTGCAACCCGCGGCGAATCGAAGGAGTCCGATCCATGGGGACAGGGGGTACATGCGGGAAGTATCCGGAACCGTCGCCGGGTTCGCCAGCCTGGAAGGGGCGGGCGGGGACGCCCGCGGCCCCGGGAGGAGCGCGCGTCGGGCGCATTTTGACACTGCCCCCGATCAGTTGGGCGGCGACACAAACCTGAGTAGCTGCCGACGTGAGGAGGCGGGTTCCCCCGCGCCTCGCCTCGTCTGAGGTCCGCCTCGTTCCCTCGGCAGCTACCCCGCCGCCCCGTCCGTAGCTGCCGACGTGAGGAGGCGGATCCCAGTCGTGTGGTGGCAGCGTCAAGGTGCGCCCGCGCGCGTCTTCTCATTAACGCCCGGCTTGCCGCCACCCGTCGCACGGTGTCTGATGATCGGGCTTTTCCATGATTTCCCTCGTCCATTTCCGGTTGCTGCGCGGGCTGCTGCTGGCGGCGTGCATGGGATTTTCCTGGGCACCGGCAGGAGCGACCCCGGCCAATCGCGCCGCCTTGGAGCGGCATTACGACCGGTTCCTCTCCCGCTCCCTCGCCCAGTGTCGCACCTGTCATCTGCCCAGCGATCGCAAGATGCCGGAGTCGCTCGATGAGTTTCCCCACAACCCGTTCGGTGACCGCCTGCGTCAGATCGCCGGGGAGGCCAAGGACGGAGCCAAGCGTCCCGATTTGACGGCCCGGTTGGCGACGGTGGCGGAGGAGGACTCCGATGGAGATGGCGTGGCCAATCAGTCGGAATTGTTGCTGGGACACAACCCAGGCGAGGCGAAGGACACCCCCAGCCCGGCCGAGTTGGAAACGCTCGCGGTAAAGGCGTCCGGCTTTAGCCGTTACCTGGCAAGCTACCGTTGGCAGCCATTTCAACCCGTCGTGCGTCCACCCGTCCCGTCGGACGCGGTGGTGCCGGGAAAGAATCCGATCGACGCCTTCCTGTCCGAGGAGCGACACGAACGGGGATTGACCGCCCGACCCGAGGCGTCCCGGGAAGTGCTGGTGCGCCGGGTGTTCATGGATCTCATCGGGCTCAACCCCACCCCGGACGAGCAGCGGCAGTTTCTGGAGGATTCCGCTCCCGATGCCTATGAGCGGTTGGTGGATCGGTTATTGGCGGATCCCCGTCATGGCGAGCGCTGGGCCCGGCACTGGATGGATGTCTGGCGTTACAGCGACTGGGCCGGGTGGGCCGATGGCAACCAAGTGCGCGATTCGAAGCCGCACATCTGGCGATGGCGCGACTGGATTGTCGAATCGCTAAACGGAGACAAACCCTACGACCGGATGGTCACCGAGATGCTGGCGGCGGACGAAATGGCCCCGGAGGATCCGGCAGCATTGCGGGCCACGGGTTATCTCGTGAGGAACTATAAGATGCTCTCTCGCGAGCAATGGCTGGAGGACACGGTCAAGCACACCTTCCAGGCGTTCCTCGGAGTGACCATGGGATGCGCCAAGTGCCATGATCACATGGTCGATCCCATCTCCCAGCGGGAATACTTTGCCGCCCGTGCCATCTTCGAACCGCATCAGGTTCGGACCGACCGTGTGCCGGGGGAACTCGATACCGCGCGGGACGGATTG
>JBDNHZ010000454.1:0-3119 GCA_041688515.1 Verrucomicrobiota bacterium
CATTTCGTGAGGCAGGAGCAGTAGGCATCGCGGTGCTCGATTTGGCGAATCCGTGTCGTGTGCCTGGAGGAAGACGCGTAGGGCGTTCACGGACGGGACTGTCCGCAATCATATCCCAACCACAGGAAGTAGCGAAGAACCCCCAGACCGACCAAGTACATCTGGACACTGCCCCCAATTCGAGAAGCCGGTGCTCAAGCCTTGCCGGGCAAATCCTGGGGCGCGGTTCTGCAGGGTGGGACCGCTCGGGCTTGGGGTGCACAGCAGCGGGCGAGGAGGCCCGCGCTCCCAGGCGGGGCAGTCTCAAGATGCGACCGACCGACCGGGAGCGAGGCCGCAAGAGCTGCGTCAGCCTGGAAATACTTTGTCACCTCGAACACGGGTTGGACCACCTATGGGCGAAGGGGAGCGTGACCGACGGAACAAGCCGTTCGCAGACATGGCCGTCTGGTCCACAACCCAACAACTCGATTATGAACCTGAATCCCATCCCATCCTTTTCGATAACCCGTCGCAATGCAGCAATGCGGCCCCTGGTTGTGTCCGGCTGGATCATGGATTCAGCAAGCCTTCGCGGAGAGGTCGATGTCTGGGCCGGTCTGCTAGGTGGCTTCCAAAGCCTGGCGACGCTTCCCACAGGAATCCTTCAGGGATCGCACCTCGTCTTGGGCGATCGGGAACGGGACCCGGGCCATCCCTATTATGTCGCCACGCATGTGGCCTATACCTCGAGTTACGCCCTGACCCTGTGGTCGCTCGTGCTTCTGACCCTCGGCGTCTTCCAGAAAATTTGCCCACGACCCAACGCGTTGGTTCGTTACGTCGCCGACTCTTCCTATTGGATGTATCTGATCCACCTGCCGATCGTGGTCTGGCTTCAGGTTGCGATCGCCGAGCTGCCGCAGCATTGGTCGCTCAAACTGGCGTTCGTCTCCACGCTGACCATCGCCATCGCCTTGCTCACCTACGATCTGTTCGTGCGTTCGACCTTCATCGGCTGGGTGCTGAACGGGGGTCGCCGCGAACGGGTTGTGGCCTGCTGGATGGTCGCCGGCGTCCGTCAACGGTGGCCCGGCAAACCACTGAGGCCTTTGACCGAACGCTGAGGGTAGGCACAAGGTTGCGTCATCAGGATCAGGGGCGTCGAACGGCCTTCCATTAACGCTGGCGAACAAACAGTCGGTGGGGATCGAAATGCCCATTGAGGAACCCCACCGGAGATCGTTAGTGTTTCCTACGTTCCCCGGGCGCAATCCGGGATCCACCCGCTGACGCGCAACGACAACATCGCCACCCATGAAACCATTCCATTCCCGATTCAATGCAGCATTGCTGATCGCCGTTGTGCTGCCTGCCCTTCTCCACGCGGTCCTGAACGCCGCAGAAATCCCGGTTCAGCAGGCCTACCTCAAGGCCGCCAACGCCAGCACCCGGAATCTGTTTGGCAGTGCTGTGGCGGTGGAAGGCGATCGTCTGGTCGTGGGAGCGCCTGGAGAGGAAATCAAATCCGGTGTGATCACTGGACTCGAATTCAAAGTCGGAGCCGCCTATGTGTTCATCCGATCCGCCTCGGAGTGGAAACAGCAGGCCTACCTGAAGGCATCCAATGCGGGAAACAGCGATGAGTTCGGCCGCTCGGCTGCGATTTCAGGAAACACCATTGTGATCGGCGCCCCGTACCAATCCCCCACTGGCAATGGGATCAGCGGCGGGGCCGGTGCAGCCTACGTGTTTGTTTTTTCAGATGGCCAATGGACCGAGCAGGCGATCCTCCGGGCATCCAATGCCGGCGTGAGCGACGAGTTCGGGGCGGCCGTCGCGGTGTCGGGAGATACCATTCTCGTAGGAGCGCCCGGCGAGGACAGCAACGCGGTGGGCGTCCAGGGAGACGGAACCAACAACAGCATTGCCCAGGCAGGCGCCGCCTACGTGTTTGTCCGCGAAGCAGGCGTGTGGAGTCAGCAGGCCTATCTGAAGGCTTCGAACAACCGCCGGGGACCCTTTGGGGCCGGGGGTGCCTTCGGGAAATCGGTGGCGATTGAAGGCAATACCCTGGTGGTCGGTGCCCGCGAGGAGAACAGCGATGCCACTGGAATCAATGGCAACGGGGCCAACAACAATGCGCCTGGTTCCGGAGCCGCCTATGTGTTCGTGCGGTCCTCCGGCGCGTGGACCCAGGCAGCCTTCGTCAAGGCCTCGACCGTCAGGAGCGCGGACCAGTTTGGAGAAGCAGTCGCGTTATCGGGCAACACCTTGGTGGTCTTGGCACCGAGTGCAGATTCCAAGCCCGCCATTTTTGGCAGAGAGGGTGCCGCCTACGTCTATGTCCGCGAAGGAAACCAGTGGAGTGAACGGGCGTCCTTTGGACCCGGCACTGGAAAGTTCGGAGATTTCTTCGGGAGTTCCCTCGGCCTTTCGGGCGACCAGATCCTCATTGGATCCATGGGCGATTCCAGCAATGCGACCGGAGTGAATGGCGATGGAACCAACGAAAGCGCATCCCGGTCCGGCGCGGCATTCCTGTTCAGCCGGGAGGGCGCGACGTGGACCCAGGCGGCGTACATCAAGGCGGGCATCGTTGATCCCAGAGATGAGTTTGGGAGCTCCGTGGCCATTTCCGGCGACACGATCGTGATCGGGGCCCGGGGTGAGTCCAGCAGTGCCCGTCAGGTCAACGGTTCTGCAACGGACAATGGTGCGGCGAACGCGGGAGCCGCTTACGTTTTCGGACAGGCGGGGCCTCCACCGCTCGCCGCCATTTCCCTCGTGGAATTCACGGCTGCCGGATTGCGGTTCTCGATCCCCATCGCCCCTGGGCAGTCGCCGGGCGTGGAGTATTCATCGGACGGGTTGCGCGGAGTGTGGATCGACTTGGGAGATCTTCCGGTGACTGACGGAACCGGAACGTTTGCGGAATCCGACCCGATTCGATCCGCCCGTGACACCGGTTTTTACCGGGTCGTCTTGAGGTGATCTGACCCCATCCTGCCTGACAATCGGCCCTACCCCTCCGTCCTGGTCGTCGGCATGGAGGCGGGATAATCCCGCGTGCTTGCACCGTCAACGCCGGTGACGGGCGCATCTTGACACAGCCCCCGATCAGTTGGGCGGCGACACAA
>JBDNHZ010000455.1:0-13544 GCA_041688515.1 Verrucomicrobiota bacterium
ACCCAACGCCTGGAGGAACTCTGCAGCCGCCTGCGCACCTCCGCGCGCCCCGGTTCCGAACCGACGGAGTCCATGATCAAGGAGCACATGCTCGATCTGGAGAAATACCTCCTCGACTGGCCCGACTCCCCTTGGAATCCCTCCGTCCGCGATGAACTGGCCCGGTTGAATGTGGATCGACTCCACTACGACACCGCCATCGCCCATTGGCGGACCACCCTCAACCAGTTGGAGGGAGTCGCCGATCCCTCAGCCCACTCACACTTCACCCAGGCGGCCTCGCTCTATGCCCGCCCGCCACCTGCTCATTGCCGGGAAGAGCGACGAACTCGCGCGCGCTCTGCGCCGACTCGAAGGCCGCGGACTCGACCGCGGCCTGCTGGCATCCATGCTGGAAAAGACCCGTCAGAAGCATGTCGCCACCCAGCGCTATCCTTGGATGTCCTTCAAGTGTGGCGTGTTCGCGTTGGATGAACTCGCCACCCACGCCGGCTGGAAGTACGACCGCCAGCGCCTCCTCGATTCCCGATCAGGCGCGGATGGACTTTCGGTAGCGGAACTCCTGTCGATCGCAACCGCGCACGGTCTCCCTGTCATCGCCGTCCAAGACACTGCATCCGCGCCTGTCCCCAGTGTGGCCCATTTCCGTGACGGACACTTTGTCGCCCTCCTGGCAATCCGCGATAGCGCGTATCTGATCTTTGACCCCGGGGCCAAACGCAGGTTGTGGGTGCCGTCCGAGGACTTCCTGGAGGAGGCCTCAGGAATCTATATCGGTGACCGCGAGCAGTTGGCCGGATGGACCCTCCTTCCCGATGCCCTGGCACGCGCCACACGCGGGCGCACCACCTCATGCCCGCCGGATGACACGGACGACCAGGACTGCCAGCCATCGGGAATCGCCGACGGCATTCTGTGGAATGACTGTGCGGAGGACGATCCGTGTGCCAGCGCAGAAGGCAGCGATTCCAACTCCTCCTCCTGCATCGGAGCTCTGGAGTTCCTCGGCGGTTCCCGCCTGACGTCTCAACCGCACGTCGCGCTCAAGCTTCAGGACCGCCCACTGATCCACCAACCCACGCGCGGTCCGGGCCTGATCCCATTGATCTTCTTCAAGCAGTACATGGAGTCGTACTCCCACCTCTGGGTCACCGGACCAGGAAGCCTGAGTCTCTCGGAGGCCTGGAGTTGTTCGTGGTTCATGTATGCCACCCCCTCAGCCGACCTTCAGATCGAGACGGCTGAAGTCTATCTTCGAGGAGCACGGCGAGAGTACTCCTATCCCGCGATCGGCCAAGGCGACTCCACCGTCAGCCTGCCCCACCCGCGGGATCGTTCCTGGCTGGTTCGCGACATCGCCACGGCAACGGTCACGCTTCACTTCCCCAGCGGCCGCCACATTGAGTTTGCAGGTCCAGTCCCCTCCACTTCAGCTCTTTCAAACCTCAAGGCGGTTAGCCGGGTGATCAACCGGAACGGGGAGGCCGTGGAGTTCTTTTATGACAACGACAAGTACCTCTCGAACCTTCGCGACGCCGACGGACGGTACGCCCGTTTCACCTATACCCGCTTCGATGACGATCAGCAGATGGATGCTGGCAAGTTCCTCACCGGCATCACCGATGCCGCCGGGATCGTCTCAACCATCAGCTATCCCAGCCCGGGATCCCCCGCCTACACCTACGACGCCTCGGGCAACCTGACCCTCATCGACTATCCGGCACCAACGGTCGACCTCACCTACACCTACGACGACAAGAGCCGCCTCGCCTCGGTTGTTCAGTCGGGCTTGGGTACGATCAGCTTCGCCAACGCGAATGGCCGCCTGACCGAGGAATCCGGGCCGTGGGCCAATACGCTGGTCCGATGGAACTACCCGGTTGCTCAATTCAGGCAAAGCAGCCTTCAGGTCCGACAGAACTCGAACTCCGGCCAGGACTGGGTGCAGGCCTACACCTACGACACCGCCGGCCGGTTGGGCACCCTGTCCCCACCCCTCGGCAACTTCACGTACAGCTACACCGCTGCCCCCGGGGCCTCCGGCTTCGCCGGGGCCCTCATCGATCAGGTGCAACTGCCGGGCGGCGGAAAGATCAACCACGACTGGGACTCGCTGGGACGTCTCACTCTCACCGAGTTCCGGAACAACACCAACCTGCTCCAGAACGAGCATCGCTACCAATACGACACCGCGGTCTCCTTGCCCGTTCCTCCGGATACCAATCCGGCTCAGGAGCGTGGACATCCCATGCGCTCTACCATGCCGACGGAGGAGGCAACATTACCTTCCTTTCCCCTTCGATCTACTCGGGCACCCAGACCCGATACACCCACGACGCCTACGGGCGCAGCGTGTCGGCGACAGGCCCTCTCGCCACCGCCAACGTCTATCGATTCAGCAGCAAGGAACTCCACGCTTCCACCGGCTTCTACTATTGCGGCTTCCGGTTCTACGATCCTCAGACTCAACGATGGGTCAACCGGGATCCGCTGGGGGAGGAGGGTGGAGTCAATCTGTATGGGTTTGTTGGAAATGGGCCACTCCGGGCGGTCGATCCAGACGGATTATGCCCGGCTTTTATACCCGCAATCTGGGTGCTTGTAGCCAGTGCCGGCGGATCTGCAACAGCGACCGTTGGAGCTGGAACCGCAGCTCTGGCGGTGGATGTGGCTATCGTCGGAGGAGGAGCCGCATTAGGTGTCGCCTCCGGCGTAAAATCCGTCTTCTTTCGCCGGATTTTAAATCCACCGGCGGATGGCGAATGCAAAAAACCGCCGGAGGGGGTTGCTTCTGGCGGCCATTGCGTCGGTTTCGACTCAGGGTTCTTCGATCCGTTCCTTGGAGAAAAAAGAGGCAATGGGGTCAGATCTATCCAATTGACAGATCGAATACGAGTGATTGGGGGTTGGCACGCGGCAAGACCGTTCCGAATCGACATGGCTGGGGCGTGACATCACGTCATGGGCCGGGCAAGTCGGTGCTGATCCTTGATGAGTGCCGGGTGAACAGGGTGGGTGCTTTTAGTGGTCGTTATCCAATGGAACTTTGGATCGATCTACCGTCGTCCTGAATCGGTGGGAGTTTCCGTCTTCGCCCGGGTTGGATTTGGGGGCTTGGGCGTTGCTTGTGTGGTCACTCGATCGGATACCATGGAAGCGCCGTTCGGAGTCTGGGGGGCCTCGACGTCGCCCCGGCTTGAGATCCGCCTCGTGACCTCGGCAGCTACCGCATCAAAGGCCTGCCCTGTCCGAATTCCGCTGCTCCGCGGCGATCCCACTAGATTTCCCACAGTTTCGCCAAGGGCACGGCGAGAAAACGTGGATCGCCGAGCGTTACCAAATGGGTGCCGGCGTGGATCAGCACGCCACCGGCGAAATCATCGCCACATTGCGCGGCAAGGCGGCGTAGGCCGGAGATGTCCGCCTGGGTCGGGGTAGCAGCAGCAGATTGGCAGAACCGGTGAGCAGGAAGCGACCCGGGCTGCGGTTCCGGTCCACGGAGAGTTTGAGTGCGCGGAGGAGCTCGGGTGCGCGCTGGATCTCGTCGAGGATCACGGGGTCGGGCAGCGCCGCCAGAAATTCGTTGGGGTCCGACCGGGCGAGGGCCAGGGCATCCGCATCGTCGAAGGTGACGTAGCCATAACGTGGGGCGAGCGTCCGGGCGAGGGTCGTCTTGCCGCACTGGCGCGGACCCAGCAGGCAGACCACCGGCGTGTCCGCAAGCGCCGCGCGCACGCCGCGAGGCCGCGCGGGAGAGGCTTTGCGTCCAATTGCTGGTTAGGCAAGCGTCCAGTTGCTGGTTAGGCCGGTCGTTGCCGCTGTGGCGTTGTCGGAGTTGAAACGGCAACCCGTTCCATGGAGGAGAACTTCTGCGCGGGGGGGCGAGGGTCGCGTCCGGCTTGAGATTTGCCTCGTCACGTCGGCTGGGGGGGCGTCGATCTTCGCGGCTTCGTGCTTTCGCGTGAGGATTTCTGGCCGGCCGGGGCATGGAGACGTCGATGGCGTGCGTAGATCCCGCGACCAAAGCGGCAGCTGACGCTGCCCGCACTCCAGGACGCTCCCGCGCCGGAGGCCACTTCCGTTCCCGGCTTCGACCAAAGGACTGCCCTGTCCGACCTCCGCTTCTCCGCTTCTCCGCGGCTATCCCACCCACTCACCCAGGATCGGCGAGCCGCCGTTCCCATCGCACTCGACACACCCAGGGCAAGCCTCGTCGCTGCGGGATCAGGTCCGGGACGACGAATGGGGCCGCTCCCAAGAATGCCTTAGGCCGACCTTGTGAAGCTGGCCGTGGTGGCGGGTGGATCGATCCCTCGATTCTCCGCACCTACTCGCGCACCGTCGCCTGAAGCACGTTTTTGAAGGCCTCGACCACCCGCTGATGGGCGGCGTTGACTTCCTCGTCCTTCAGGGTGCGATCCGCACCGCGGTAGGTGAACGAATACGCCACGCTCTTCTGTCCCTCGGGCACATGGCGACCCCGGAAGACATCGAAGAGATCCACCGATTCGAGGTTGGCAGGCTTGGCCTGGCGAACGGCCACAAGCACGGCCTCGTGCGTGGTGGTTTCCGGCACGATCATGGCCACGTCGCGGGAAGTGGACGGGAAGGCCGGCAACGGCTTGAACGAGCGGGCCGGGTTTCTCCGCGCCAGCAGCAGATCCAGATTCAGCTCGGCCAGCAGGACCGGATCCCGGAGATCATGACGCTTGGCGAGCGCAGGCTGGACCTGCCCCAGTTGACCGAGCTCAAGCTTCCCGCCGAGAGCCACCGTCGCCGACTCCAGGAAGAGGGCATCCGGCTCGGCGCGCCGTCCGTAGGCGACCCCGCGGAGGCCGAACAACTCGAGGAACTCTTCCAGGATCCCCTTGAGATCGTAGAGGTCGCATCGGGCGTCGCGATCGGCTCCCGCCCAGAACGCCGGGGCCCGCGCTCCGGTCAGGGCGATGGCCAGGCGCCAGCCTTCCTTCGGACCGGCGTCGGTGGCAGTGAAGACGCGACCGAGTTCGAACAATTGAACGTCCCCACTCCGGTGGGAAAGGTTGTGCCGAAGCGTGTCGAGCAGACCGGGGAGCAGCGAGGGTCGAAGCACGTTCATGTCGCTGCTCAAGGGGTTCGCCAGGGCGACCACCTGGGGCGTCACCCAACGGGCGGCCGTATCGTTCACGAGGGTCTGACCCTGGGCTTCGCAGAGACCCATTCCCGCCAGCAACCGGCGGACTTCCATGAGCACATCGTGCACCGCGTCATAGGGATGCTGCCCGAGCGCACCGCGCGGCGGGGTCGAGGGAATGCGATCGACGCCATGCAGTCGCGCGACCTCTTCGATCAGATCAATCTCGCGCTTCAGATCCACACGGAAACTCGGGATCCGAAACGTGACCGGTTCCGGTTCCTGCTCGTCTGCGACCGGCCGGGGTTTGCGGGAGGCCACCGTGAGTCCCAGTTGCTGGAGGTGATACTCGATCTCTTCCGGGCGAAGTTCGATCCCAAGAACCTCCCGCACCCGACGATGGCGCAGAACGATCTCCCGCGGCACGGGGGGCGTCGGATAGGCGTCCACGACGCCCTCGGCGACCGTTCCCCCGGCGAGTTCCAGAATCAAAGCGGCGGCCCGGCGACTGGCGTACTCGGCGACTCCAATGTCGGCACCGCGCTCGAAGCGATAGCTGGCATCGGTCCGGAGACCCAGGAGCTTGCTGGTGCGACGCACGTGCGTCGGATGGAACCAGGCACTCTCCAGCAGGACGTCCTGGGTGCTGGCCTGGATCTCGGTGTTCTGGCCTCCCATGATTCCCGCCAGGGCGATGCCCTTCTGGGGATCCGCAATGAGGAGCATCGAATCCGAGAGCGACCGGACCGTTTCATCGAGGGTGGTGAAGGATTCTCCGGCAACGGCGCGACGCACAACCACGGTCGGAATCCCGGCCTCGGAACTTCCCACGAGATGATAATCGAAGACGTGCAACGGTTGGCCGGTCTCGATCATGACGAAGTTGGTCACGTCGACGACGTTGTTGATCGACCGGAGTCCGATCTGTTCCAACCGGGAGCGGAGCCAATCCGGGCTGGGGCCGACCTTGACCCCCCGAAGCACGCGGGCGGTGTAGCGCGGGCAAAGATCGGTCGCCTCCATCCGAACGGCGACCAGGTCGCTCACCGCGATGCCGCCTTGTGAGGGCAACTCGGCCGCTGGCACTCGCAGGAGGTTGCCGGTCAGCGCGGCAATCTCACGGGCAATGCCGATGACTGAATTGAGATCGGGCCGGTTGGGCGTGATTTCCAGGTCGTAGACCACATCGGCTCCGGGGCGATCGAGGTATTCGGCGAGGGATTGGCCGGGAGCGGCATCGGCCCGCAGGATCAACAGCCCGTCCTCGCGATGGTGACCGATGGATTCCGGGTCAATCCCCAGTTCCTCGGCGGAGCACAGCATGCCGTGCGACTCGACGCTCCGGATCTTGCCGACCTTGATGACGAAGGGCTGGGTATCACCCGGTTTGGGCGGAAGCGTGGCACCGGGCAGGATCATGGGAACCTTGTCGCCGGCCTGGAAATTCTGCGCGCCACAGACGATCTGACGTTCGCCCGTCCCGTCGTGAACGCGGCAGACCGAGAGTTTGTCGGCATTCGGGTGCTTGTCGCGGGTGATCACCTGCGCCACCACGATCCCCTCGAAATCACCGGCACGCTTCTGCACGCCCTCCACCTCGAGTCCGAGCATGGTCAGGCGCTCGGACAACTCCTCGGGAGTCCAGGTGAAATCGACGTACTGCTTGAGCCAGTTCAGAGTGACTTTCATGGGAAACAGATGCCTGCGACCGGAGTCGTCGCGTCAGAGTCGGAAGCCGGGATCGAATGGGGTGTAGAGATCGGTGTTGGCCACGGATGCCCATCGACGCTCGCGGCGATGCCGATGGATCCGGTCCAGGGCCCGAAACAGCGGGAGACGCCGCAACCGTTCCTTCCACAGCGCGCGGGATCCGTCCGCCCCTGCCCCGGTCCAGGCCGCGACATAATCGCTCTGCTGGGGGGTATGGGAAAAGAGGGGGACAACGCGGTCGCGGACGGCCTGGATCAGGAGGAACACCGGACGATCGTTGACCAGTTCCACCCGGGACCGCGCCTCGGCCGGATCGCGGATCGACCACCAGCGGGACCCGTCCAATTCCGCCAGGTACATCCCTTCGACCCGATAGCCGTTGTCGGGAGAAAAGACGCGGAAGAAGAGTTCGGGCGAAAACTGGTAGAAGCCGTGGCCGCACCAATTGTTGGGGATGGTCGCCGAGAAGAAACGTCCGCCTGGACGGACCATTTCCATGCAGTTGCGGATCGCGACCGGGAAATTGAAGACGTGTTCCAGCGTTCCCCCGTCCACCACGACATCGAAGGCGGCGCGGTGGACGTCGGGGATCGGCTGATTCAGGTCATGCAGCAGGTTGGCTCCTTCGTAATCGGAGAAATCCATCACATCCACCTGGCTCGCCCCGAGGGACCGGAACAGGCCATCGGCATAAGCCGGCGTGAGGGTCTCGATGGCAGCGCCGCTCAGACGCTGAAACGTCTCATACCCGGCCCGGTTCAGGCCCAGGCCCTGGTGCCCGAGCATGAGCGAGCGCCCGAAGGTAACGCCCTCCCGACGGGCCTTCAGCATCAGGGTCGCGCAATTACGTTCGATGGCCATGGCCGGGGGAGACGAGGAAACCCGCTGGAGGAAATCAGAACTGACGGAGGAAGCGGACGTCGTTCTCGTAAAACAAACGGATGTCGGTGATGCCGTAGCGAAGCATGGCGATCCGTTCGATCCCGAAACCGAAAGCCCAACCACTCCAGACCTCGGGATCGTACCCGAGATTCTCGAAGACCTGCGGATGCACCATGCCGCACCCGGCGATCTCGAGCCATTCCTTGCCGAGCTTCCGGACGAGGGCGTTGGTAAAATCAATTTCGAGGCTGGGCTCGGTATAGCTGAAGTAATGCGGCCGGAACCGGAGCTTCACATCGTTTCCGAGCACTTCACGGAACACCGCTTCCACCGTCCCCTTCAGATCCCCCACGGTTACCCCGCGATCGACGTACAACCCTTCGATCTGATGGAAGGTCGGGTTGTGCGTGGCATCGGCGTTGTCGCGCCGAAAGACCCGCCCGGGAACCACGATCCGGATCGGTGGCGGCATCTTCTCCATCACCCGGATCTGAACCGAACTGGTGTGCGTCCGCAGCAATGGACGCCCGGGGGCATCGACGAAGAAGGTGTCCTGGGAATCGCGGGCCGGATGATCCGCCGGCGTGTTCAGGGCATCGAAACAGTGGCGCTCGTCCTCAATCTCAGGACCGTCGGCCACGGCAAAACCCAGTTTGCGGAAGGCCCGGATGATATCGTCGGTGACCAGGGTCAGCGGATGCAGTCGGCCCAACCCCCGACGGCGGCCGGGCAAGGTGAAATCGGTGGGTTCCTTGGGCAGCGCCGCCTTGAGTTCGAGTTCGGCGCGGCGGGAGGCCAACGCACCCTCAATTTCAACCTTGGCAACGTTCAGCGCCTTGCCCATGGCGGGTCGATCTTCCTTGGGAAGCGCGCCCATCTGCTTCAGCAGGGCGGTGAATCGGCCGTCGGCACCGAGGATGGATCCCTTGGCCTGATCGAGCCCGGGGAGATCCTGTGCCGCGGCGAACACGGCGAGGGCCCCGGTCTTCACGGCCTCCAGTTCAATAAGTAGGCTCATGGCTTGGTGGTTCAACGCTCCCGACACCCTGTGCACCGCGACGGTCCATCATAAAAAGCAAAAGCGGGCGCCTCACTGGGAGGACGCCCGCTCTGGATTGACGCGTGCGGAGTCCGAGCAGGGGCCTGACAAGCACCCGTGCCGGCCCACCGCCGGTCCGAATCAGGCCTTGGCTGCTGCCTTGGCCTGCAGGGCTCCCACGGACAGCTTGACGAGTTCGCCAAACGCCGCGGTATCGGTGGCGGCGATGAAGGCGAGAACCTTGCGGTCGAGGGTGCACTTGGCGGCCTTCAGACCTTCCATGAAACGGCTGTAGGTCGTGCCGGCGGCGCGAGCGGCGGCGTTGATCCGGATCTGCCAGAGGGCGCGGTAGTTGCGCTTCTTGGTCTTGCGATCGCGAAAGGAGTACACCAGACCGTGGTACACGGCGTCCTTGGCGTACCGGTAGAGCTTGGAACGGCGCATCCGGAATCCGGAAGCGCGTTCGATCATTTTCTTGCGACGCTTACGCGAGGCGGCGGCGTTGGTTACACGCATGGCAGTAAATCAGTGGATGGTGGAGATGTAGGCTCGATGCCGTTGGCTCAGTGCGACCAAGGCAGGCACGCCTTGATCTTGTAAACATCGCTGGGGTGAACCTCTTTCACCTCACCGAGGGCGCGCCGACGCTTCGCACTCTTACCGGACAATAAATGGCGTTTGCCGGCATGGCGCGTCAGCACCTTGCCGGTTGCGGTGATCTTGAACCGCTTGGCCACGGACTTCTTGGTCTTGATACCCTTCGGACGACGCATAAAAGGCTTCCTAACTTACGAAAAGGAGCGCGCAGTCTATGGAGAAAGGACCTGGGAGCAAGGGCGATTTTTCGGGATTAAAGGAAGTTTCCCTTACCGACATTCACAAACCCACCACCTGAGTCCACCCCTCTGCCCCGAATTCGGCCTGAAATGGCTCAACTGCGGCCTGTGCGGAGGCAAGATCGGAAAACAGGGCGAAGGTGGTGGAACCGCTGCCGGACATGAGGGTTCCGATCGCCCCCTGCCGGATGAAGGACTCCTGGAAGAGCTGCAGAATGGGGTACTTCTCCAGCGCCGGTGCCTCCAGCGAGTTGTAAAGGCCCGCCATGGCCCCCGTGAGGTCTCCCGCAGTCAGTTGGGCCGCCAGCGCCTCCGCCCGCCCCGGACGACCGTTCAACGCCTCGGGGAACCGACCCAATTGCTGGTACGCCCAGGCGGTCGAAATCCCAAACCCCGGGTGGTGCAACAACAGCGCGCACCCGGACAGGATCCGGAACGGTTCCAGCGGCGCGACCTGTTCGCCCCGACCCCGTGCCAGCGCCGGTCGATCCTGCAGGAAAAAATTGATGTCGGAACCCAGCCCCGCCGCCAATGCGTCGATCACCGTCGCCCCCAGGGGGAAGCAAAAGAGTTCGTTCATCCCCAGCAGGGTCTGGGCGGCATTGCCACTGCCGCCCCCCAGGCCGGCAGCCATCGGGATCCGCTTCTCCAGATGGATCCGTACGCCCCGCTCCAACCCCGCCGCTGTCAGGAACCGGGTGGCGGCACGATGGACGAGGTTGGATCCGTCCACCGGCAGATCCGTCCGGTTGCAGGTCAGGTGCACTCCCGCGTCGGCCACCTCGAAGACGAGTTCATCGTGCAACGGCACCGGTAGGAAGAGGGTTTCCAAGTCGTGAAACCCGTCCGGTCTTCGGCCCAGGATGTTGAGGAGGAGGTTGACCTTACAACCGGAAAGGCGCGTGAGCGGCATGGCAGAAATGAAAACGCGCCAACCTGGGTTGGCGCGTGGAGGGATGACTGGACCGGTGTGGTCGGCTGCGGCTGACTTATTCGAAGATCTTGAAACGGCTGCCGGGAAACATCGGTGCCACATCGGTCGAATCGAACCCGAGCGACGTATCGGTACGCACGGCACTGGAATCGAGGATGCCCGGCTTGTAGCTGTCCGGATAGACCGGGTTTTCCGGCGTGAAATACGGCTTGGAAGGGATGGGGAAAGTGAGGACCTCGAAGGCACCCACCACCGTCCGACCCACGGTGCGATTGAAACCGTGGATCATGCCGCGCCCGTAGGCCGCGTCCGGACCGTCCCACAGATAGGTCTGTTCGTAGGAACGGTTGATCTCTCCCATCCGGAGAGGTTCGGTCAGGTTGGTAAGACCACGACCGAGCTTGCGCTCGGCACTGGCACATCCCGCGGAGAGAGCGGCGATGACGACGAGACTAGAGAGATGCTTCATTCCGATGCGCATAGTGCTTGAGAAGACTGGGGTGAACCCTATCGGCCGAGATCGAGCGTGCAAGCGTTGAGTTCGACCAACATCCGCATCATTCGTTACCCGCAGCTCTTGCGCCTGTTGCCTCTGCCCCTTTTCGGACAACTTCCCGCCATGGACGCGACGACGAAATGGCTCATCCGAACTGCCGAAGAGGAAGTGCGGGACACGCTCCAATCGCTGCCAACGGAGCTCCGTCGGCACGCGACGGACGTGACGGTCATTTACGAAGCGGCTCCAGGTCAGGCCCTGATCGACGAGGGCTGGGAGGAAGACCTGCTGGGAATGTTTTCAGGCAACGCCCTGGGTGCCCCGATGGAGGCCCAGTTCCCGGCGCCGCCCCAGATTCTCCTGTTCTACGAGAACCTCTGGAGCATGGCCGAGGGAGACGAGGAGATCTACCGGGAGGAAGTTCGCATCACCTACCTCCACGAACTGGGGCACTACCTCGGACTGGACGAAGACGAGCTGGACCAACGCGGCCTGCTCTGAGACGGGGGTCAACAAAAGGGGCGCGACCGATCCGTCGGATCAGTCGCGCCCCAGAAATCCTGCCTCGACTCACTTCGCCTTCAGTGCTTCCTCGATGGCCTTGGTGACCTCGGCGGAGGTGGGTTCAGCACCGGAATCCCAGCGTTTGAGGATCTTGCCATCCTTGCCGAGAAGGAACTTGCCGAAGTTCCACTTCACCTCCCCGGGGAAAGGAGAATCCTTGCCGGTCAAGGCGGCGTAGATCGGATGTTGTTCCGTCCCCTTGACGTGAACCTTCTCCATGAGCGGGAAGGTAACGCTGTAGGTGGCGGAGCAGAACTCCTTGATCTCAGTGGCGGTGCCGGGTTCCTGACGACCGAAGTCATTGCAGGGGAAGCCGACCACGGAGAACCCTTGGTCCTTGTACTTCTTGTGCACGGTCTCCAGGCCCTTGTACTGCGGGGTGTAGCCGCACTTCGAGGCGACGTTCACGATCAGGACGACCTTTCCATCGAAGGCCTTGAGCGAGGTGTCCTTGCCGTCGATGTCCTTGACGGAAATATCCTGAATGGGGGAAGCGATCATAGTGGCAGCGGCCAAAAGGGCCGCGAGGGATGTAATCAGTTTTTTCATGGCGGGCGTGTGCAGAGTGCGCCGGCTTTCGACGCTGTCAAACCGGCTCTCGTTCAACAGGAGATCGCCCAGACAGTGCGACCCCGTCGACCGGGTCGATCATTTCAGGACCACGCGCATGCCTTCCTTCTCCAGTTCCGCGAGCTGCTTCTTG
Source organism: Verrucomicrobiota bacterium (assembly GCA_041688515.1). Taxonomy (GTDB): domain Bacteria; phylum Verrucomicrobiota; class Verrucomicrobiia; order Limisphaerales; family UBA9464; genus UBA6176. Next base: position 12,278 of record JBDNHZ010000455.1, read on the forward strand.
GAAGCGGAGGAGAGTCGGTTGCCCTTCAGATAAAGCCGCAGAAACGGTGCCCAGTTCTTTGGACCGGCCAAGTCGGCTTTGGCGGCGGTGTAAAGCGGCGTGAGATCCTTGATCTGATTGTCCTCGAGCAACACCAGGCTGGGAGCCCGGAGCCGCGCCAGCGGGGAAAGGTCCGAAATCCGATTGTTTGAGAGGGAAACCGTGGTCAGCCACTGCAATTGCTCGAGTCCCGCCACGGTCTTCAGTCCATTTCCATCCGCATAGAAGGTGACGACCCGCGGCAGATTGGTCAGCGGAGCAATCGTCTTGAGCTTGTTCTTCGAAAGATAAACGGAGGCCAGATTGGTGCAGGCAGCCAGCGGAGACGCATCGGTGACCAGGTTCGACTCCAACTGGATATACTGGAGGGATGGCAGGGTGCCCAGGGACTGCACATTGGCCACCCGGTTGGATGCCAGGTGGACGTACTGCAATTGGCGCAGTCCGGCCAGCGGTGCCAGATCGACGATCCGGTTCCCGGCCAGTTCGATCGATGCCAGGGCCTTGCAATGTTCCAACCCCATCAGGTTGGTGATGCCCCGGAAGTTGCCCTGCACCACCGCCACATTGGCCACATCCGCTGCGGTCAGTGGCTTGTCGGTGTCGCGCTTGGCAAAAACCTGTTGGCGGACGGCCGCCTCGAGGTTGCGGTCGGCAAACACCGAGATCTCGGGGGCGGAGTTCGTGGCGTCGGCAGCGTGAACTGCACCCACCCACATCAGGCAAAGTAGAATGAACCGGCTTTTCATGGAGCGGTCCAGTGTGACCGTCCGACGCCCCCCACCGTCAAGAGGCTTCCCCTTTCCCCAAAATGTGGCGCGCGCACCCAAACCAAAACCGATTTGACCAGATCGGCTGGATTGTGGCTTCTTGGGTTGTCCGTTTTCAGCATGCAGTGTCGGCGTCATGGTGACGGTTTGCGGCGGCCGCTTCAGAGTTTGCGCCCCTCAATCTGCGTTCTGCCCGTGGCAGGATCCCACGCGCTGTTTGGAGCGGCTTTCATGTTATGGACAACCAAAATCGTCTCTTTGTAGGCAATCTGTCCTACCAGACGATGGAGCGTGACCTGCAGGACCACTTCGGAGCTGCTGGAACCGTCCTGAGCGTCAAGCTCGTGCTCGACAAGTTCACGGGCCGCTCCCGCGGCTTCGCCTTCATCGAGCTCGCGACCCCGGAGGAAGCCGAGCGCGCCGTCGAAATGTTCAACGGTCAGGACATCGGCGGGCGC
>JBDNHZ010000456.1:0-7250 GCA_041688515.1 Verrucomicrobiota bacterium
TCTGCAACCCCTCCGGGGTTGATCCTCCATTCCATCGCGATCCCGGGGTGGCGCTTCGATGACCCCGGGCTAGTCGCTCCCATCCCTCCGGGATTAAGACCCCCGTCACGCGGGGCCGCGGTCCCAGAAGCCCCTCGGCAAGGCCCGAGAATCCACTTCGCGCATGGGGGCAGTGTCAAGATGCGCCTCCAACGCTCGCCGCGGGGCCCGGGCTCTTTACACCAGCCAAGTTGCGGAGCAGCCTTTCTGAGTTCACCACTCCTGATTACTGGCCAATCCCACTATTTCCATGGCATATCGTCTCAATGTTCCCTGGGTCAGACAAAGCCAGGAGATGTCCTGCTGGCTGGCCTCGGCCCACATGATCCTGCGCTACTACCATCTCCACTACGCACTGCCGCAACCCATGAAGGACCTGTATTCGGCGAATCAGGGGGTGGCACATTGGAAAATCGGGGAGATGGCCGCCGGCTTTGGGTTTGGTTGGGTTCCCGAACCTGAGTATCGGGCGGGCGGATTCAGCGGATGGGGATCCTTGGAGCGGATCGAACGGGAACTCCGCGAGCGGGGCCCATTGTGGTGCTCGGGCAGATTTGGCAGCGGGGGCGACGGGCAGGTGGGGTTGTACGACCACTGCATCGTGGTGGTCGGGGTCAGTGAAGACGGCCACGTCCTGTATAATGATCCCGCAAAAGAACGTCACCCGCTCCCGATGGGGGTGGCCGAGTTCGATCGACTCCTATGGAAGGAAAACAATATCGGGAACGGGGATGCCGTCCTGTACAAGAAGCGGGTGCTGCCGCTCAAACCGCTGCCGGTTCCGCCGCAGTGATGCCGCCTACGCCGGGACCGCGGGCAGATGCCAGACGATCTTCCCGCCCACAATGGTGTGGGTGGCCCGGCCCAGCATGCTCCAGCCATCGAACGGATTGTTTCGCGACTTCGACGCAGTGTCGTTCCGGTGGCAGACCCAAGGCAGGTCCGGATCGATGACGGTGACGTCGGCAACCGACCCCGCTGCGAGGGTGCCGCGGCCCTCGTCAAGGGCGAGCAGTCGGGCTGGGTTCGATGTCAGTTTGGCCAGCAGCGCCGGCAGGCGAAGGCGTCCGGTGTGGTGCAGTTGCATCAGCGACAGCGCGAGTTCGACCTCCAGCCCCACGATGCCAAAGGGCGCGGCATCGAACTCCACTTCCTTCTCCGATTCCGTATGCGGAGCGTGATCGCTGGAAATGATGTCGAGGGTCCCATCCACCAATCCCTCCAACAACGCTTCACGGTCTGCCGCGGTGCGCAGGGGCGGGTTCATCTTCCAATGGGTGTGATAGGCGGGCCAGGTCGGCAACGGACGGTTGGCAAACCAACGGGCGGCGAGTTCCTTGCCGTCCGAAGCCCAGAACGCTTCGCTGCCGGCAATGCTAGAGTCGGTCAGGACGAAATGATGGGGAAAGGCTTCAACGGAGATAGGGACGCTGCGTTTCCGGGCCTAGCGAAGCATTCTAACCGAAGCCGCAGAGCTGAGATGCTGGCAATGGATGTGGGTGCCGGTTTGCTCGGCCAGCAGGATATTGCGGGCGACGATCATCTCTTCCCCCGCTGCCGGCCAACCGCGCAACCCCAGGACTGAACTCCAATAGCCCTCATGCATCACGCCGTCGCTCACCAGTCCGTAGTCCTGGCAGTGATCCATGACCGGGAGTTCGAACTGGCGGGCGTACTCCAGCGCCCGGCGCATCAGATCGTTGTTCTGGATGCAATGGCCGTCGTCGGTCAGGGCCACCACACCGGCCCGGGCCAACGAGCCGATGGATGCCAGTTCTTCTCCGGCGATCCCCTTCGACAGGGCGCCGGTCACCTCGATCCGGACGATGGCTTCGCGGGCCTTCTCCTGGATCAGGGCCACCGTCGAGGCGCTGTCGATCGACGGCGACGTGTTGGGCATGCACACGACGGTGGTGAATCCGCCGCGCGCCGCCGCACGCGCGCCCGACGCGATGGTTTCCTTCGATGTCTGGCCGGGTTCGCGGAGGTGAACGTGCAGATCAATCAGACCCGGTGAAACGATCCGGCCGGCAACGTCCAGCCGGTCAAAATGAGCGGGGGCACGGCTGGCGGCGTCGGGACCCACCGCCGCAATACGGCCGTGGTCGAGCAGGACATCGGTGATCTCATCCCGGTTGCAGGACGGATCGATGACCCGGCCGCCGGCGAGCAGGAGGGCGCGCATGTGGGAGAACCTACCGGGAGCTGGATTGACAGGGCAAGCGCGCGACCACAGAGTCTCCCCAACGAAGCGGGTGTAGCTTAGTGGTAAAGCTCCAGCCTTCCAAGCTGGCTATGAGGGTTCGATTCCCTTCACCCGCTCCAGTTCTTCTCCCAGCGCTGTTTCCTCCAGGGCTTATTCCTCCAGGGCTTATTCCTCCAGGGCTTATTCCTCCAGGGCTTATTCCTCCAAGGCTATTCCCTCTGCCTCCCACCCGTTCGCTGTATGCCCTCCCTTCCTCCCAGCAATTCCAAGTGGCGCTACTCGGCGTTCAGGTCCTGATGCCGACGTGCCGGGTCGCCATCGGCAAGATTCCGTGCCGGACTTCCGGGTGGAGGCTGGTCATGTCCGGGGCGGCTCCCTAGGATGCGAGCCATGCAAGTGGTTCCACCGGGTGCCCTGGGCAGTCCGGCTATTGCCAACCCCGCGCTTCTCTGGGCCGAACTGGACGGCCGGGAGCTCCCGGAGTCGGCGGGGAAGGATCGTGACCGAGCCCTCGCGCTCTGGCGGACAATGGTCACTTCCAGATGGGTGGACCGGGTGGAGATGGAGTTGGTGAACCGTGGGGAGGCATTTTTCCACGTAGGCGGTGCCGGACATGAAGCCACCGCGGCGTTGGCGGCGCATCTGGGGCCGCAGGATTGGTTGCACCTCCACTACCGGGACAAGGCCTTGATGTTGGCCCGGGGAATTCCTCCGGCGCAGTTCTTCCACAGCCTCCTGTGCACGGCGCACTCCCATTCGGCCGGCCGTCAGATGAGCGCTCACCTGAGTGCCCCGGGACTCCATGTCCTGAGCTTGGTCGGCCCGGTGGGGAACAATGCCCTCCAGGCCGTGGGCGTGGCCCAGGAGATCAGCCGGCAGCCGACAGGACCGACTCATCGACCGCTGGTGGTCTGTGCCATGGGCGACGGCACGACCCAGCAGGGCGAGGTACTCGAAGCCATCAGCGAGGCGGTGCGTTCCCGCGCTCCGGTCCTGTTCCTCGTCGAGGACAATGGGCTGGCCATCTCCACCCAGACCCGGGGTCAGACCTTCTTTCAGACCGACGACGTTCGCAGGACGGAGTTTCTCGGGATCCCGCTCGAGTTCCTCGACGGCCGCGAGGTGCTGGAATGCGACCGTGCGTTTGCCTCGATCACCTCCCGGATCCGGCAGTCGGGCGGTCCGGCCATCGTGGTGATGCGGGTGGAGCGGCTCACGCACCACACCAACGCCGATGACGAGCGGATCTACCGGTCCGAGACGGAAGTCCAACGCCTGCGCCAGACGGCGGATCCGTTGCGTCGGCTCGGACTGCGGTTGATCGAATCCGGCATCTCCGAGTTGGAGTTGGCGCGGATCGAAAAGACCATCGAAGCCGAAGTCCGTGCCGCCGCGGAGGAAGCGCTGGCGGCGCCGAATCCCATCGCCAACTTCGACGCGCGTGCGCCCTGGACTGGGTCGGCGTCCCAGGCGGCCAGCGACCCGGCAGGATCTTCCAAGCCCGTCACCCTGCTGGCGGCGATGCGTGCGGTGCTGCGGGAGGCGTTGCAGGGAGATGAGCGGGTCACCCTTTTCGGCGAAGACATTGAGGATCCCAAGGGGGATGTGTTCGGACTGACGCGGGGGTTGAGTCGGGACTTCGCCGGGCGGGTCCGCAACTCGGCGCTCTCAGAGAGCCTGATCGTTGGAGCGAGCATTGGACGCGCCCTCGCCGGGGGACGGCCGGTGGCCTTCATTCAGTTCGCGGACTTCCTGCCCCTGTGCTTCAACCAGGTGGCGTCGGAACTCGGTTCCATGTGGTGGCGCAGCGCCGGTGAGTGGCCGTGTCCGGTGGTGATCCTGGCACCCTGCGGCGGTTATCGTCCGGGCCTCGGCCCATTCCACGCCCAAACGATGGAAGCCACCTTTGCCCACATCCCGGGCCTGGATGTCCTGATGCCCTCCACTGCGGAGGATGCGGCCGGACTCCTTCGCGGAGCGTTGTCGGGGGGGCGTCCCACCTTGTTCCTGTATCCGAAGGTTCTGCTCAATGACGCTTCGGCAGCGTCATCCCGGGACCTTTCGCGAGTGTGTGTCATTCCCGGCGAGGCCCGGAAGCTGACGGAGGGCAGTGACGTCACCGTGGTCGCCTGGGGTGCCACGGTTCCGCTGTGCCGACGTGCCGCCGAGTTGTTGGGCACGGCGGGCGTAGGAGCCGAGGTCATCGACCTGCGCAGCATCAGTCCGTGGGATCAGGCCACCGTGCTGTCGAGCGTCCGCAAGACGCGCCGGTTGATCCTCGTCCAGGAGGACAACCAGACCTGTGGGTTTGGTGCCGAGGTTGCCGCGGTGGTGGCCGAACACGCCGGCGTGCCCGTGGTGATCCGGCGGATTGCCCGGGCCGATACCTACGTCCCGTGCAACTACCACAACCAACTCGAAGTGCTGCCGTCGGTTCGGCGGGTGGTGGAAGCCGTCGGCGCCCTCTGCGACGTGGAGGTGGTCGTCGAGAATGCCGGAGCCGCCTTGCGGGGCGGCGAATTCATCCTGGAAGCCGTGGGCTCCAGTCCCGCGGACCAGAATGTCACGGTCATCCAATGGAAAGTGCGCGAGGGCGACACGGTCCGGGCCGGCGATCTTCTGGCGGAGTGTGAGGCGGACAAGGCGACCTTCGATCTCCGCGCTCCGGTCGCGGGGGTGATTTCCAGCCTCCTTCCGGTGGACGAACGGGTGACCGTGGGAACGCCGTTGGCCAGGATCGCCCGGGATTCCGCGAGCGGAGCCCCGGTGCGCCGGGTTCCCGCGGAGCCGAAACTGTCTCTCCGCCGTCGGAGTCCACCGGTTCGCCTACGGGCGACGGCACGGCGCGATGCGATGGCCAACGAGGCGACCGGGTCGCCGGTGGTCGGGCTCACCGGGCTGTCATTTGTCACCGGGTCCCGGTGCGTGTCCAACGACGAATTGATCGCGCGTTTCCCGGGACGTTCGTCGGCGGACATCGTCCAGCGCACGGGAATCGAGTCGCGGTTCTATTGCGCGGACGACGAGACCGTGCTGGATCTGGCAGTGAAGGCCTCCCGTGCGGCGTTGTCCCGGGCCGGCATGGTGCTGACGGATCTGGATTCCATTCTGGTGAGCACCAGCACGCCGCTGGCGATCAGTCCGAGCCTTGCCTGCCGCTTGCATCACGCGCTCTCGCAGGGCGGCCCCACGAAGGATTTGCCAGCCCACGATCTTCTCGCCGCCTGCAGCGGTTGGCTCTACGCCCTTCAATCGGCCTTTGACACCTGTCGGCTCCGCCCGGATTCCCGCATCCTGGTCGTCACCGCAGAGGCCATGTCGCGCTTCCTGAATCCGGACGACTTCGACACGGCGATCGTCTTCGGTGACGCCGCCACGGCGGTGATTGTCCAGGGAGGCGAGGCCGGCGCGGCGAGTCCGATCCGGCTGCATCGTCCGCTCCTGAGTGCGCGGGGGGAGGATGGTTCGATCCTCAATGTCGGGCGGATGACGGGCACGGCCTGTGCCCCGGTGGAGATGCACGGGGTCCGGGTGTTCCCGCTCGCGGTGCGTCAGATGAACAGCATGCTTCAGGATGCCTGTGCCGAAGCAGGTATCGCGATGCGGGAACTCGACTGGATTGTTCCTCACCAGGCCAACGGACGGATCATTGCGGCGGCGCAACAGCGGTCGGGAATGCCAGCCGAGCGGATGGTGAACAACGTGACCCGCTACGGGAATACCTCATCCTCCAGCATTCCCATCGCGCTGGCCGAGATGCTGGCGGACGGCCGGCACGGGCGGGTGGGTCTGGCAGCCTTCGGCGGTGGATTCACCTTTGGTGCCGCAGTGGCGGACATCGGGTAGGCGGGCGGGCTCCCTTTTATACCAGCAACCCGGCGACGCAGGCAGTGAGGTAGCAGGTCAGCAGCCCTCCGATCATCGAGCGCAGACCGAGTCGGGCGAGATCGTTGCGTCGAACCGGTGCCAGCGCTCCGATGCCCCCGATCTGGATGGCGATGCTGGCGATGCTGGCGAAGCCGCACAGGGCGTAGGTGGTCAACATCCGGGAGCGTGGATCGAGGGTGTCGCCGGCCTGGACAAGCTTGAGGTAACCGACGAACTCATTGAGGACGATCCGTTCGCCCAGAATGGCGCCGCCGACCCCGAGCGCCAGGGAGAGCAGCCAGTTCGCCGCGGCGATCACGGCGGTAAAGGCGATCAGCATGGCCATGACGTTCAACGAGAGTTTCATTCCATCCGACGCGCCGTGGCACAGGGCATCCAGGCTATTCCCACCATGACCGCGAGTCCGAGCAGGCTGACCATCTTGGGCATCACGGGGCGGCAGCCTAGGCGGCCTCGAAGAAAAGGCGAAGGGCGAACCACCCGACGGGTCAGAATCCCGGCAATTCCCGGGGAGGCGGTGCCTTCACAAAGTTCGCCTCACGCAGATAGACCGGCGCGAGCGTCGATGGATCCACCGCGGGGAGGTCGAGGGCCAACAGTCCGGCCTGAGCGGCGCTCGGATACAGCCGGGTGGCACCCGCGAGCGTGGCATCCGGTGTGAAGACGCGTTGGCCGGAGGTGATCCATGCGGCGATTTCCTCCCGACCGACCAATCGGAGTTCGCCGGTCCGCTGTCCGGCCTCCGACGGCGCGACCGCCCACTCGCCGCGTTGGGCGTCGGCGGCCAGCCAGACCGGGCCCGGTTCGAGTTCGTTCGCGAGCATCGCCAACGTTTGGAAGCTGCCCACGGGCACCACAGGGGTCCCGTGCGCCAGGTGCCAGCCCTGGACGGTGGCGATGGAGCGGCGGATCCCCGTGTAACTGCCCGGACCCATTCCGATCGCCAGTCGGTTCACCTTCGTCGGGGCCAGACCCGACTCCTTCAGGACGGCCGCAATCAGTCCGGGAGCGGAGGTGGTGCGACCGGCGATCACACTCGACTCGGCCACGACCTGGCCGTCGCGGACGATCGCGGCGGACCGTCGATCACTGGAGAATTCAAGGGAGAGGATCGTCA
>JBDNHZ010000457.1:0-3335 GCA_041688515.1 Verrucomicrobiota bacterium
GATTGAGTTACCAATCCATGGTGACGCCGCAGAGCGTGTACGATTGCGATCTGGCGACCGGCAAGCTGACGTTGCTCAAGCGGACGGCGGTTCTGGGCGGGTACGATCCCGAGGGATACGTGACCGAGCGCCGCTGGGCCACGGCCCGGGACGGCGTGCGGATTCCATTGTCGGTGATGTATCGCAAGGGCACTCCGCTGGACGGTTCCGCTCCGGGTTATCTCTACGGCTATGGTTCCTACGGTCTGGGAATGGAGGCCTCGTTTTCGGTGTCACGTCTCTCTCTGGTGGACCGTGGATTGGTGTCGGTCATCGCGCATATCCGTGGAGGGAATGAGATGGGCGAGTCCTGGCATGACCAGGGCATGCTGATGAAGAAGAAGAACACCTTCCATGACTTCATTGATTGCGCCGAGTGGTTGACCCAGCAGCGTCTGGTGGCGCGCGATAAGATCCTGATCGAGGGCGGAAGCGCCGGCGGCCTGCTCATGGGCGCGGTGGTGAATCTGCGCCCCGACCTCTTCCGGGCGGTTCATTCGGCCGTGCCGTTCGTGGACGTGATGAACACCATGATGGACGCCAGCCTTCCCTTGACGGTGGGTGAGTATCTGGAATGGGGAGATCCGAACCAGAAGGCAGCTTTCGATTATATGCGGTCTTACAGTCCTTACGACAATCTGCGCAAGGCGAGTTACCCGGCGATGCTGGTGACGACCAGTCTCAATGACAGCCAGGTGATGTATTGGGAGCCGGCCAAGTACGTGGCCAAGCTGCGCACCTTGAAGACGGATCGGAATCCGCTGCTGCTCAAGTGCAACATGGGGGCCGGCCACGGCGGCGCGAGCGGTCGCTACGATCGTCTGAAAGAAGTTTCCTTCGAGTACGCCTGGCTGATGAGCCAGGTCGGGATCACGAAGTAGGTGCTGTGCACCGGAGGCGCCCGGCCTTCAGGGATTCAGCAGTTCGACCGGGGCCGCCTCGATCTGGTTGGCCAACGACTCCGGGATCGCCACTGCCTCCATCTTTCCTTCGACTCCCTTGGTGACGCAGACCACCACCAGTCGGCCCGTGCCGATGTCTTCGGTCGGGCTGGGTTCGATCCGGCGGATGCGGATCTGGTAGGCGAGGGAGCGGGGGCGTTTCTCGGCAACGAGCAGGTGCAGTTCCATCACGTCTTCAAACCGCAACGGCCGGCGGAAATCGCAGGAGGCATGGACCCGCGGGAATCCGAGCGGCGGATGGAACTGCGGCATCACGACCGAATGCCCCAGCGATCGGAGGAAAGCGTGTTCCACCGACTCCATGTAACGGAAGAACTGGGCGAAATGGACGATGCCGGCGAGGTCGGTTTCGTTGAACTCGACCCGGCGGGTCATCTTGAACTCATAGGCCACAGGAGATTCGTACCACGGGTGGAACAGAAGTCAGGCGAAAGCTGGGTGGGTCTTCATCCCGGATGGGTGCGGATCGTCCGGGGTCAGCGAAGCGCCACCCCGAGCCTCAAGGTTGAATCGCCTCTCCACATGATTGAGGCCCGGGGACGGCAGCCGCGTTTCACGGCGCGCACTTCAGGTCGCCAAGGCCAGATCGCCGCGGGATCGGGCTTCACGTCCGTAAACCCATTCAAAGACCGGCGTGGCAATCAGGGTGGTGGCGATGGCCATGACGACCATGATGGAGAAGAGTTCGGGCGTGATCAGCCCGCGTTCGAGTCCGATGTTGAGGATGATCAGTTCCATCAGGCCCCGGGAGTTCATCAGCGTGCCGATCGCCAGCGAGGTTCGGTTGTCCTCGCCATGAATCCGGGCCGCCGCCCAGCAGGCTCCGAATTTCCCGAGGCACGCACCCGCGAGCACCACCATCGCCACCGCCCACAGGGCTGGGGTGGTGACTAGATCCAGTCGGGTGTTGAGACCGGAGTAGGTGAAGAAGGTCGGGAGCAGGAACACGACGACGAAGGGTTCGATCTGTCGCATCAAGGCCGCGCTGAGTTTCCCGCGGGGCATGGCGCAGCCCAGGATGAAGGCGCCGAACACGGCGTAGATCCCGATCGCATCGGTGAACCACGAGGCCAGCATCACCAGCATCAGGATGGTGGCCAGGATCGACTGGGGCAGGGTTCCATCGGGTTTGACGGTGTTTTCCAAACGGGCCAGCAGGCGACGTCCGACCGTCAGCGTGAGCGAGGCGTAGATCACACCGCCGCCGATGGCCTTGATGGCGATGCTCCAGTTATCCTGGAAGCTCGCGAGAACCACCGCCAGCAGGCACCACGCCGCCGCGTCGTCCATGGCTCCGGCCGCCAGGGCCAGGGTGCCGAGGGACGTTCCAGCCAGGCCCCGTTCCACAATGATCCGCGCCAGCATCGGGAACGCCGTGATACACATGGATGCACCGAGGTAGAGGACTGCCTCCCAGGTATGGACCTTGGCGGTGAAGTACACACCCGGGCTCTGGACCAGCCAGAGCGCGATGAGTCCGCCCAGGATGAATGGGGTGATCATGCCTGCCAGCGAGACGGTCGCCGCCGCCCCGGCCCGGGCGCGGAAGAGATCCGACCGGAATTCCACCCCGACGAGGAACATGTAGATCGAGAGCCCGACCTGACAGGTGGCGAAGAAGATGACTTTCGACTGCGCGGGAAACAGCCATTGCTGGACGGGTTTGCTGACCTCGAACAATCCCAGGAGGGAAGGTCCGAGCAGGATGCCGGTAATCATCTCGGCGACCACCTGAGGCTGGCCGATCCGGCGCGCGAGCAGGCCAACCACTCGACAGGCGGCGAGGACCGCCGCCAATTGCAGGAAGAAGCGGACTGAAAGTTCAAACGACGTCATGGACGGGGCCTACGCTCTCCATCCGCCGGTTGCCGTCAACTTCGGCCTCGTCCGGGAGGCCACCTTGGGGCGGACGGCAGCCCTGGAGGGGTGAATCGGGAGGCGAGTCGGAGGGACGAGTGCCGGAGGGACGAGTGCCACGAGTCCCCATCACCGACTTGCGGAAACTCGGACTCGCAGACCTCGTCCCCCCCAACGCTTGAGCGCATCTTGACACTGCCCCCGCGGCGTCACGCGATGCGGGAGGGCGACCACACTGTATAAAGTGTGGTCGCGAACGGGACGTGGTTGAACGCGGGAATGGACGGTCGGCCCGCTCCCCACGTTTCGCCTGCGATTCGAGTCGGTGCCCCCCAGGTCCCTCTACGTCGGAGGCGCTTCAGCGATTAGCCCGGGGTGAGCGAAGCGATATCCCGGGCCGCACGCCCCCGATGGATTCTTACCCCGGAGGGGTTGCAGATCTGCAACCCCTCCGGGGTTGATCCTCCATTCCATCGC
>JBDNHZ010000458.1:0-9789 GCA_041688515.1 Verrucomicrobiota bacterium
CCCCGACGGTCGTAGCTGAAGGTGGTCGTTGGGGTGGTCCCGTCGTTGTAGCTCACCGACAGCAAGTCGCCGTGCTCGTTCCCGCCCGTGCCGTCGTTGAAGCCGTAGGTGTAGGTCGTCACGATTCGGTTGGACCATTGTACGTTCGCGCCCAGGTGCGGGTCCGAAGGCCTCCGCCGTCGGTGTAAGTGTAGTCGGTTCCAACGGTACCTGCACCGCCGGTGGCGGAATCGGCGTAGTCCTTGGCCAACAACCAACCGCGGTAGGGGTCGTAGATCCAGGTCGTGAGGGCGGTGCCCGAATTGGCGCTGAAATTCTGCCACGTCTTCAGGGTCTTCATCCGTCCTTGGGTGTCGTAGGTGTACTCGACTGGATAGGTACGGCTGCCGTAGGTCTTCTTGAGGGCACCGGTAACAAAGTACTCGTTGGTGACGGTGGTGCCGTCGGGTTGCGTCGATCGCCGCGCCCGCAGGGAGGTGTCGTACTCGGTTGAACTCGTCTGGGCTGGCTGACCATTCCCGGGAGCGGGCGTGGTCATGGACAGCACGAGATTCGCGACATTGAAACTGATCTGTGATGTGCCGTTCCGACTGTCGGTGACGCTGGCCTGACGCCCGTGGACGTCGAACCCGTAGCTCACCGACTTCACCACGGTTCCGTTGGTCGCGTACCTCGCGGCGGAAGTCATCCGACCGGCGGTGCTGACGGCGACACTCGAACCGCCATCGGGGAAGGTCGCGGTGACGGTCCGGGTCTGATTGGTCCGGACATAGACCGTCTGGGAACTCTGCACCTGACCGAAGGAAGTAGAGCCTGACTTCAGACCGTCGGTGGATTGCCATTGCTCACTCATGAGCAGCGTCGTGTTGGTACCGCTGTTGGGATACGGGCCGCGGGGTAGCTGCCGAGGTCGCGAGGCGCCCCCACCCGAGGGTGTACTGTTCCCCATTGCCGACCGGGCCGGGGTGCGTACAAGGTCCGGGTGTCGGGTGTTTGCCTCCGTGGAGGAAGGCGACGATCCCGCCTGCTTCCATGAAGATCACTTTCCGCTCGTCCTGCTGCCTGGCGCTGTTGCTGTGCGTCGGCTCCGCTCTCGCACAAACGCCCTCGACCAATGCCTCGCGCCCGAGACCGGCGCTTCCCCCCGGGGTCGCCACGACGGCCGGCGGGGCCAATTCAACCGGACAACCCGTCCGGAGCCGCCTGCCCTTCCAGGGCACGGTCAAATCCATCGACACGCTCTCGATGACGCTGACGCTGACCGGTGCGAAGGATCAGGAGCGGGTGCTGCATCTCGACGGGGAGAGCCGGCTGATCAAGGGCGGGAAACCCTCTCCCCTGTCGGAGATCGTCGCTGCTGACTACGTGCGTGGATTGGTGCGGAAAAACGATCGCGGCGAGGAAGTCCTGGCCCATGGAACCTTTGGGCCGAAGCCGGCACCCAAGCCCAAGGTCAAAGCCCCGGCACGACCAAAGCCGGCCACCGTGCCAGCGCCCACTGCACCCCAGGCGAACCCGGCGTCCAACCTGCCGAAGTAAGGGGATGCGGACCGCTCGTCGGATCGCAGGGATTTCTGGAAATGCGGCGGGCAGATTCCAGTATTTTTTGAACAGGGATGGTGAAAACTCGCGACTCAACTTGGCGACCAAAGAAAAGGAAGACGTATGGGCCTGATGGATTATCTCAAGACGCAGTTCCTCGAAATCATCCAGTGGGAAGACGATTCCCGGGACACCCTCACCTGGAGGTATCCGGACCAGGACAAGGAGATCAAGAATGGGGCACAACTGATCGTTCGGGAATCGCAGGTAGCCCAGTTCGTCCATCTGGGGCAGTTCGCCGATACCTTTGTCCCCGGCAAACACACGCTCAGCACCCAGAACATCCCGATCCTCTCGACGATCATGGGGTGGAAGTTTGGGTTCGAGTCGCCGTTCAAGTGCGACATCTACTACGTCACGACCCGACTGTTCACCGGCAACAAATGGGGCACTTCGAACCCGGTGATGCTGCGGGATCCGGACTTCGGGATCGTCCGCGCCCGAGCCTTTGGCACCTACGATTTCAAGGTGGTGGACCCGAAAGTCTTCCTGAAGGAAGTGGCGGGTACCGATCATCACTTCCGGCTGGAAGAGTTTCAGGACTCGATGCGTTCCCGATTGGTCTCGGTGTTCACCGACGCGCTGGCCTCCAGCAAGATTCCGGTGCTCGATCTGGCCTCGCGCTATACAGAAGTCGGCGAGGCACTGTTGCCGGTGCTGAACCCAGTTCTGCGGGAGAAGTACGGCCTCGAACTGGGCAGCTTCCTCATCGAGAACGTGTCGGTGCCGCCCGAGGTCGAGCAGGCGATCGACAAGCGGTCGAGCATGGCGGCGATCGGCAATCTCAATGACTACGTCAAGCTCCAGATGGCCGAGAGCCTCGGCAAGGGAGACGGCGGTGGCGGGCCGGGCGGTCAGGTGACCCAGTTCGCCATGGGGATGGCCCTGGCCAACCAGATGTTCAGCCAGGCCGGCGGCATTCTCGCCCAGGCAACGCCGCCCGCGGGTGGCGCGACGCCTCCGCCGATCCCCGGCGCGGCCCCGGCACCCGCTGGGGGCGGGCTACCGGAGTTGCTGACACCGGCAGATGCCGGGCGGGTGCTCGGGGTGAGCGAGTCAGATGTCGTCCAGGCCCTGGGCGATGGCAGCCTCAAGGGAAAGAAGATCGGGACCAGTTGGCGCATCACCCGTCAGGCGATCGAAGAGTTCCTCAAGAGCTGACGCTCCGGCCGACATGAAGCCGCCGCCGATCCCCCCCGAAATTCCCCCGAAGAACTCCGCGCCGCCGAGGGAGGCACAGGCGAGAAGCAAATTCTCCTGTCCGGCCTGCGGCGCGGAAGCGGTCTGGAATCCTGCGAAGAAGGCGCTGGTCTGCGGACACTGCGGGACGACGGCGGCGGCCGTTCTCAACACCACTCCCGGCGGCGACACGGTCATTCAGGAAAACGACCTGGTCGCCGCCCTTCGGAGCATCCCGGACAGCCAGCGCGGGTGGAAGGCGGAGAAGACCCAGGTCCGGTGCCAGCATTGCAATGCCATCTCGGTGTTCGACTCGGACAAGATCGGCAAGCGATGTGATTTTTGCGGTGCTTCGGCACTGGTCCCCTACGAGGACGTGAAGGAAGCGTTCCAGCCGGAGAGCCTCCTTCCAAAGCAGATCAGCGAGTCCCAGGTCCGCGACAGTATCCGGCAGTGGTATCAATCACGCTGGTTCGCTCCGAGTGCCCTGGGATCCCGGGCCCTCACCGACACGATCCACGGGGTCTATCTGCCCTACTGGACCTTCGACGCCCAGGCAGACGCCGATTGGACGGCCGAGAGCGGTTACCATTACTACGTCACCGAGCACTACACCGACACCCAGGGCAATCGCCAGACGCGGCAGGTTCAACACACCCGATGGGAGTCCAGCTCGGGATCCCTCGAGCACTTCTTCGATGATGCGCTCGTGGCGGCGACCAAGGGCGTCGCGGCCGATCTGCTCGCCAAGATCGAACCGTTCCCCACCCCGCAACTGGTCCCGTATGACCCTGCCTTCCTCGCGGGCTGGACCGTGGAGCGATATCAGATCGACCTTCTGGCGGCAGCTCAGGCGGCGCGGGCGGGCATGGAAGGGCAGCTCCGATCCCTGTGCAGCGCCCAGGTTCCCGGCGACACCCACCGCGGGCTCCGGGTCTCGGCCCAATGGTCGGGTCAGACCTTCAAGCACATCCTCGTCCCGGTCTGGCTCCTGACCTACGACTATCACGGCAAGTCGTTCCAGGTCCTGATCAACGGGTACACCGGATCCATCGCGGGCAATCGTCCGTACAGCTTCTGGAAGATCTTCTTCCTGGTGATAGGCATCCTGGCCGGCATCGCGTTGGTCGCGGCGTTGGTGAACCGTCGTTGACCGCCTGCCGGAGACGGCGTGCGCACGGCCCGCCTAGAGCAGGGCCTTCTTGACGGCTTCAATCACCTGGGTCGGTGTCCACCGGTTGCCGATGATGATCTCCACCACCTTCCCCTGCCGGTCCAGGACGACGGTGCGCAAGTTATGATTCTGGTTGTCCGGAGTGACGTTGCGGCCGAAGTAGAGTCCGAAGTGAGATCCGAGCGGCTGCACCTGTTCGTAAGCACCACTGGCAAAAGTCCAACGCTCCGGATCGTACTGATGCCGGCGCGCGTAGGATTCCATGACCTTGGGCGTATCGAACTCCGGCTCGAACGACACCGAAAGCAGATGCCAGTTGGTGGAGACCGTCGGGTCTGCCTTCAGGGTCCGCATCACCCGCGACAGGTTGTCGGCTTCACGCGGGCAGAAATCCGGGATCGGACACCGGGAGAAAAAGAAATTGAAGACGAGGACTTTTCCCCGGAACTGGGCGAGTTGGATCGATTGGCCGAACTGGTTGGTCAATTGGTAGTCCGGAAGGACATCCCCGACCTTCAGTTCGGGCACATCCTTGTAGAAGGAAACGGCGTTTGGATCGTTCAGGACGGGACGAGCCGGCACCAACCCCTGCTGGGGCCCCGTGTTGCTCAGGACATTGAACGAAGTTGCCCAGGAATCCTTCGGCTCCACGTGGAGCTTGAACTGGACGACATCGCCCGACTTCAACCCGACGAGCAAAGCGGGGTCCTTCACGTCGAAGGGCATGGTCATCGCCTCCATGTAATCAGGAATCTTCTCGTGGCGGATCAACGCCTCGTTGTTGGTCGCGCGGATCTCGATCACTACACCGCGCACGTCATAGATCTTTTCATTCCGGCAACCCGCCAAAAGCAGGAGCGCCGATCCGAGACCCAGCGCGATTTTCCATGTCCCACGTTGCATGGCGGGAAGCTTGGTCGAGACCGGGGTGTGGAACGACAACTATTCTCCCGCCGTTTCTGGACGGGGCGCGTCTTGACACCGCCCCCGATCAGTTGGGCGGCGACACAAACCTGGGTAGCTGCCGACGTGAGGAGGCGGATGTCTACGGGCTTCGCTTCGCCTGAGATCCGCCTCGTTCCCTCGGCAGCTACCCCATCGCGCCGTTCGTAGCTGCCGACGTGAGGAGGCGGATGTCTGCGGGCTTCGCTTTGCCTGAGATCCGGCTCGTTCCCTCGGCAGCTACCCCATCGCGCCGTTTCCGGACGCAGCTTCCGCAAGACCCGGAGAAGTTGGCGATCGAGAATCCCTTGGTGAACCGAATGTCACAGGCGCAGATCTGAGCCCGTTGATTCCCCTCGTTACCTCGACTCCTACCTGAGTAAACGGGCTTAGCGGGCCACCCACCGCAAGTGCAGGCGTTCGTAGCCAACCACCCGCTGGTAACGGGCCTCGTGCTCGACGTGTTGCTGCGCGTCGAGCACCTCGAGGGTGCGGACCCGCTGGAGGCACTGCTGGAGCAGCGTGCGCACGAGCAACCGGGCATGGGCCGCACCCAGGCACAGGTGGGCGCCGAACCCGAAGGCGAGGTGCGGATTCGGCTTCCGGTCGAGCCGAATTTCCGCCGGTGCGTCGAAGGCGGCTTCGTCCTGGTTGGCCGAGGCCCAGCACAGCGAGGCGCGCCCGCCGGCCGGCACGGTCGCGCCGTGCACGTCGGTTTTCACCGGACACACCCGGCCGATGTGGGTGAGCGGCGAGATGACGCGGAAGAATTCCTCGACGGCATGGATGATCCGCGCCGGGTCCTGCCGGAGATACTCCAGCGCCTCGGGGTGGCCGGCGAGATAGCCGAGCACGGAGGAAATCGTGTGGATCACCGTGTCGCGGCCACCGGCAAAGGTGAGGTTGCCGAAGCCCATCATCTCCTCGCGCGTGAGCGGCCGACCGCGGAACGTGGCCTGCGTCAGCGCGCTGAAGAAGTCTTCGCCCGGGGCGGCCGCGGCGCGGTCGAACCGTTCGTGCAGGTAGGTCTCCAGGGCGGAACCCTTCGAGCCACCGTCCCGGAAGACGTGGGTGCCCCAACTGATCCAGAGTTCAGCCTCCGCCGCAGGCACATTGAGCAGGCAGGCGAGGGCACGCGACTGGATGGGCAGCGCAAACTCGCGGACGACCTCGATGGAATCACGGCGCAACGCCCCTTCCAGCAGGCCGCCGATGAGGGCTTCCACCTCCGCGATCACCCGGGGATCCTTGGCCCGTTGGAAGAACGGTTCGACGATCTTGCGGTAGTCCGTGTGGTCGGGCGGATCCGTCTCCACCGGCAACTGGCGCATGCTGCGGACATTCTCCTCGGAAGGGATCGGCACGCGGAACGGCGCGTCGGAGCTGAACGTGGCCCAATCCTTCGCGGCCTTGCGCACGTCCTCGTGGCGCAGGATCATGGGTACCTCCTCGCCCTGGAACGGGCACTTGAGGACACCGGCGGCGGTGCGGGATTCGTGGAAGGGATCGGAGACTTTGTCCATAGGCTTATGGTTCAAGCCCACTGCAACCGGCTGCGGGGCCGACCGTCAAGCGGCAGTGTTGGTGGTATCGCGGGCCCGCGGGTCAACCGACACGGCCCCTGCGATTTCGGGAGCAGGCTTGATCGATCACATCCTGCCGTGGCTTGCCGGACGAAGCACGGTTGTGTAGAGGGAACCGCGAATGTCACCTCACCGCGGAAAGATCATCCTGCTTCTGGGGATCCTCAGTTGCTGCGGGGGATGTGTCCTGACCGGGCTGCCGGCGTGGGTGATGGCCAACAATGATCTCAGCCGCATGGATTCGGGCCGGATGGACGCGGAGGGCAGAGGCCTCACCCAGGCGGGCAAACTCTGCGGCATCATCGGCACCAGCCTGACTGGGGTCGCCCTCCTGACCGCGGTCCTGATCAGCGTCGGGTAGGCATCCGACTCCCCCTCCTCCTTTGGCGTCCCTGTCTCCGATAATGGGGAGAACGCCCCATGGACCTCCCACCGGCGTTCCAGTACGGTGCCAACGGGTTCTTCCCTCCTTTTACGCAATGATACCGAAACACAAGCAGTTCGTCGAAGCCGTCCAGCAAAGGCGGCGGATCTGGATCAAGTTCTATTCCAAGCCGGATGGCGGCACGGTTGAACGTACGTGTGCGCCCATGGAATACGGCCTGGGTGCCGCCGCCGGAGATGGCGTGCACCGCTACTGGATCTGGGATTGCTCCGGCGGAGCTGGTTGCCGGGCGCTGGGGCTGCTTCCTGACCAGATCATGGACCTGACGGTGTTGGGGGTATCGTTCGACCCCAGCCAGTTCGTGGAACGGAAGTCAGTGCCTTCGACGATGCGGAAGCCGCCTGCTGCCGTCGCTCCGATCGTTCCCGAGGAGACCGAAGTGACCGAAGTGACCGAAGCCCCCGCCGTTCCTGCGGCCTGACGGAGGGCGATCCGGTTCACGGACGATTCCGCTCCGATACCACAGCGCGCGCAGCAGCCCGCTCCTTCTCGCGGATCTTCTCGGTGTAGGTCACCAACCCGGCACCGAGAAGGATCACCATGACCCCGACCCAACGCAGTCCGGACACCTGTTCGTGCAGGATCCAACGGGCGGTCAGCGTGGTCACCACCAGGGAAAGCGAGGTCAATGGCCAGACGAAGCTCACGTCGGCCCGGGAAAGCAGGTAGAGGAGGCAACCGAAGAATCCCGCCTCGAAAACCACGCCCAGCACCAGATGCCGATTGGTCACCGCCTCCGCGCCGAGGCGCCAGATCGCCTGCAACTCGGGACGAAATGCGTGGTGGAGTTCCTTCTGTCCCTTGCTGATCAGCACCACCCCGATTGCCTCCAGCACGAGGCCGATCGCAAGCACGATGAGCATCCGGATCATTGGCCGCGGGCGAGGTCCTGATACCGGACCAATTGGATGCCGAGTTCGTCGATGCGCTGTCTCACCCGTGGACTGCAAAGAGCCTCGGTCTCCCCGGCGTGCTCCTGGTCATCCGGATGCGCGTACAACTCGTAATTGCCGGGGCGCAATTCCTCCAGCAACCGGAGCAGGTATTTCTCCGTGATACGCCCATGCTGCAACAGGCCGAAGACGTGGTCTGTCTGGAAGACGCCGCGACGTTCGAGCGACGGACGGGCGCGGGCGGACAGTCGGGAAAAGACCAGGGCGTGAAACAACCGGTACAGGTAACGGCCGGCGGCGATGCGCAGGTTGAGGAGGAGGGGATCGTTGGTGACCCGGATGGAGCGGACCCCCCAATCACGGGTATGCCGCTTCACGATCGCAAAGATCGTGGGATGCAGGTGCAGGTTGCAGTGGCCATTCAAGTGGTCGAGGGGAAGCCCGGTGAGGCGAAACTCCCGGAACTGGGCGTCGATCTCCTGGCGGAGGGACGGACGGATCTTCGAATTGAAGTAATACTTCAAGCCCACCAGGAAGGGGCTGTTGGAGAATTCAAAACGGTGATTGACCAGGCCAAAGGTCTCGGAGGGTTTCAGGGTGGATTTCCCGCACACCAGCGTGAGGTGGATGCCCACACCGAGTTCCCGGTTTTCGCGGGCGAGTCGCACGGCGTGGTCGGCGGCATTCCCGTTCACCATCAGACTGGCGCTGGTCAGGATCCCCTCGCGATGAGCGCGGATGATGGCGTTGTTGGCTCCGTGGGAAGAACCAAAGTCATCCCCGTTCACAATCAGTCGTATCGGCTTCTTATCCCCCATAGGCCCTCCCTTTGAATCCCAGTTTCCACTTCAGCCACGTGGCGAAGACGATTCGAACCTTCTTCCCGCGGCTCAGCCTCCACGGCTTCGGATCCAGCACCGGAAAACCGGCGTGCTCCAACTGGACCAGCAGCTCCCAGTACACCGCGCCCATCAACTCGGCGGTCATCATGGAGTCCCGATCGATCGCCGGCAGCAAACGTCGGGCTTCCTGGAAACAGGCCCTCGCCCGACGGTCGATCTCCCGCGCCAAGGCGAGAAAGCGATCCGAGGACCTTCCTTCAAGGATCTCCTGCTCGGTCACGCCAAAGGCTTTCAGATCGCTCAACGGGAGGTAGATCCGGCCCCGCTGCGCGTCGTTGCCAACGTCCCGCAGGATATTGGTCAACTGGAGCGCCTTGCCCAGGGCGTCGGCGTACTGGCGGCAGATCGGGTCCGTGTATCCGAAGATCTCGATGCTCATCAGACCCACGACCGAGGCGACATGATAGCAATACTTCCCGAGCGCCGCCGAATCCGGGTAGCGCACGGTCACCAGATCCATCTCGACACCGGTGAGCAACTCGTCGAAGAGCCGGAATGGCAGCCGGTACCGCTCCACGAAGGGCTTCAATTCCTGAAGCACCGGAAGCGTGGCCTCCCGTCCTTCACAGATGCCCTGTGTCTCCTGCCGCCAGCGTTGCAATTCTGCGGCCCGCCGTTCCACTGGCTCAGAATCTTCGTCGGCGATGTCGTCCACCTGTCGGCAGAAGGCGTACAACGCGGACATTGCGGCCCGCTTCTCCGGGGGCAACAGGACAAATGCCAGCGCGAGATTCGAGCCGCTCTTCCGGGTGATCTGATCGCTGACCGGTGGGTTCACAATGACGCGGAACCCTGTTCCCCCGACTTC
Source organism: Verrucomicrobiota bacterium (assembly GCA_041688515.1). GTDB lineage: Bacteria > Verrucomicrobiota > Verrucomicrobiia > Limisphaerales > UBA9464 > UBA6176. The sequence goes on from JBDNHZ010000458.1 coordinate 9,529, forward strand.
GGCTCTGGCAAGCCTCCCGTCTCGGACAGGGTCGGATTCCGCCCACGGCGTTCCTTCTTTCGGCGGCGACGTTTCCCGTCACTTGCCTGTCCACCGGAGGCCGCAGGTGCCGTCGCGACCAATCGCCCCCGCTCCGCGGCCCGCGCCGGCCGGCGGACAAACACCGCCCACAACACGACGAGCAACACCACCGCCAACACCGACATCAGTACGATCGCCACCATCGCCGTCGAGTCCGGGCCGGACCGTGCCGATCCCGCC
>JBDNHZ010000459.1:0-1653 GCA_041688515.1 Verrucomicrobiota bacterium
ATCTTCCTTGGGGTGAATAAAGACGGGGAGGTGGCCATTGAGATACACGACCTGGCCGTCGCGGCAGGTGAAAGCGAGTTCCGCCGAGATCGGGGTGGATCCCTCCGGGAAGATCGGGAGCTGAACCTGAGGCATGGGCAGGAGAATGTCCGAATTTGCCAAAAGGGGGCCATCGGATTTCCACGCCTCCCGCAAAAACCCCCGGACGGGTCAGGATGTCTGAGGCTCATTCTTTTCCGGTGGGGAACGTGCGTGGGCCGCGGCACGTCCAAATGGAAGTCAGAGTCTCCTGACGTCGCCTCCTACGGGTAAGCAACGAGGGTACGAGGCTCATTCCAATCAGGCGGGGCAGTGTCACGTGATGCGGGAGGACGACCACTCCCAGATTTCGCCTGTAATTCGGGTGGTACGCCCCCCGGTCCCGCGACGCCGGAGGCGTCACAGCGATGAGCCCGGGGCGAGAGAAGCGAGACCCCGGGTGAGACCCCTCAAAAGGGACGCTTGCCCCGGAGGGGTTGTAGCTCTGCAACCCCTCCGGCGCAGGGGCACCCCTACTTGCCCCGGACGTCGTAGCAATGCAGCAACTCCTGGTCGCGCAGGTAGAGTTTGCCGTCCAGCACCACGGGATGGGTCCAGATGCGACCCTGAGGACTCCGCTGGGTCGACTGGGGCGCGAGTTTGAAGCGGCTTTTCTCGTTCCATCCGATCGTGGTCGCCTCGACCAGCGCCACATTGCCGCCGTCTTCGGTGACGCAATAGAGCATGCCATCGGCGAAGTGGACCGAGCCTTTGCCGAGGGATTTGTTGGCCCAGACTTCCTGGCCGGACTTGAGGTTCTGGCAGACCCAGCCCGGTCCATCGGAATAGCCGTAGAGATGATCCTCGACGCGGACCACGCCGCCGTGGTGGTTCTTCATGACCCTATTGCCCTCATACACCACCTCCGCGCCGGACGCCGTCAAGCGCACTGCCTTGCAACCCACACTATAGCCCGCCGAGACGTAAACGAGGCCATCGTGATAGACGGGCGTCGGGATCACCGCCGTGTTGCCCGGAAAATCGATGTTCCACAGGACCTTTCCGTTGGCCGGGTCCACCCCGAAGAAACGGCTCATCACCAATTGCACGATCTGGGGCTTGCCCGCGTGCTGGATGAGAATGGGGGACGCATACTGGGCGGCATCCTGAAGTTCGGTGGTCCGCCAGACCACCGCACCGGTCTTCTTGTTGAGGGCTGCCATCGTCCCACCGGATCCACCCGGCGTGCAAATGACGGTGTCACCCACCACCAGCACGGACTCGGTGTAACCCCAGTCCTGAAGCTTCCCGCCCAGATCTTTCACCAGTGATTTCGACCAGACCTGCTTGCCGTCAGCCCGGTTGAGGCAGACCAGCATGCCCTGACCGCTGAGGGCGTACAGGTGATCCCCATCGACCGTGGGGGTGCCGCGCGGCCCATCGCCCCACCGATTCGGATAGCGGGGGCCGGCCGGGGCCGACCAGACTTCCTTGCCAGTGGCGACATCCACGGCGATCACCAACTCCTGAGCCTCGCGCAATCCCATGGTGAAAAGCTTGCCCGCGACGATCGAGTAACCGGCGTAGCCAAGCCCGGCATCTTTGAACACCCACAATTGTTTCGGTCCACTCTCG
>JBDNHZ010000460.1:0-1631 GCA_041688515.1 Verrucomicrobiota bacterium
TCCCGGGGGGCAGTATCTGATGGCACCGCCCCCCTGCCCCGCGGCCATGGTCAGACTTCGAACCAGGCAGGATCGAGGGCGACCCGTGCCCCTTTCTGAACGGCTTCGTGCGCCTTGATCCCGATCACGGTTGCTTGCAGGCCCACCCTCCAACCGGCATCCGTAGGCGTGCCATCGTTGATGTGATCGACGAACCGACCCAAGGCAAACTGGAGAGGCGGTTCGGTCTGTGAGGCGGCTTCGGCAGGCTTCTTGCCCTGAGCGAGGATCTTCGTGGCATTCGCCACCAGCGCGATGCCGGAATCACTCTGGAAATCGTCCTTCCGGGCGTAGACCTCCCAGCCCAACAACGGCGCATCCGTCTCCTTGAACATCCACGCCTTGTTATCCCGGATCAGCACGGCCGCATCGGAGCCGTAGAACACGTCGTGATCGCCTTCGAACGAGTTCGCCAGGGTGGCGGCGAACGTGTGCCGCAATCCCCCCGCAAATTCGAGCACGACCGTGACGGTGTCAGCCACCTCCCGATCGTCCTGCCATTGGAGGATGCCGCCGAAACCATGAACCGCCACCGGCACCTTGTCCGCGTACCAGCAGGCCGTGTCGAGGTTGTGGATCCCAACCTCACCGGGAAGGCCGATGGAGGAGTCGCGGTAAAGGCGCCAGTTGAGGGCCTTCTCGCGATCGCCATTCGGTGAGGCCCGACGCCAACTTTGCTTCTTGTTGGCTTGGCCGCGGGAGATCGCGATGCGGCCGATGGCGCCGGTGCGGATGAATTTCAGGACGTGATGATTCTGGGGATTCTCGCGGAATTGAAGACCGGCTTGGAACACCTGTTTGGTCGGCAGCGCCTTGGCCGCGGCCGCAATCGCACGGGCATCGTCCACCGTGTGGGCCAGTGGGGCCTCGAGGTAGAGGTGCTTCCCTGCCTTCATCGCGGCGAGGGCGATCTCCCGGTGCAGATGCGTGGGTGTGGCCACTACCACCGCCTGAACCTCGGGATTGGCCAGCAACTCCTGAAAATCTGCGTGTTGCCGCGCCTTCGGAGCAGCCGCGGCGGCGCGGCGGAAGGCCGGCTTGTAATGGTCGCACAACGCCGTCACCGGGGCATTGGGCAGCTTCGCCAGGGTCATCAGAATCTCCCGCCCCTGGCTCCCCAATCCGATGACCCCGAACTTCACCGGAGGACCGGGCGGCTTCTCCTTGTAATTGGGATCCACCTGCGGTGGAGGGAGCACCTTGCCTTCGGCCGCGGCCCCGGCCTTGTCCGCCTCCTGCGCGTTCAAGGGGACCCCACCGAGTGCCGCCATGAACGCAGCGAGCGAGCTCGCCTTCACGAAATGACGCCGGTTCAAATCCGGCACCTGTGATGATTCATCAGTCATGTGGAAGAGTTGGAGCATGAACCCTCCCGCAAACTCTGCCAAGCAGCAGCTTGGCCCTGATTCGAGTGTTCGACGCAGGGGGGCGTGGCCTGCTGGACAGGGACGACTTACCCAGCCCGCAACCACCGCAGTCCATTTGGTCATGAGGGTGCGCGCCGGCACCCATTTGACGCGCGGAGTGAAACCGTCCGCCTTTGCGCTTTCCACACAGGATTTCGAGCAATACGTTCGCCAAGACTGACCGAA
>JBDNHZ010000461.1:0-3256 GCA_041688515.1 Verrucomicrobiota bacterium
CCTACGATCGATTGGTCCGGGAAGAAGGCCGGGAAGAAGGCCGAGAAGAGGGTCGACAGGAGGGTCGACAGGAAGGTCTACGGGAGGGTTGGCAGGGAGGACGCATCACAGCCCTCCGGGAGATGCTGATCGAGGATCTGACCCAGCGCTTTGGACCGCTCCCCGACGATCTCATGGCGCGCCTCGATGGAATTCAGGACGAAGCCCAACTCCGACGACTGGTTCGCACCGCCATTACGACTCCGTCGCTCGAAGCCTTTGCGCGGTCGATCTCCTCCAACTAGACCGCAAACATCCTGCTTCCCCAAGCCACACCCACCGGCAGAAGATCTCGGTATGAGCCCTTGGCGATTCCTCTCCGCGCTCCGAAGGTTGGCGGATCTGTTCGTTGGAGCCTTCCTCCTGGCCACCGCAGTTCCCCAGGCCTCGGGCGCGTCGGCCCCGGCTCGACTGCCCAATGTCGTCCTGATCTTCTGCGACGACCTCGGCTGGGGAGACCTCGGCTGCTTCGGAGCGAAGGATCTCCGAACTCCCCAAATCGACGGACTGGCCCGGGGCGGGACGAAATTCACCCGCTTCTATGTCGCCCAGGCGGTCTGCTCCGCCTCCCGGGCAGCGTTGCTCACGGGATGTTACCCGAATCGTCTCGGCATCCACGGCGCCCTTGGACCGAACCAGAAGATCGGCCTGCATCAGGAAGAGACCACCATCGCCGAAGTTCTGAAGCCCCGGGGCTATGCCACGGCCATTTTTGGCAAATGGCATCTGGGTCGGCCGGCCGCCCTGCTCCCGACACGCCAAGGCTTCGATGAGTACTTCGGACTTCCGTACTCGAATGACATGTGGCCGCGGCATCCGTCTGCGCCGGTCGGCGCCTATCCCCCGCTGCCCCTGATCCAGGGTGAAACGGTGATCGAAGAGATGCCGGACCAGTCCCAGTTGACCCGGCGATACACGGAGCACGCCGTGGATTTCATCAACCGCAATGCCGCCCGGCCGTTCTTCCTCTACCTCGCCCATTCCATGCCGCACGTGCCCATCTTCGCTGGATCGAAGTTTGCCGGACGCTCGAAACGCGGGGTGTTCGGGGATGTCATTGAGGAAATCGACTGGTCGGTGGGCGAAGTGCTCAAGGCGCTGCGCCGTCATGGGCTCGAAGACAACACGCTGGTGATTTTCACCTCCGACAACGGTCCCTGGTTGAGCTACGGCAACCACGCGGGTGGGGCCGGACCCTTTCGCGAAGGCAAGGGGACCAGCTTCGAAGGAGGGATCCGCGTCCCCTGCGTCATGCGCTGGCCGGGCAGGATCCCCAGAGGGCGGGTCAGTGACGCCATGCTCATGACCATCGATCTTCTGCCGACCCTGGCGGGGATCGCCGGGGCGCCGCTGCCGCCGCGAAAGATCGACGGGCTCGATGTGCTTCCCCTTCTCCGCGGCGATCCCGGTGCCACCAACCCGCACGCCGCGTACTTCATCTACTTCAACCAGGGCGAGTTGCAGGCGGTCCGCAGCGGCGACTGGAAACTCTACCTGCCGCACACCTCACAGACACTCGGCGGCAGGACCGGAGGCACCAACGGTCTGCCGGTCCGCTACCAACCGCTCCCGGTGGGACTCGAGCTCTACCATCTGGGGACGGATGCCAGTGAGACCCGGGACGTCGCCACGAAGAATCCAGAGGTTGTCAGCCGCATGCTCCTGCTCGCGGAGGAAGCGCGAACAGAACTTGGGGATGCGCGGACGAAACGGATCGGCAGCGGAGTCCGGGAACCCGGGAGGGTGGATTAGGTCAAACTGAGTTCCGCTGTTTCTGCCGATGTGAAATCCAAGACGGCAGGAGGCGCGAACCTGAGAAACGTTGTCACAAGGTTGCTGCCAACGACCCAAAAGCGGGCGCGGCGGCGATCATGTGCCGGTCACTGGTGTGGACGGCGGAGGAGCCTTTTTCGACCGCGCAGATGAGGTGCAGGGCGTCGGCGGCACGGAGGAACGTCGTGGTTGGGAGGGATCGAAATCGCTGCGTGGCCAGGCGGAGAAGCGTGTCGTCCAGAGTGTGCCAGCGAGAGAGGCCACTGGTGCTGTCGGTCTCGAACTGATCTCAGAGCACGTGAAAGCCTCCCGCATCAATAACGCCTTCTCGGAATTTTCGGTGGAAGCCGGCGATAACCTCCGCCTTGCCCGTCAGGACGCAGCCGACGCTGAGGCGGCCTTGGGCAAAAGCGATGACGTTCGGGCTGTCCGGCTCTGCGAGGTAGACCTTCGCAAGATAGCAGGCGTCAAAATAGATCCTTGCCCGTCGCGCATTTCGGAGATGATTTCCGTACTGTCGGTGCCGCCCCGGAGGCCGGCCTGAAGCTCAGCGAATCCCGGCAGCATCTTCCGGGTGAGGGTGGGACTCAACGGCTTGGCGGGCATTGCGACGATCTTTGCCACGACTTCTCCTTGGTCCATGACCACGATAGGTTCCTGCTCGGTCGCCTTGCGCACCCAAAGGTCGGTGTGCTCGTGCAGTTCGAGAATGGAGATCGCAATCATGTTCCAAAACTTGCCCGATGGACCTTGCCGCAGCTAGCCGCGGGGAGGGCTGGGAGAATTCACCATGAGATTCGGCAGTCATCTGTCTTCCGCTAGAACCAGCTCGCCGCCGCCGTAAAAGATTTCCACCAGCTCAGCCTCGCCAAACTCTTCGCATTCCAATCCCCGGGTACGACGTCGCCCTGCGCGGTCGAAAGGCGGTTGATTGGCCAGGCGGCAGGGGCGAACTGCAGGCGGTCGAAACCCTTTTGAAGCCGTTTGATCCACCGATCTCACCGATTGTCAGGGCGAGGGAGTTTCGGACCAAGTCACGGAGTGGCTTACCGCTGCCGAAGGGGTGGATACAAGCGCCAGGGGCGATTGGGCCAGGTGATCACGCGATAAAAGTATGAGTCGTTCCCGGCGGGTGGATGGTGTCGGAACTCCAGGGGCAATCCTGTACACGCGCGATACTCGATCTGACGCCAGAAACCCCCAGGCTGCATCGACGCCCGGTATTCAAAGCTGTAGTCGTAGGTCTCAATGGAGGAGGTCTTCAGGATCACGTCACCCTTGTCGGACCAACCCCAGTCGATGGTGGGATGACTTGCCGGGTCGCGGGGGTCGGTGTTGGCAACCATCTCATCCCAGGCGCTGAATCCGTCGCCGTCTGAGTCGAGTGCGGGATCATTCCAGACATCGTTGTTGAGCCCGTTGGCTGCTTCCCAAGCGTAGTCCA
>JBDNHZ010000462.1:0-10310 GCA_041688515.1 Verrucomicrobiota bacterium
ATCTTCCTTGGGGTGAATAAAGACGGGGAGGTGGCCATTGAGATACACGACCTGGCCGTCGCGGCAGGTGAAAGCGAGTTCCGCCGAGATCGGGGTGGATCCCTCCGGGAAGATCGGGAGCTGAACCTGAGGCATGGGCAGAAGAATGTTCGAATTTGCCAAAAGGGGGCCATCGGATTTCCACGCCTCCCGCAAAAACCCCCGGACGGGTCAGGATGTCTGAGGCTCTACCGTCACCCCCGCGGCCATGGCGTGGCCTCCATGCTTCACCAGCAGGTCCTCGCAACTCCGCAAGGCCGCCGCGAGGTCGAACCCGGCAATGCTCCGACCCGATCCACGCCATTCCGCACCATCCCCCCCGATAATCAGGGTGGGCCGATGGAATTCGCGAAGGACCCGCGAAGCGACGATTCCGACAACGCCGATGTGCCACAGCAATTGGGCTTCCACGATGACGAAGTCACGTTCGGGATTGAACCGTGAGCGCACCAGGGCGATGGCGTCCTCGGCCATCTTGCGTTCAATGGTCTGGCGTTCGCGATTGCAGGCATCGAGCGCTTCGGCAAGCGACTGCGCCTGGGCGGCATCGTCGGTGAGAAGCAGGTCGAGCGCCTGACGGGCGGAATCCAGCCTTCCGGCCGCATTCAGCCGTGGCCCCAACTGGAAGCCGATCTGATCGACCCGAATCGTGTCTGCCACGCCGGCAACGTGCTTGAGGGCCACGAGCCCGGTGCGGGTCGAGCCGGCCAGCCTCTGGATCCCCACGCTGGCCAGGATCCGATTTTCACCGATCAACGGAACCAGGTCCGCGATGGTCCCGAGAGCCACCAGGTCCAGCGAGGCGCGCAGGTCGTACTGGGCAAAACCAGGCAGCCCGCGTTCCCGACCGGTCTTGAGCAGGGCGTGACCCAGCTTGAAGGCGAGCCCGGCGGAGCACAACTCCTGATCCGATGCCCCCATCTGCGGGTTCACCAAAGCCACAGGCTCTGCCGGGGAATCGCCCGGTTGATGATGGTCGAGGACCACCACATCGATTCCCCGGTCACGAAGCCACTGGACCGGACCCCGGGCGGTTGAACCGCAATCGACGGCAAGAAGGAGCCCGATAGGGCCCCGGGCATGGCAGTTTTCCACCGCCAACTGGGTCAGCCCATAGCCCTCGGTGAAGCGGTCCGGCAGGTACTGCGACACCTGCCATCCGAGAGTACCGAGCAACCCGCTTAGCAGGGCCGTGGAAGTCACTCCGTCCACGTCGTAATCGCCGAAGATCACGACGGGTTCCCCGCGCTCGCGGGCCTTCAACAGGCGGGCGACCGCGAGATCCATCTGCGGAAGCCGGAAGGGATCCGCCAAATCCCGTAATCGCGGGTCCAGGAAACGGCGGGCCTCGACCGGGTCGCTGAGCCCACGATCCACGAGGCAGGCAGAGGTCAGTTCGCTGACCTCCAGCGCCTCCCGGAGCAAGCGCACTTCGAGGGGACGCGGGGGTGGAATTTCCCAGCGGTACTTCATGAGAAACGGGGGGTGCCACTGGAGATCCAACTCCAGGCAGCTTGGATCAGGGCAGCGCCCCCGATGAGGGAGGCCACCACGTAAAGGGAGGCGAAAAAGGCGACGAGGTAGGCCGCAAACACCAGGCGTCCGTCCCGTTCCATGAGGCAGGCGGAAAGCAGGATGATGGCGTAGCCCGGCAGGGAGTTGGTGAAAGGGACCGGGATGGGCAGCAGGAGGAGCGCGGCAAGGAAAGTCAGGAGCACCGCGTGAGTCCGTCGGACCGCACGCCCACCCAACCAGCCCCCCCGCCGGGGTCGCACGGCTTTCTCGATCCATCGGACGAAGGGCCGGCTGGCCCGGAGCACCTGCTTCAGTCGCTCGGCGGAGACGGTTCTCCGCCCCAGCCAAAGAGGGAGGCGGAGACTGGACCCGCCCAGGCCGGTGAGGGCAATCCAGGCGATGACCATCCCGATGACCGTGCTGACACCGGGAAGCGGTACCGGCGTCGTAAACGGGAGGCAGAGGAAGATGAGCAGGAGGTAGCCCCCCCGGTCCCCGGTACGATCCACGATCTCCTGAAGGCTGAGCAGGCCATCTGCCCCGTCCACGAGTTCCTCCAGTAGGGTCGAAAGCGGCACTTCCTCCTGAGAGAAGGAACCTGTGCCCACCGGATTCATGAGGGAGGCGTGTCGATTCCATCCCGCCAGGCGGTAATCATCGAGGCCGCCATGGAGACCAGAATGATCCCAATGACCGAGGCCAGCGAGAGATTGGTGAGCTGGTTGCCCAGCCATGCTTCGAGCCAGTGTTCCAAGAGCATCTTCACGCCGATCACGACCAGGACCAACGCCAGTCCGTACTTGAGGTAACGGAAGTAGCCCATGGCGCTCGCCAGCACGAAGTAAAGGGAGCGCAGCCCGAGGATGGCAAAGACGTTGGACGTGAAGATCAGAAAGGATTCGTTGGTGATCCCAAAGATCGCTGGAATGGAGTCCAGTGCGAAGACGACATCGGTGGTTTCAACCACGATCAGGACGAGGAATAGGGGGGTGAAGCGGAGTTTCCCCGCCACACGGGTCACGAATTTCTCGCCATCAAAGGAATTGGTGAAGGGGAGCAGCTTCCGGGACAGGCGCACCACCGCCCGCTTTTCAAGGCCGACCTCGCCCTCGTCGCCGCCAGCGAAAGCCATCTTGGCACCCGTGAACACGAGGAACGCGCCCATGACGTACAGGATCCAGTGGAAACGCTCTACCAACTCGCTGCCGGCCCAGATCATGACTCCCCGCATCGCCAGTGCCCCGAGAATTCCCCAGAACAGCACCCGGTGCTGCCACGCCCGTGGGACGCGGAAGTAGGAAAAGACCAACGCGATCACGAACACATTGTCCATGGAGAGCGACAACTCCACCAAGTACCCGGTGACGAACCGGGTGGTCCATACCGGAGTCCAGGCTGGAACCAATTGCGGCCCGACCCAGAAGGCGAACGCCATCGCCGCACACACCCACACCGTCGTCCAGATCAGGGCCTCGCGGAATCGCACCTCGCGGCTCTCTCGATGGAACAACCCCAAATCAATCCCCAGGGCAATCACCACAAACGCGGAAAAGGCGGCCCAATAGCCCAGCGGAATGCCGCTGCCGGCGGTGACGGCAAGGAGTGACATCGGTCGTACGGAAGAATTCGAAGCGGCGGAAAGACCACCTCACGCTTCAACGCGAGGGAGCCGCCTCGGCAATGCAGTACAACGCCTTGTGGGTGCGCAGGAAGATCTGGCCGTCCGACAACGCGAGCGTGGAATTGGAAAGCTCGCCAACCGGGTTCGAGCCCAGTCGCTCGAACTTGGGCGAGGCACGGAGGATGTGGGTGTCCCCGGAACGGTTCACCACGTACAACCGATCCCCCGCCAGCACCATCGAGGCCCAGGTCGCCCCGTCGCCTCCGGTGGTTGGCAACCGCTCTTCCCAAACCATCTCACCGGTATCGAGCCGGACACACTGGGCAAAACCATCTGTCGAACTCAGGTAAACATGCCCATCACGGATGATGGGTGAGCCGATCCGATGCTTTTTGGCGCGCCGTTCATAGGCACTGCGGCGGGCCGTTACATCCCCCTCGCCCCCGGGAGCGATGAAGATCGAGCTGCCAAAGAAGCCGCCCATGGCCACGATCCGACCCTCGCCCACGCTGGCGGAGGTGTAGACCAACGGATTCATTCCATCCGCCCACCACACCCGCCGCCCGTCCGTGGCGGCAAAGGCTTGCAGGCGGTTGGCGACCGGAAGGATGATCTCGGTTCGGCCACCGCTCTCCACGACCAGAGGCGTGCTGAACGACCCCAGCATGCCGTCGGACTTCCCGGAGAACCCATCGAAACGTTCTGCCGGTTGCTCCTCCGGGATCGTCGTCTTCCACTTCACCGCCCCCGTCTTCTTGTCGAGCGCATACAGGGCGGAACCGGCGCCGGGACCGTGATAGACGAGGACGAGATCCCCGTGCAGGACCGGCGACGAGCCCTGACCCCAACCGTGCTTCTGAGGGCCGAGATCCGCCAACCACCTGCGCTTGCCCGAAAAATCGTACGCGGCAATGCCCGCCGACGCGAAACTCGCCACCACCATTTCGCCATCGGTTACCGGCGAGGCAGAGCAATGGGGGTTGGTCTCGTGTCGCGGATCGCTGGAGGCGAAACTCACTTCCTGCTGCCACAACCGCTTTCCGCTGGCCCGATCAAAACAGAGGAGCGCGCGCTGCTGCCCATTCATGAGGGCCTGAGTCACGAATACCCGGTCATCCCAGACGATGGGCGACGAGTTGCCCTCTTCCGGCAGTTCGACGCGCCAGCGGACGTTCCTCGCGGGGGAGGAGGCAGACCACGACCACTCAGTGGGAAAGCGAGTCTCCGGTGAAATCTGATTCCCCGCAGGCCCGCGCCACGAAGGCCAGTTGGCCCCACGAAGCGCAGACACCGATGCCGAGATCACCAAGGTGGTGATCCAGAACGAACGATTCATCCATCAAATCTACCGAGACCGGCCCCGGACCGCCACCGGGTTTTCGGCCGAGTTCAGACGTTGAACTTAAACAGCATCACATCGCCGTCCTTGACGATGTATTCCTTGCCTTCCATGCGGTACAGACCCTTGTCCCGGGCCACGGCGATGGACCCACAGGCCACCAAGTCGGCATACGCCACCGTCTCCGCCTTGATGAAGCCGCGCTCGAAATCCGAGTGGATGACGCCCGCCGCCTGGGGAGCCGTGTCCCCGGTGTGAATCGTCCATGCGCGCACTTCCTTTTCACCCGCCGTGAAGTAGGTCCTCAGCCCCAGCAGCGCATAGGTCGCCCGGATCAGGCCGCCGACGCCGGACTCCTTGACTCCCAGTTCGGCGAGGAACTGCTGGGCCTCGTCCGGAGTCAGGTCAACCAGGTCGGACTCGATCTGTGCGCTGATCACCGCGGCTCCGCAGGCGAAATGCGCGGCAGCGTATTCACGGACCTTCATCACGAAGGGATTGGTCTCTGCCGTGGCCAGATCCCCTTCCTTGACGTTGCAGGCAAAAATCGTCGGCTTTGAAGTCAGCAGGAAGAGCGGTTGGACGAAGGCCTTTTCCTCGCGGGACAACTCCACGGTGATGGCGGGGCGTCCCTGATCCAACTGGGGCTCGAGCTTGGCGAGCGCCGCATCCTCGGCGGCCGCCTCCTTGTCCCCCCGCTTGACGTCCTTCTGAAGCTTCTCACGCCGTTTCCGGACCGCGTCGAGGTCGGCGATGATCAACTCGGTATTGATGACCTCGATGTCCTGGATCGGATCCACCGCTCCCGACACGTGATGAATGTCGGAATCCTCGAAGCACCGCACCACCTGCACGATCGCATCGACCTCACGGATGTGGCTGAGGAACTTGTTCCCCAACCCCTCTCCTGCCGAAGCCCCCTTCACCAGACCGGCAATGTCCACGAACTCGATGGCTGCCGGAATGATCGTGTGGGTCTTGGCGATCTTCGAAAGGACCTCCATCCGGTCGTCCGGAACCGTGACCACCCCGACGTTGGGGTCGATGGTGCAGAAAGGGTAGTTGGCCGCCTGGGCCTTACGGGTGCGGGTCACCGCATTGAACAGAGTGGACTTACCCACGTTGGGGAGTCCGACGATTCCAGCTTTGAGCATAGTGCGGGGCGGAGGATGCGGCCCTGCGGCCCAGAGACAAGGCCGAACAAGCCGGGAGGCGAATCCAGCCTCGGCAAGGCTTACCGCGATTTTGGAGCGGCAGACTGGAAGGTGATCACCTGCTCGTCAGGCCTCGCCAACCCCAGTTGCTCACGCGCCTCGCGTTCGACGGTACGCCGATCCGATCGGAGGGCCTCGATTCGGTTCTGGTTCTTGAGGACCTGAGCCTCCATGCGCTGAACTTCCTCCCGACGCGACTGGAGTTCCCGGCTCATGGCCTCGTTCTTACGAATAAGCGGCAGGTACTTGAGGACGATCATGGCGACCAGCGCGACCACGATCAGCCCCAGCATGAGCCGGTTGAGCCAACCAAAGATGCCGACATCCACTTGGGCGTCCGCTTCGTTCGCACTCCTCATTTGTAAAGACGTTTCCACGTCCGGAGCTTTGCGTCAGGCCCAAACTGCAACTGGAGGTAGTTGTCAGGCGTGCTGTTGATGTCGACCGCGCCGCCCCACCCCCATCGCCCCCAATATCCCATGCCGAATCCGGCTCCCGGAGTGCTGTACACCTGTCCCTTCTGCATCAACCACTCCGCGACCAGGGTCCCGTCGGAGGTGGTTTCCTTCCGCAGGGGCGGGCCGAGTTCCTTCACCGAGTCGTCGTAGGTGTAGGTCCCAACCCGGGCCGGCCAGTCGATCCGACGATGGGAGGCGCAGCCCACGCACAGCCAAGCCAGCGCGAGCCACACCCAAACCGCGCGTCGGGACTGAAATGGACCGGACCGATTGCGATTCATGCCGGCAGAGTATCGCGCGAGCCATTCATCTGCAATCCGCCGGACCCACCGCATCGCCACCGCTAAACTTCCGAACCTGCCGGGGGCTTCCGGTCATTCCGAGCCCAGAACCAGGCAATCACCACGGTCATTTCATAAAGCACCATCAAAGGTGCCGCCATCAGGAGCATGGTCACCGGATTCCCGTCCGGGGTGACAAAGCCGGCGACAATCAGGATGCCGACGTAGAAGTAGGATCGGTACTTGGAGAGTCCGGCCACATCCAGCAGACCAATTTTCACCAGGGTCAGCAGGACCATGGGCAACTGAAAGCTGATGCCCATGCCCAACAGAAACCAACAGCAGAAGCTGATGAACTCGTCCGCCCGCCACTCGTCCGCCGCGAATCCCAGCCAGTTTGAAAAGGCAGCCGTCGTGCTCAGGGTGATCGGCAACATGACGAAGTAGCAGAAAGCGATTCCGGCGAAGAACAGCACCGAGGAGAATCCAGCCACCCGATAGAGGAACTTCTTCTCGTGAACGTGCATCGCCGGAAGGATGAACTGCCCAAGAAAGAAGAGGACGAAAGGGGCCGAGATCGTCAGACCGCCGAAGATCGCCAACTGCACCGCAATGGTGAAGCCACCTCCCGGGCTGTAGGTCTTCAGCATCATCGGCATCTGGTACAGCATCGACGGCGGCGGATTGGTGTCCGCGACCAGGACCAGCACGCTGTTCGAGCCCATCTGCAAGGGCGTCACCCGGTAGACCACGTCCCGGTTGGTCACGTCCTGAGTCAGGACAAAGTCCTTCGCGGGAAATCGGGCGAGGATGTTGGTCCCGAGGGCGACGATGACCTTGGATTCCTTCGAGGTTTTGGCCTTCTGTGCCGTTTCGAGCGGAATGGTCAGCAGCCGGATGATGAAATTGCCGGCGCTCAGGCAGGTGATGACCCCAAGGGCGATAGCGATCGCGCACCGGATCAGCGTCCAGCGCAGATCCTCCAGATGTTCCAGGAAAGACTTGACGGGGCCACCGCCCTCGTCTTCGTGGACTTCCGCCGTTTCGACCAAGGCGGGAAGGTTCTCAGGTTCGTCAGACATGCCGCACTCGAAATGGGGAATCCGTCAGAAAATCGGAGGTATCTGCACAAAAAAATGGGTCCGAACCTGAGTTCGGACTTCGCGAACACCTCTGCCCTCAAATAGTCAGACCTGACTGATGTTGTGCGAGACCGTCTCTGACGGCTTCTGCGGCTTGACCGGGGCGGGAGGCTCTTCCGCGGCGCGATGCAACTCATCCTGAACGTCGCGCGAAGCCTTTTTGAACTCCTTGATCCCCGTTCCGACACCTTTCATCAGCTCGGGGACCTTACGAGCGCCGAAGAGGACCAGAACCACCACGGCGATGATGATGAGCTCGGTCGTGCCGAGCATACCCAGAATGGAAAGCGTCATAATTGGCCTTAATCGTCAGTCTACGGTGTCAGAACCCAAACTCTAAACCCACACTCCAGAATCCCGGTTCGTGCCGCCGCGTTTCAGTGCGATGAAGGCAGCCTAGGTCTGCCCCCCGGTTCGGTAAAGGTGCAAAAACGGCAGCGGGATGGGGCGCTGGAGGGACGACAAAGAAAAAGCCCCGGACCATCAGGTCCGGGGCTTTCTGACGTGGGACGGGATGCAGGTCAGCGGAGGGCAGTCCCGTTCGGAACCAACAGGATGAATTCCCCCCGGCGGTTCTTGGCGTAGGCGGAGTCGTTCTGGCTGGAATCCGCAGGACGGGCCTCACCGAAGCTGACCGTGGTCACGTTGGCCGCGGGCACTCCAAAATTGAGGAGGGTCTCGCGAATGGCCAAGGCACGGCGCTCACCCAAGGCGAGATTGTATCCCTCGGTGCCACGCTCGTCACAGTGACCTTCGATCTGAAGCCGGGAATCCATGTTCGACTTCAGATACTCGGCCACGGCGGCGACCTTGGCCTGTTCCGACTTCTTCACCGCCGACCGGTCGTACTCGAAATAGACCGTGTTGCCGCGGAACATTTCCCGATCCTCACGCCGTCCGTCTCCCAGATCGCCGGTCGGAAGAGCAGTATTCCCGCGGTTCGGATCCAAATTATTGGCGCCGGAATTGAGATCGACGCCCGTGGGGTTGGCGTTGGGGGTGTAGCGCCCAGCGTTGGACGGCACGCCGTTGAAGGCATTGCCGCCCCCGGTGGATCCCTGAGTGGGAGGCAACGGCCTGCCGCCGGGCAAGTCGGTAGAGGATCCGCCACGTCCCTCCGAGGAGGGAAGTGCGGTGAGGTTTTTGGCGCGGGTTTTACAGCCGGCACTGGCCAGCGCCAGAGCGGCAACCAAGCCAACAAGACCGACGTGAAAGAGTCGCTTCATAGAATGCTGCGTCGCAGATGGGAAGTTATTTGGCCCAACTGGGCTGGCCGCAACTTCCCGAAATCGTCGTCACATCCTTCGCCTGCTTGGTAAATGCGTCAAGCAGCGAGAGCTTCCGCGCGCCGCCCTGACGACGAATCACCGCCAGCGTCCGCGAATTCGGAGCCCAACTGGGGTCTTCACCGGGGCCCACGGCCTCCGGACTCCCGCCTTTGGCATCGACCCGATAGATCTCAAAGTTCTCCCCCCGCCCCATGCGCGTGAAGGCGATGTACTTGCCATCCGGCGACCAGTCCGGCTCGGTCGCACCCCGCAGCCCGCCGATGTTCAGCGGTCGCATCGGTCCTCCCGCCAGATCGATCAATTGCAGGCGCGTGCCGCCCCCTTCACTGGATGCAAAACACAGCGTCCGGTTGTCCGGGGACCAACAGGGCGAGGATTCCGCCTCGCGGGTTGTCGTCAATTGGCGCAGACCCGATCCGTCAATATTGCCCACCCAGATGTCCGGACTGCCGGACTTACTGAGGACCATGGCGATCTTGGTTCCATCGGGAGAGATGGCCGCACCATCATTCATGCCGTTGAAGTTCGAGATCGGACTGCGTGCGCCGGTGGCCAGATCGTGGGAGAAGATGCAGGGACGCCCCGGACGAAAACTGGTGTAGAAGAGGGTGCGATGGCCGGGTTGCCAGGCGGGAGACCGGGAGACGGTGCCGTCCTGGGTCAGCTGAAACGCGTTGGCGCCGTCATAGTCCGCCACGAAGACCTCCGAGATCATCTCGTTGTGCTGGTTCCGTTGCCCGGTTTCATGCTTGAAGGCGATCTTGGTCCGCGCGATGCCGGGGTACTTCAGGATCATCTTCACCACGTCATCGGCCAGCGAATGCGCCTGACTCCGGGATGTTCCACCGGGGTACGCACGACCGCCCCCGTTGAAGAGGCTGCGCTTGTCCTTGTCGGTCAGGGTCCCCTCGACCTGATCGCCGTTGCGACCGTTGAGCAGGTAGGACGCCTTTTCCGCGGAAACGACCGCGAACCCGGCCACCTCCAGATCGAAACGCAGCACCTGATCGACCTCGCCGGTGAAACCGGACAAGGCAATGGGCACCAATTCACGGGTGGCACCCGTGACCACGACTTCCTGGGCGCGGGCATGGCAGGCAATGGCCAGCACGGCGAGAGCGGCCATGAAGCCTCGCCGGTGGATGTTGAAACGGATCATTGGGTCGTCCCTTCGAGTCTGAACTTGATGCGGAAGGTACGTTCGGGATCGGTCGAGCCAGAGGGAAGCGGTTCAAGGTTCCGGTAGCGTTGGATCACCTCCAGGACCGAGTCGTCCAACGACTTGATCCCGGACTTTTCCACCAACTCAAACCGGACCAGACGCCCGTCCCTCGCGACGGTGATCGCGATTCCGACGTACGCCACGGGCACCGGCAGCGAACTGGGACGCCGCCATCGTGCCTCGTAGAATG
>JBDNHZ010000463.1:0-2128 GCA_041688515.1 Verrucomicrobiota bacterium
CGGCAAAGCCCCGGTTGGCCGGCGCGAAGTACAGCAGGGCGGCATTGCGCAGGGGCGTGCGGTTCATCATCAGGACGTCGAACTGGCGTCGGGCCTCACGGACCGGATTGGCCGGACGATGCCGGGTGACGAAGACCCGGATCTCGCCGGAGGTGCGTTCCTCAAGGCGGCGGATGGCTTCGGCGATGGCAACGTCCTGAATATCATCAGCGGGAGGAGCAGACATGATTCAGGATGCACAGGTCCGGAAGGACTGCCAAATGGGGGGCGGAAGGGTGGGCGCAATGCAATCCAGCCCCTGCTCAGGATGTCCCCGGGAGGGTTTAGAAGCGGGTATCGGGTTTGGCGAGGTCGAGTTCGCGGATCCAGATGTTCCGGTAGCGCACGTCATGGCCCTCTGCCTGGAGCTTGAGTCCACCCGGCACGTCGGTGATTCCCTTGCCCCCGTCGTTGCCGCCGTCGAGACCGGACTTGGGTCCGCCCCAGACCTGGGAGATGGGGATGTTGGTGTGCACCATCAGTCCGTTGAAATACATGCTGACGAGCGCCTTTTCGGTGCGTTTACCGTCCTCGAATCGGGCGGCGCGGAACTGGAGGTCGTAGGCATTCCATTTTCCGGCTCCGTTATAGGCTTGGTAGGGCGACGGGGTCTCGTTGATGACCGCGCCCATGCCGTGGGAGGTCTTGTCGCCGTCGAGCACCTGGATCTCGTATCGGTTCTGGAGGTACACCCCCGAGTTGCCGCCCGGTTTGGCGATGTAGAACTCGACGTGCAACCGGAAGTCGCGGAACTCCTTCTTGGTGACGATGTCCGCCGCTCCGTATTTTCCCCCGGCCGCCGCGGGGTCATCGGTCATCACGACGGTGCCCTTGTCCACCGCGTCATCGACCACCTTCCATTTGATGGGAAGGGACGAGGCAAAGCCGGGTCCCTGCCAGTAAGTCCAGTTCTCGTCGAGCGACTTGCGGGAGCCGTCGAGCAGGACGAGGGCAGACTTGGGTGCTTTCGCCCCGACGCCGACCGCCTCTGGTTCGGCGGCGAAGGACGGGAGGGAGGAGAGGAGGCAGGCCAGGGCGAGCGGCAGGAAGCCGGAGAGGGAACGGAGGTGCATGTGCCGAGGGTGGGGGAAGACGGGGGAGGAGATCAAATTCCAAACTCCCGCCTTGCTTCGCGCTGGGAATCCGATACTTCCAGCGGTCCCGATGACAAAGTCGTCGGGGATCCTGTCCTGCTGAAAAGCTCGGACAGGGCCGGAGTCGGCGCCCAGGCGTCGGACCGGTTCAGCGAAAGGAAGTGAAATTGAAGTGAGCGAGGTCAAACTGAAGAAGGGCGAGCCCGTGGATCGCGCATTGCGCCGTCTGAAGAAGAAGGTGGATCGCGAAGGCACGCTGAAGGAAGTCCGGAACCACCGGCATTTCGAGAAGCCGAGCGAAAAGCGTCGGCGTCGGATGAAGGTTGCGAAGTTCAGCGCCATGCTGGCCGCCCGTTACGCGGACGTCTAAGGACGTTTCGAAGCCTTTCCCCTACGCATCGGCGTGGGGGGGAGGTTGATTCTTTTTGGGATCCCGGACGATTGGTTCCATGTATTCGCTGTCCACCTGTTGGAATTCAGCCCGGCACATCGAAGGCCGGGAAATGCTGCGCGAGATTCGTGACTTGGGGTTCACCCACGCCGAGTTGAGTCATGGCATCCGGATGAGCCTCGTCCCGGGCATTCTGGAAGCGGTGGAGGCAGGTGAGATCCTCATCTCGACCCTGCACAATTTCTGTCCCCTGCCGATGGGGATCAATCACGCGGCCCCCAATCTTTTCAAGTTCAGCTCCGAGGATCGTCGGGAGCGCGACAGTGCCCGGAAGCACACCCTCAAGACGCTGGAGATGGCTGAGCGGGTGCGGGCAAAGTTGGTGGTGCTGCACACGGGTGCGGCGGATCTGGGCGGATTGTTCGGCAACCCCGATTACACCGAGAAACTCGAAAAGCTGGTCGAGGCGGGCCAGAAGGACACGCCGAAGTACCAGAAGCTCCTCCAGGAAATCGGCGATCGCCGCGAGAAACGGAAGTCGGCCCCCATGCAGTTTGCGGGCGACATGATCCGCGAGTTGGCGGAGGTGGCGGGTTCAAGGGGC
>JBDNHZ010000464.1:0-9099 GCA_041688515.1 Verrucomicrobiota bacterium
CGACGTCAACGACACCACGTTGACGAAGGAAGAGCTCAAACTGCTCCTCGAAGCCCGCGGCCGATGGGTCCGCCTCGCCAGCAAGGGCTGGCGACGCCTCGACTTCCAACTCAGCGCCGCCGAGGACGAACAACTTGCGCGCCTCGGCCTCAGCCCCCACGAACTCTCCTCGGAATCACAACGGCTCCACGTCGTCCAGATCGATACCGAAGCCGCCCGCGGCCTGCTTCCCGACGATACCTTGCACCGCATCCGGATCCGCGCCGATGAGATCCGCACCCGCGTCAGTCCGCCCCAGCCCAGCACCGTCCACGCCGACCTCCGTCCGTATCAGTTGGAGGGGTTCCACTACCTGGCTTACCTGGCCACCAACGGCTTCGGCGGGGTGCTTGCCGACGACATGGGCCTCGGCAAAACCCTTCAGACACTCACCTGGATCGCCTGGCTTCGCGACGAGACCGAGGCCGGACGCCTGCCGCGTCGCGGACTGGATTCGGCGCGATCGAAAAGGTCACGCACTGCCACTCCCGACTCTCTCTCCGAGGGCATTCCACCCGTGCTGGTCGTCTGTCCGAAGTCGGTCTGTGACAACTGGCGCGCCGAGGCCACCCGCTTCACCCCCCACCTGCGAGTCCGCGCCTGGAAGGGGACGGAACTGGAATCCATGCCGGAGCGGTTGGCCGAGGCCGACATCCACATCCTCAACTACAACCAACTCCGTTCCATCGGCGAAACCCTGGCCGAAAAACACTTCCTCGCCGCGGTCCTCGACGAGGGCCAGTACATCAAGAACCCCGCCTCGGTCACCGCGCTCATCGCCCGAACCCTCCGCTCCGATCATCGCCTGCTGCTCAGCGGAACCCCCATCGAGAATCGGCTGCTCGATCTCTGGAGTCTCATGTCCTTCGCCATGCCCGGCATCCTCGGCACCCGGACCGGATTCCAGCGCCACTTCGATTCCAGTCAGGATCCCCTCGCCCGACGCCGGTTGTCCGCCCGGATCCGACCGTTCCTCCTGCGACGGACCAAATCCCAGGTGGCGCGCGATCTGCCGGATCGCATCGAGGAGGATCTCTTCTGCGAACTGGAAGGCGATCAACTCACCTTGTACCGCGCCGAGTTGAAGCGGGCGCAACAGGTACTCCTGCGCGTCGGCAGCTCCAAGCAACTCCAGCAGGAACGATTCAATCTCCTCACATCGCTCCTGCGCTTGCGCCAGATCTGCTGTCATCCGAAACTCATCCAACCCGATTCCAAAGCCCCCAGCGCCAAGGTTGAAGCCTTGATCGAACTACTGGAGCCGCTGATGGAACAGGGCCAGAAGGTGCTGGTCTTCTCCCAGTTCGTGTCTCTCCTCGAACTGCTCCAGTCCGAGATGCACGCACGGCAGTGGAACACCTTCTTCCTGGCCGGCGAGACCGAGGACCGCGGCGCCCTGGTTCGCGAATTCCAGGCCGCCGAAGGCAACGCCGTATTCCTCATCTCACTGAAGGCCGGCGGCTTTGGACTCAATCTCACCGCCGCCTCCTATGTCGTCCTCTTCGATCCTTGGTGGAACCCCGCCGTCGAAGCCCAGGCCATCGACCGCTCCCATCGCATCGGTCAGACCCAGAAGGTCATCGCCTACCGACTCCTCATCAAAGACTCACTCGAAGAAAAGATCCGCGCCCTCCAGAAGCAGAAAAAGGCACTGGCCGACGACATCCTCGGCGAAGAAATCTTCGCGAATAACCTCTCCCTTGAAGACTTCCAGTTCCTCTTCAATGACTGACCCCCGAGGGACGAGCTCCGGAGGGACAAGCACCGGAGGGACGAGCTCCGCGAGTCCCCATTTTCCACTCCCCACCACCCCATGAAACTCCCGACCAGTAGGCCCGCTGCCCCCAGCGAACGTTTCTTCCCCGTGACCCGCGCGCTCTTCGCCAGCGCGGTGCTCTTCGGATTCTTCGGCTCTTTCACTGCCGCCATTGCCGGACCGGACTGGCCCATGTTCCGAGGGGATTCCGCCCTGACCGGGGTCTCCACCGCGAAGATCAAGACCCCGCTCAAGCTCGCCTGGACCTTCAAGACCGGCGGCCCCGTGATGTCCTCTCCCGCCATCGTCGGCGACCGCGTCTACGTCGGCTCCGGCGATTCCAACGTCTATTGCCTGAACCTCGCCGATGGCACCCGACGTTGGGCTTTCACCTCCAGCGGCCCCATTGAAGCCTCCCCACTGGTCCTCGATGGCCGCATTTACATCGGGGATGTGAACACCAACTTCTACGCCCTCGACGCCCAGGCCGGGAAGGAAGTCTGGCGACAGGGTTTCGACGACAAGATCAAGAGCAGCGCCTCGTGGTATCTGTCTCCCGACGGCAAGACGCGGGCGATCCTGGTCGGGTCCTACGACTTCAAGCTCTACTCCCTCAGCGCCGAGACCGGGAAAACCAACTGGGTTTACGAGACCGGCAATTATATCAACGGATCTCCCGCCATCGCCGAAGGGCTCACCGTGTTCGGCGGATGCGACACCATTGTCCACGTCCTCAACCTCGCCGATGGCAAGAAAGCCCGTGAAATCGAAGACGGCGCGCCCATCATCGGCTCTGCGGCACTCGCCGGCGGGCGCGCCTACGTCGGCCACTACGAGAACGAGTTCCTTTGCATCAACCTGAAGGACGGCAAGGTCGAATGGCGTTATCGCGATCGCGCCTTTCCCTACGCCACGTCACCGGCCATCACCGAGGATCGCGTCCTCTTCGGAGGCCGCGACAAGCGTCTCCACTGCGCCCAACGCGCCGACGGCAAAGCCGTCTGGACTTTTCCCACCCGCGGCAAGGTCGAGAGCTCGCCCGTGGTCGCCGATGGAAAGGTGTTCTTTGGATCCGACGACGGTCGCCTCTACGCGGTCTCCCTCGCCGACGGTTCGGAACTGTGGCGCTACGAGATCGGGCAACCGGTGCAAAGCTCCCCCGCCGTCGTCGACAACCGGGTGCTCATCGGCAGCGACGATGGCTCGGTGTACTGCTTCGTCAGCGAGTAGTCCCGGGGAGTTCCTGCGCTCCCTCAAGACTTCCAGACGGGGGAGGCAATGGGGTCAGTCCCATATCTTTGACATTGTCTCCTCAATGCGATCCGCGAAGCCCTCCATTTCGGGTCGGCTCGCCGACAGGCGGCGACAGCGCCTCACGCCCTGCGCCAGCGTGTCATCGGCCACGTCGGGACCTTCCTTCGCCACCCGCCTCCACCCCAGGTGTCGTGGCGCCACCGTCACCACCCCGTCCCGGCTCCAATCCCCGTACCGCTCCGACATCTCACTCAATCCGCGGCGCGGCTCGCGTCATTTCGAAACCGGAGACGGGCGGACGGCACTCCCGCCGTCTCGAGGGCAAGAGGCGGAGGTGAGGACGTGCGCCCCGCGCCAGATGCGGTGAATCCCCTCCCGCCCCCTTGCCATGGCCCGGGGTGCTCGCTCAGGATGGGCCATGGCAGCTTCCGACCTGCTAAACGAGATCGATCGCAAATTCTACCTGTCCGCCGAGGAGTTCTTCCCGGCGCATCATCGCGTGGCCCTGACGTACGACGACGTCACGCTCGCCACTCTCCACTCCGATGTGCTGCCGCGGGACACCCAACTGGACGTGCGCCTTGCGGAGGGGCTTGATCTGCGGATCCCGATCGTTTCCGCCGACATGGACACGGTAACCGAATCCCGCATGGCCATTGCCATGGCGTTGAACGGGGGGCTGGGCTTGATCCATTACAACATGCCCGAGCGCGACCAACTGAGGGAGGTCGCCCGGGTCAAGAACCACGTCCACGGCCTGATTCAGGAACCGATCAAGGTCAGCCCGGATCAGTTCATCGGGGACATCCTGGAACTGATCGAAGAACGGCGCTTTTCCTTCGCCACCTTTCCGGTGGTGGATGCGACGGGAAGACTTCTGGGACTTCTCCCGGGGCACGTGGTCAAGCCTCGATACGCCAAGCGGCGCGTGGCCGAAGCCCTCACCCCGCGGTCACAGGTCAAGACCATCCACCTCTCGGAACTTCAACCGGATCCCATTGCCCGTGCGGACCGGTTCTTCACCGATCATCCTGGGATCCACAAGCTGCTGGTGGTGGACGACGAGGATCGGTTGCACGGTCTGTTCACCCTGAGCGACATCGAGCGGATCACCCTGGAGCGGAATGCGCTGGTGAAGCCGGCTCGCGATTCCCAGTTCCGTCTGCTCTGCGGCGCGGCGATTTCCACTCCTCGACTCAGCGATGGATCTCTCGACCGCGACCGGATCCTCGGCCACGTCAGTGGCCTGGTGGAACGGGGCCTCGATGTGGTGGCGGTGTCCACGGCCCACGGGCACAGCAAGGGCGTGGGCGAAGCGGTCCGTTTGATCCGGAATGCCTTTCCTCGGCTGCCGATCATCGCGGGCAATGTCACCAGCGGTGCCGGGGTCGAATTCCTGGCCGATGCCGGGGCAAGCATTGTCAAGGTGGGACAAGGGCCCGGATCCATCTGCACGACCCGGGTGGTGGCGGGAGTTGGGATTCCGCAGTTAACCGCGCTCTATGTCGCCTCCCAGGCCGCCCGCAAGAAAGGGGTCACGTTGCTGGCCGATGGCGGCATCACCAAGTCTGGCGACATGGTCAAGGCCCTGACCCTTGCCGATGGCGTCATCTGCGGCGGACTCTTCGCTGGCTGCGCGGAAGCCCCCGGACAGATCATCGAAATCAACGGCAAGCTCTACAAACAGTACCGGGGAATGGGAAGCCATGCCGCCATGAAGGCCGGGTCGGCCGCCCGTTACGGGCACACGCTCGACACGACCCGCAAGGTGGCCGCGGAAGGAGTCGAAGCGCTCAAGGAAGTTGCCGGCGCCATCGACACCGTCCTGGCCCAGATGGTCGGTGGAATCCAGTCCGGCCTCGGCTATCTGGGGGCTGCCAATCTGCACCAGCACCGGGCTCGTGCCCGGTTCATCCGGGTGAGCCCTGCTGGTCAACGGGAAGCCAGCCCGCACGACATCATCGAGGTCAAGGCGACCAGTTCGACCAGTCCCTGAAGGACTGACTACACCGGTGGTGAATCGAGGAGCGGCGCCAGATTCTCGTTCCGCTCCGCCATGCCGCGCAGGCGGGGTTCGATTTGGAGACCGCGGTGAATCAGTTGCCGGGCTTCCTCCCGGTGACCAAGGAGGGCCTCGTAGCAGGCGAGATGGAAATTCCAGAGCCCATCATTCCGAACCGGAGCCGGTGCCTGAAGCAGGGCACGGCAGCACTCCTCAATCCGCCCCAACTCATAGAGGCAGCAGCCCCAGGCGATGAAGCGGTCGGCATCCGCGCCTTTGACCCGGCACAATCCTTCGGAGGCCTCGGCGGCGGCTTCCCAGCGCCCCAGGTGCTGGTTCAGCACCTGTCGCATTTCGAGGACTTCCTCTTCCAACTGGTCGGGAGCCGGCAGGGTTTCGAGCTCAGCCAGGGCCTCGACGGCCATACCCAGCTCGAAGTAACCGACCGCGGACTCCAGCGTCCGGTTGAATTGCGTGAACGGCACAGACGGACAGTGCCATCGGACGGCAAAACGACAACCGGCGGGACCGCTCAGTGTTTCGGAGAGTTGTCGATGCAGCCGAGCTTGGCGAACATGCCACCCAGAACCACCAGAGCGACGATCAGGAGCGCCGGGCCCTTTCCGTTGGTCGCCATCACCACGCCTCCGGCAAGAAGTGCGCCCTGAACCAGAAAAACAGCCGTTGCAGCCAAACCTTTCATTGGCGACAGCCTATCGGTCTTCCGCGCTTCGACAAGTCCCGCTTGGCCTCCGTCTCACTTCTGGTTCCCACCCACCGGTCCGACATCCTTGCTGGTCAGCCCTGGACTCTGGAGCACCTTGCTGAAAGCGGAGGAGGTTGCCGAGTACTGGAATCCCGAGCCCGTGCCCGCGGCGCCGAAGCGCCCCTTCTTGTCGATGGCGATGAAGTTGATCGCCAGATCGTAGCCGTTGGGATCCATCCGGGCGATGCGCCGGATCGTCTCGATGCAGGCGTCCTGCGGGTGCAATCCCTGGCGGATGTACTCCACCACCAGAAACGATCCGCAATAGCGCATCACGTTCTCGCCGATACCGGTTGCTCCGGCGGCTCCGACCTCATTGTCCACATACAGGCCCGAGCCAATGATGGGCGAATCGCCGACGCGCCCGGGAATCTTGTATCCCCAACCACTGGTCGAACAACCGCCGAAGAGATTCCCGTCGGACAGCAGGGCAACGAGGGCGATGGTGTCGTGGTTGGAAGGCTTGGCTGCCTTGGAAGGCTTCACCGTCCCGGCCGCCTGATTCGCCTTCCATTTTTGCCACGCCGCCTTCTGACCAGGCGAGACCTTGGGGCCCTTTTCGAAACCATGCTCTTCGGCAAACTGGTTCGCCCCTTCCCCCACTAGGAATACGTGGCGCGTCGTCTCCATAACGCGACGCGCGATGGAGATCGGATGGCGAAACCCCTCCACCGCGCCCACCGCACCCGCGCGATGACCGGGACCGCTCATGATGCACGCATCCAACTGGACCACGCCCAGGGCATTGGGAATGCCGGCCAGACCTACCGAGGGATTGCCGGAGTCGGACTCGGTCACGTGGATCCCCTGCTCGATCGCGTCCAGACCTGAGCCGCCGGCCTGGAGGACGGCCAGCGCCTTTTCATTGGCGGGTTTGCCGAATGGCCAAGTCGAGACGATCAGCGGTGCCGTGCTCTGCAACTCCGCCGGATCGGTGGTCGCGGCGGCCATCGCACGCTGCAGGGCCTGGGTAGAAGCGAGGGAAACGGCGGCACTGGCCAGAAATCGACGGCGTGGCATGGACGACATGACAAAATCCTGCCGCGGCCGGATGCCCTCTGCAAACCACGATTGTCGCCCTTCCCTCGCAGAACTCAGATTCGCCCCTTGCCCTCACGAGGATCCCCCGATTATCCCTGCCGGGCCAATTCCGCATGAAGAACGTCGTCCTCCTCGGCAGCACCGGCTCCATCGGCACCAGCACCTTGAAGGTCGTCGAGGATCTACCCGATCAACTGCGACTCATCGGACTCGCGGCCGGCGGCAATGCCGACCTGCTCGCCGAGCAGGCACGTCGGCACAGGCCCGTCTTGGTTTCCATCCAGGATGGTTCCAAGGCCGCCGGGCTTCAGGCCGCCCTGCCCGGTACCCGGATCGTCACCGGTGAGGCTGGACTGCTGGAACTCGCCACCCTCCCGGAGGCCGACGTGGTCCTTATCGCGATCGTCGGCACCGCTGGCCTCGCCCCCGCCCTGGCCGCCATCCGCGCCGGCAAACACATCGCCGTCGCGTCGAAGGAAATCCTGGTGATGGCCGGGGACATCGTCATGAGCGAGGCCCGACGCCATGGGGTGCAGGTGCTGGCGGTGGACAGCGAGCATTCGGCCATCTTCCAATGCCTGGATGGGAAGCCCTCGGGCTCGGTCCGCAACCTGTGGTTGACGGCCAGTGGCGGGCCATTCCGGGATCGCGCGCGCTGGACGCAAGAAGCGCTTGCGGCCGTCACGCTGGAACAGGCACTCAAACACCCTTCCTGGGTGATGGGCCGCAAGATCACCATTGATTCAGCCACCCTGTTCAACAAGGGACTCGAAATGATCGAGGCCCGATGGCTGTTCGATATCGGGATGGACCGCGTCCAGGTGGTGGTCCATCCGCAGAGCATCGTCCACTCCGTGGTGGAGTTCGTCGATGGCTCCATGATCGCCCAGATGTCGACGCCCGACATGTGCCTGCCGATCCAGTACGCGCTGACATATCCGGCCCGAGCCATCAACCACCGCGTCACCACCGACCTGGCCCGCATCGGATCGCTGACGTTTGAAGAACCGGACACGGAACGATTTCCCGCACTCCTCCTGGCCCGGCGGGCGGGCGAGATCGGAGGGACGCTGCCGGCGGTGTTCAATGCCGCCAACGAAGTTGCCGTCGAACGTTTCTGTCAGCGCCAGATTGGGTTTCTTGACATCACCCGACTGGTGCGCCGCGTCATGGACCGGCATGAAGTGGTCCCCTCGCCGAATCTCCCGGCCATCCTTCAGGCGGATCGATGGGCGCGGGCCGAGGCGTTGTCCTAGCCGACGGATCGCGGGTCACGGACGGAGCAGCTTGATGGCGCTCCGCAGGCCCTCCCATCTCACCTGCCGCCGGAGCGCGACCGGTGAAACCTCACGCCATGCTGAATGATCCCGGGCATAGACCTGCGCCGCGACCATCAAATGGCAGGCAACCCTCATGGCACTGAAAACCAGCCCCGCCATGCCCTCGCGCCATCCACCACCGAAATAGCGATTGATGAACTCCCCGACCGTGCGCCGGATCAGGAACTGGACAAACCCGACCTCGGACATGGCCGCGGTCCGCTCCAACTCCAGGGCTGAGTAGCGGACGTACTTCTGGAAAAAGAGCGTGATATCGAAACAGGCCCCCGGATGTTCCAGCGCGAGCCCCGGGTCGGCAGGAAGGGTCGCACAACTGCCCCGGATTTGGGCAGCCTCGTGCACCACCCCGCTCCAACTCGCGACACCCCGCCGAAAGAAGCGCATCTGAGGATCCGGCCAGAGCGAGTGACGCATCCAGGTATCGAGAAAATAGTTCTTTCGAGGCACCCAATACGCATCCGCCGCAGGAGCCTGAACAATCTCCCGCACTCGGGCCGCCAGCCCGGCGCTTACCCGCTCATCCGCATCCACGACCAGCAGCCAATCGCCAGTGCAACTCCGCATCGCCTCATTGCGGACTTCATCCACGTTCTTCGCCATCGGCACCTCCACCACCCTCGCGCCAAGCCCTTGCGCGATCGACCGGGTGGCGTCGGTGCTCACCATGTCGGCAATCACGATCTCGTCCGCCCAGACTGCCGACCGGATGCAATCGGCAATCCATCGCTCCTCATTGCGGGTATGGATCAGTACGGAAATGCGGGGGGTACCCATGCGCTGGACAAGTCACGGTTTCCGCAACCCACGCGTCAATCCGAGACTCCGCCAAAAAGTCCGACGAGCCGACGGCGAACCGCGGCGCGGACCCGGCGAATGCCGTTGCCGAGCTCGAAGCTTTCCC
>JBDNHZ010000465.1:0-1743 GCA_041688515.1 Verrucomicrobiota bacterium
ATCCGTCACGCTTTCGAGCAATCCACAGCAACTGCTGTGCAGATACGTGGTCACCCGACCTGCCAGATCCGTGATCGTGTAGTCCTCCAGCAACGTTGAACCGAAATAGGAATACGTCTGCTGGGACAGGATAGGACCGACAACGTTGTTCGCGATGTTTCGAACCGTCACGCTCAGCAACCGGCCGAGCGAATTTTGAACCGTGGTGGTCTCCGTTCCGTTGCTGACTGCCGGGGGATCATTCGTCAACTCGCCACGCTTCTCGATGAGGGTCAGGTTCCCGGAGGCACTGGAGTACGAGTAGACCGAGCCGGTTCCATCGGGTCGGACTATCCGCTTCGGGCGACCGTAGGAGTGGGCCTCGGCAGGGTTATCGTAAATCACCGTCTGGCTGGTGAGATTGTCCGAATCATCCCAGGCCGCGCTTCCGGGATGGAGACTGACCGCCTCCTTGCTCGTTGCCCCGTCCGGGGCCCAGAAGAACCGGGTGGAGACGGGAACCCAGTTCCACGAACCACCGGAGTATCGTGGGACGTAGGCGGTGGTGGTTCTCGCCCGGCTGGACATGAAGGGGGGATTCTGGTCCACGGCAAGCAACTGGTAAGAATACTCCGTCTTGCGTCCGTTGGCTGCGGTCGGTGTCACCCCCGTCGCGGGTGCCGGCAGGTCCAGGTACGCCTCGAAACGAGTGGTGACCCGCGCCCGATCATCGTATTCGAGCACTTCCCATCGGCCATCCGGGTAGTCAATGCGGCTCGGCAGGCCCGTCGCGACTCCCGTCGTGATCAGGGTGTACGACGTGGTCAGCGTGGTGGTGGAGTCTCCTTCGATCCGCTGTTTGAGATACCGGTTGCCGTCAATGATCTGGTAGGTCCGCTTGGTCTTGCTCAGCAGAGTGGAACCGCTGCGGATCTCCTGAATCTTGTCGATATCCGCGCCAACCGTCGCCTCCCAGGCTACCAAGGTCTGGAGATTGCCCGTCTCCGTCAGGGACCATTTGGAGGGCGAGGCAGAGTCATCGTAGGTGAACGTGCTGGTCTTGCCGCTGGTGGACGACACTTCCACCACCTTGATGTTGGACGAGGGGTTGCGGACCGTCCAGACCACGAAGGGAGACGCCCCGGAATTGGGAGCCCACAGTGGCGCACTGTAGGTCACATCTGCCGAGTGAAAGAACTCCACCGTGAAGCTGTAGTCAGTGGAACTCGTGTCGATGACCCGGGCCAAAACTTGAGGCGTTTTGACCTGCTGGAGAATGCCGGTGGCGGGGTATCGGGTAACGTTGGTGTAGTTGAAGTTGTAATTGAGCGACACAGCCTTCGTGAGGTCGGCGGAGGGAGTGTCAGCGTCGAGGCTGAGGAAGCCCGCATCCGAGTTGTCGTCGAGCAGACCGAGGTAGAAACCAACGTGAACACTGGCATTCTCGGCGAAGCCATTGCCGGCTTGGTTGTTATCAGGGCAACTGGAGCAACCCCCGTCCTCGTCGGACAGGATCGTGTAGGTTACGGTCTGAGTTACCAAGGCTGGTGCAGCCGTACAGTTCCCGAACGAGTAGCTCAAGGTCACCGTGACGGACGCCGTGCCGGGCTTGGCACCCGGCTTCAACTTTACCTGCTTCTCATAGGGATTCGTCGAGTCGACGCCATCAGGCAGCACGAGATCGATTTCCCCCTGTGCGGTGTAGGTGATCCCGGTGAGATTGATGGATCCTCCAGAGATCAGGTTGCGAACGAAGTCAGACGG
>JBDNHZ010000466.1:0-12512 GCA_041688515.1 Verrucomicrobiota bacterium
AAACCTCAGGTTGAAGGTCGGCCGCGGTGCCGTGCTCACCCCGTCCGAGAGACGACTGCTTGCCAGCACGCTCGACGCATCCGCGCCGACTTCCGGATTTGCGGCCAACCAGGTCGAACTGGCTGGTCACCTCGGGGTCACCCGGCAAACCATCCACCGCTGGCTTCGGGAGTCGGGTAACCCTGGTAGCCGACCCGATGGTCGGTACTGCCTGGCGGAATGGAGCCGATGGTCTGCGGAGCGAGGGGGGGGTCCTGTCGGATCGCCGACATCGACTGAACTCAAGTCCCGTCTGATCGGGGTGCAGATCGAGAAAATTGAGCATGCATTGTCGGTTGCCAGGGGCGAGTTCTACCCCGTCGTCGACGTGAAGCGGTGGGGGGCGGAACTTGGGCTCGCCGTCCGGAAAATAGTTACGCAATTGCACCTGGCTGCCCCGTCCATTGTGGGGCTGTCCGTCGCCGACGCCGAAGCTCGTTTGAAGGACGTGGAGGACGACATCCTCCGGCAGCTTCATGCGGTCGGGAAGCTAACTTGATCTATTCCTTCGGATTCGTGCTCTTAGCCGAATAGTCCTTGAGCAGGAAGAACAAAGCGGCGTACAGAACGGCAATGAGAACTGCGAAGCCAAAGTTTTCTTTAACTTTGTAAGTGCTTGTCAAAGCTTCGAAGCAGAAACACCCGAATAGGAATAGCGCAACCCAGCCGAAAACCTTTTGCTTTTTGTTCATAATACGACTCAGACACCCTATTCCGCGATGTTCGACAGAAGCAAGCAGAGCCATGGCCGTTAAATGAGGTTCTTCGCTACTCCCTGTGGCTGGGATATGATTGCCGGCAGGTCCGTCCGTGAAGGCCCTACGCGCCTTCCTCCAGGCACACGCCCCGGATTCGCCAAATCGGGCACCGCTATGCGTATCGAGTCTGTGATGCCGAGCGCCGCCCGGGTGGGCCGGTCCAGCCACAGGAACTAGCGAAGAACCTTCAATGAAGCCTAAGGTATTCGAAGCACGGGACTTCCATTGGCTTACTGGGATTGCGCTGGGACTCTCAAGGTCGGCGTGGAGATTTCCTGAATTTTTCCAATGGTCGGACCGCGCATAGCGAGGCAACACGAGCCCACAATGGCGAGCAGGAAGAAGAGCGTCCCGCTCGCTTCCGCAATCACGTAAGGGATGGCTTTGATACCAAGCCATACCTCGCGACATGACCAACATAGCCGCGACACAAAGCCCGCCCTGTACTCGCGCCATGGCTGTTTAATCGAGACAGGTTCCGGCGCGGGGCCTTTCGGTTTGGCACCGACAGCCACAGCCCATCTGTTCAGGATAGCATGTACCGCAAGCACCGACAGCAAACAGGCAAGCCACACACCCCACTGCCCACCACTCTTCCCCACTGCCAAGTTGAAGGCAACTGTGGCGGTCGTCAACCATAGCTGCTCGGCCGCGGAGGCTTTCGCTTGTTCTTTCGCTTGTTCTTGCGTGTCCGATCCCACCTCCGTTTTTGTACTCATCCCTGCAGAGCGTTGCAAGGAATCGACGCTCCGCAACCCGTTTCTCCGCTCAAAGATCGACCTGTAAACTCAGCTTGAACGCCATCCAGTAGCCCGCCAGATTACCGATTAACTTCCCGCCAGACTTCCGCCAGAAAAGCGGAATGAAGTCCATCCGGGCAAAGCAGCGGGAA
This sequence comes from Verrucomicrobiota bacterium, assembly GCA_041688515.1. Lineage (GTDB taxonomy): Bacteria > Verrucomicrobiota > Verrucomicrobiia > Limisphaerales > UBA9464 > UBA6176. The sequence continues at coordinate 1,690 of JBDNHZ010000466.1, forward strand.
GCGATGCGGGTTCATTCATCGACCCGATCTTCGAAGGCCTGACGAACGAAGCGACGGCTTCGAATGCGCCGTTCGGGATAGGGGATCACCCCCGCCCCGCTTTGCGTTCAGCGGCCTGTGTCGACTATCCCAAACCCGCAGAACCGGGGAAGACGCGGTGGCGGCATCGGGAAAGCTCGGGAACAGCCCGCCAGAACCGTCCACGCAGCCGATGCGGCCCTTTTATTCGCCTCCTAGCGGTCGATTGCGCGCGGCTTTGGAATCACCCCCACGACCGTTATCAATTCGGGCGCGTCCGGATTGATTTCAAGTTTAAAGACCTTTGCCCGCAAAGACTCCGATACGACATTTAATCGGGCGGTGTACCGCTTCGAGTAGAGGCAAGCCAGCGGCTTAAGGAAGCCAGCCTCCGAACAGACCAGAACAACCCACTCGTTGGAGTCGAAGGCATCGTCCGCGGGAGCCCTGCCGCTGTCCGACTCATTGTCGTATGAATTGGACTCGGCTGCCTGGGACTTTCTAGCAAGCTTGAGAGATTTCGCCTCCCCAGGACACAAGGTGGTCAAAAATCCCTCTGGCTTCGAAAAGCCATCACATCCACGTTGCCACAGGATGGGAAGCTGGTCGAGCAGCCCGCAGAGAATGCGTGGCTTGACTGGAAAGACCCTGAGGGGAATTTCGCCCGGATTCGCCATTTCGACGGTTCGGTTATCGTCAAGGTCCGAATCCTCGTTATCAATGCTCAAATAGGCCGCCGCGGCCCTGATCGGTAGGTCGCTCCCGTTCTGAACTTGGATCCCCCACCCGTCCGCAAGGTAGATCGGCTTAGCCGTCAGCAGATCCCAGGTCCGACTCCGTTGCCATCTTTCGTACAGCGACTTTGCAAAGATCGCGATGGCTGCACTGAACAGCGAGAGAACAAACTTGGAAGCCAACGAATCGCCCATCCGCACCTGATAGCGCATTCGGCCTTCGAGCCCAACAGAATCCCCTTGAATGCCCACCCATTGGCGAACCGTGACGGAATCCGGCCGGGTGTCGGGTTGGCATGGCCTATCCCGGACACAACCCATCCGACGGCGTAAGGTCTTCGGGGTTCGCCTCCATGAAAACCGGTTCCCGTGTGTCCGGTGCCGGCAGGAGCATTCCACGCATTCCGAGGGCATCGCCGATGCTTCGAGCACGTCGAGAACCTTCGAGCGCATCCCATCGTCGGGCGGGATCCATGAGGCATCCCAACCCCGCCTTTCGTTTTCACCAGTTTCCACCAGAAAAAAGCCACATCGCCCGAGGCGGACGGTTCTCGACCCGTCCCGAGTCTCAGGAGGGCGTGGCAACCCGATTCCGGTCGATCCCGGAGGGTCAATGGAGCAGGCCCTAGGGGGTCACGTGATCACATGCGGGTCCAGCGGGGTTATCGGTTCAATGCGGAGCGGCGGCTTGATCCGGTGTTGTCTGCTTTGGGTGTTGGGATCCAGCGCAACACGGCGCAACACCTGAAACGTGAGACTGTGCTGGAATGGGTTGACTAAACTTGAGACAAACTGCGCGTTTAGGCGTGTTTCCGCATGGTCTGGAAGCTGTGTGCGGATTCCTAAACCGTGGATCCAGGTTCAATTCCTGGTCGGGACACCAGCCTCCTCCCGTCCATTCACCCGCTTTCAGCACCACGCTGCTTGCCCGCGTGCATTGGCTCGTCAACGCCCACCGGAATGGATCTGGTTCTGCCCCCGCGACCGGGTACGGGCGGTGCCGATGGGCCGCATGGGACCCGACTCTGATCCGTGTTGCCGGACCAAGCGCAGGAGGCTGTCGTTGCAATCAAACATTCCCTGCAATCCATGCACACCGAACAACCTTGGCGGCGTCAGCCTGCTCCCCTGGCGGTTGGACTCCTGCTCTTCTGCCTAACTGGGTCCAATGCACATGCGGCCCCCAGCACCGCATGGTTGCGATACTTCGGCTTCGCCCCTTGGGAAGCGGTGCTGGACCATGACGGGGACGGGGTCGCGAGCGGCATCGAGTTCGAGTTTGGAATCGATCCCCTCAACCCCGCCTCCCGGCCGCCGAACTTCCACCGTGCCGACGGGAAAACGGACTTCCAGATCGAGATTGTGGGCGGCATCGCTTACGGAAGCGCCCAACTCCAAACCAGCATCGACCTGACGCTGTGGGGGCCCGTTGCCGGATTTCCCCCGGCCGCCCCCGGGACCTTCCTCATTCCCACCGATCCGGACGAACCGGCGCGGTTCTTCCGCTTTGACCTGCCGTCGCACCGGAATTCCGACGGCGATTGCCTGCTGGATTTCGAGGAGATCAATCTCTACGGGACGGATCCTTTGAAGACCGATACTGACGGCGACGGGTTGGATGACTGCGCAGAGTTGCTGGTGTACCGGACCGATCCGAACCACGCCTCGCCGACGGGACGCGGCGACATCCGGGGCAAGGTGGTGCTCGATGCCGACCGCGATCCGGCGACGCGGGATCATCCGGGCATCGCCGGATGGACGGTCTTCACCGATCTGGATTTCGATGGGGAGTGGGGCGCGAACGAACCGGCGGCCACGTCTGCTCAAGACGGATCCTTCCGGATCGCGGAACTGGATCCGGGGGTTTATCGGGTGGTTTTGGCGCGCAAGCCGGTTTGGATTCAAGTGTTCCCGACGTGGACGCCGATGCCGACCCCGGACGGATATCCGGACCGGGTCGTGGAGGTCTTTGATTCGGGCCTGGGACCGATTGCATTCCCTTATGGCCGCGCGGCGGATCCGCTTCCAGGTCTCCGCCTCGTGGTGCCCTCCCCGCCGCCTGGCCCCGTCGAGGCTTCGGTGGTTCTGGGTCCACTGCCGGCGAAGCCGATTGCGGGTCCCTTTGGCGGATGGGCTCACGTCGGCGTGCTGTCTTTCCCGACGGATGCGCACCTGCTGCTGGCGTTTGATGGCGAAGAACTGTTCGACGGACCCGACGCCGACCTCGCGATCTGGTGTGCCGCGGGAAGTGCGGAGGATTCAGCCGAGATCTGGGTGGGTTCGACGCCCTCGAACCTCGTCCGGGTCGGCCTTTTTACTCAGGAGGAAACGATGCGGATCGACTTCGCGTCGGCGCGGCTTCCGGGGCCGGTGCGTTTCCTGAAGATCCGGGGACAGGGATTGGGCGGAACCTATCCCGGGATCGACGTGGTGGGATTCGAGGCCCTCAACTACCGACCGATCTCCCGCGCCCATTACGACGTCACGGTGATCGGGGGACAGACCAGCAGCGGCGTGGATTTCGGTGTGGCCGGTGACGATCGGCCGCCGAAGATCTCCATCGGGGTGGAGCGCTGGGACATTCGGGCTGGGGAAACGGTGGGCGTGGAAGTGGCAGTCAGCGATGACCTCGCGGTGACGGCCTCGACGCTTCGTGCCAACGGAACCCCGGTGGCGCTCGATTCGGCCGGCAAGGGAACCGTCGCCGTCACCAGCGGCGGTCTGCTCACGTTGCTGGCGACGGCCACCGATTCGGCCGGCCAAACCTCCGAGACTTCGACCGCGCTCATCGCGCGGAATGCGGACGGGACGCTTCCCGATCTTTCGGGTCTGAGTTCGCCCGGAGGCGCAGGACCAACCGGGCCCTCGGTGCAGATTGCGTCGCCGGTAGCGGGCGAGATCCTGACGTTGGCCCATACGGTGGTGGGGACCATCGCCGGTTCGGGAACCGCGGTGGCGACGTGGACGGTGGACTACGCGCCCGCGGATGCGGTGAACCCGGAAGCCTTGGATGCCGCCGATCCGGATTACGTGCGGATCGGCCAAGGCAACGGTCCTGTGACTCACGCCGCGCTCGCGACCTTGCCGGCCGATGCGCTGACTCCGGGAGCCTACCTGCTGCGGATCGCCGCTGCGGATGTGAATGGCATCACCCGTTACCTGGGCTTCGTCGTGGGGGTCCGGGTGGATCCCCTCGACATCCGGCCGTCCATCACGCTGACGGCTCCGACCAACGAGGCGAAGGTTACCTTTGTCACGGATGTGCGGGGCAGCGTCAGCATCCGACAGCAGTTGCGCGAATGGAACGTCGAAGTGGCACCGCTCGGCGAGGTCAACCTTCAGAACCTGGCGAACCCTTCCGTCCTGTGGACTCGCATCGCGTCGGGCACGAACCCGGTCGCGAACGGGTTGCTGGCGCGGTTCGATCCGACGGTCCTGCGGAACGACGCCTACGTGGTCCGCGTCAGCGCCTGGAACCGCAACGGCCTGGGGTGGACCGAAGCCGCGGTGGTGCAGGTGACAGGAAATGCGAAGCTCGGGCAGTTCGCTGTCGAGTTCACCGATATTGAACTTCCGCTCGCAGGAATCCCGATCCAGCTCAAGCGCCGGTACTCGTCCCTCGACGCCTCGCGCAACGGGGACTTCGGCTATGGCTGGACCATGGCCCTTGGAGACGCCGACATCTCCGAGACCGTTCCCCAAACGGGGAGCGGCCTCGGTGCGACCCCATTCCGCGTGGGCGGACGTGTCTACCTGACGGCTCCGGATGGCGAGCGCATCGGGTTCACCTTTGGTCCTCAAGTGGGTGCCGCGTCCTTCCTCGGCTCGGCCTACCGGGCCGTGTTCAAACCCGACCCCGGCGTGCGCTACCGCCTGCAGGTGCCCGAGCGGGAAACGGCGTTCCTCTCCATCCTGTCGAACGGGGACGTCGCCCTCTTCTTTGTGTCGATCCCATGGAACCCAGACACCTATATCCTCATCGCTCCCGACAACACCGAGTACACGTACGACCAACGTGACGGCCTGCTGGAGATCCGGGACCCGAACGGAAACCGGGTTACCTTCTCCGCGGACGCCATCGCGCACAGCGCCGGTCCCCGGTTGAAGCTGACGCGGGATGCGGCAGGACGGATCGAACGCGTCGAAGCACCCGACGGACGGCTCTGGCGTTACGAGTATGATGGTCGGGGTGACCTCGTTCGAGTGCTCTATCCCGGCGGGATCCAGGCGAACCTCGGTTACTCGGCCACGCGGCCCCACTTCCTGGAGACCCTTCAGGATCCCTGCCGCGGCCCGACTGAACGGACGGAATACGACGAAAACGGCCGCTTGGTGGCGATCATTGACGCCGCGGGGAACCGGCACGACCAAGCGTGGAACCCGGGAGGCTTCAGCGGGGCCTTCATGGACGCCCGCGGTAACCGCACAGCCATCGTCTACAACGCGCGGGGAAATGTCGTCCGGGTCACCGAACCCACCGGTGGCGTCACCACCTGGGAGTACAACGATGCCCGCAACCCGGATCGATCGACCGCCAAGACGGATCCGCGCAACAACCGGACCAGTTATACCTACGACGAGCGCGGCAACCTTCTGGAGGAGATTTCTCCGAGCGGACGCAACGGCTACACCTACGACAGCGCCAACCACCTCCTGACCCACCAGCACGGGAGTCTGGGAATCGATACCTTCGAATACGACGCTGCCGGCAATCTCGCCCTCTTCAGGGACTTCGAGCACCAAGTCCAGCTCTCCCGCACCGCCAGCGGCCAGCTTGCCACCCTCCTCGATGGCAAAGATGGGGTCTCGCGGGTCGAGTATGACGGCGGCCGCAAGATCCCGAGCCGCATTATCCTGCCGGATGGCAGCATCAAGCAGTTCGAGTACGACGCCGCGGACCGCATCGTCCGGTACATCGATCCCCTTGGAGAAGCCACCCGGTTCGAGTACGACGCTTCGGGGCGTCTGGTGCGCGAAATCGATTCGGGCGGCGGTGAACGTGTGACCACTTACAACGCGACCTTTCCGCAGCTTCCCGCGTCCACGACCGATCGCGCCGGCCGGGTTACCCGCACCGAATACGACGCAATGGGGCGCGTGCGGCAGATGACCGCACCGGGCGGAGCGATCACCGGGTACGAGTACGATGCCGACGGCAAGAGGACGGCGATCGTCGATCCGATGGGCCATCGGTATGAGTTCGCCTACGACGCGTCGAACCGGCTCGTCGAGGAAACGGATCCGCTCGGGAAAAAGCGACAGCATCGCTATGACGCCGCCGGCAACCGGGTCGAGAGCGTGGATCGGAAGGGTCGCAAGCGGACGTTCACCCATGATGCCGTGGGGAACATGACGCTTGAGCGATGGCTGGACCCGGCCTCCGGCGTCACGCTTCGAACCCTCCGGTATACCTATGATCGGAGCAAGCAGCTCATTGGGGTCGAGGACCCCGAAGCCATCATCAGCCTGGATCAGGGTTACACCGCCGGTGGTCCGCTGCTCGGCGAGACGGCCCGCTACACGGGCGCTCCGGTCCGCGCGCTGACGTTTGCCTACGACGAGGGGATGCGCCGTTCTCGGACTGCCATCCTGACCACATCGCCATCCATCGAGCCGGCGATGCTGGTGGATTACATCCGTGACGCCACGGGCCGGTTGGGAAGCATTCAGGGGAGAAACCTTTTTCCGCCTTCGACCCAGACCGGCATGGAGTTCCAGTTGGACCTGCGGCGCAATGCCCGGGGCGACGTGACCGAGATGCGCCGCTACACGGACCACAATCGCCAGAAGGAGGTGAGCCGTTCGATGCTCACCTATTCTGATCCCTGCCATTGTCATCTGGAGCGGATCGAGCACGTGGTTGCCACGAACCGACCATTGACTTCAGCCACATTGGAATTCGTCCGGGATGCGGACGGCGGCGTGCTTTCGATGCAGTCGGGGAGCGATGCCCTGAGCTTTGATTACGACGCTGCGGGCCAGCTTGCCGGAGTCACCCGGAACGGCACCGTGACCGAAAGCTATACCTACGATCCCAACGGCAATCGCACCGATAGCCGCCGATACCCCAACCCCGTCACGCTCGCGCCGAACCGCGTCGTCGCGGCCGGAGTTTGGTCGATGACCTACGACGACGAAGGCAACCTGATTACCAAGTCCAACTCGTTTACCGGATCCTCCCTTCGGCTGACCTGGGATCACCGCAACCGCCTGACCCAGGCCGATGCTTATGCCGCCGGTGAACCCGCGCCCGCGCAGACCACGATCTACCGATACGACGGACTCGACCGTCGGATTGCTGTCGAGCGCGCAGGCCAGACGGTCTGGACCTATTTCGACGGCACTCAGGAAATTGCCGAGTTCAACGGCAACGAGATTCCGCCCGCTGCCCTCTATTTCACCGGTGAACGCCTGGACGAAGTGCACGCCGTCTGGCGCCGGGGTAAGGGTCTCTCCTGGATCCTCAATGATCACCTCGGCTCGCCGCGCCACATCCTGAACTCGAACGGCGTCAACCAAGCCTATAACGTCGTGACGACGGGATCCGGAACGCCCCCCAACCCCTTGCTCGGCACGCTCAAAAGATCCGCTACAAACAGGCTCCAACGGCCGTTGGGGTCGGTGCCCGAGAATGCGTCCAACAGCGCTGTCCGCGGGGCTTGCCAACCATTGCCGCCAGGATCGACGTTCCGACCGTCCGGTTGCCCTGTGCCTGTAAGCATCCCTTCGATCGGAACCGAGTGCGATCCAGAAAGAGTTAACCGATCGTTGTGAACCTCTTCGGGTCCAGAATCAGAGAAGGTCAGTGCTATGCCCACCCCGTCTCCATAACCACCTGGTCGCCCCTCTCTGGACCCTGGACGGTTCAAGAGGACGGAATACCCGCCGGCATGCTGCAGCAACACATAGGGATCGCCCGCGTAACCGCCTTCTCCAACGCCCCCTAGCGCGAGTTGGACCTCAATGCGGAATGGACTGGCAGCAACTCCACTGACTTCAATACTCGACAACAGCCCAGCGGAGTCGCCGTCAGGGACTGGAAGATTGAGGCTGTTGAGTTCGAAGAACTGAGCCTGCCCGCACGATGCGAGTCCGACCGCCACGGCACCTGCAATTTGAATAGGCTTCAGGATCGATTGTGGAGAATGGATTCAACGTTCGAAGGCACGGTAGAATCGGGAGTTGAAGCTTGGAGCTCCATCATCTGTGACACCCCAGGTACCGTCAGGTCCCGTGAGTACGGTTCCAACATTTTGCCAGTCAGGCTCCGACAGGCTGGCCGTGGCCTGAATCAAATACGACCGCCCAGGAATGCCGTGCCCCGCAACCTCTACGACCCCGGTGCCGGAGACCGATACTCCAGCGATGCTCCGACCGGGCCGCCCATCAGGGCCAGCCTCGACAAGCATGACGGTCCCGACCGTTTCTGCACCAGCAGAGTCCCGGACCGTGTAGGTGAAGGAATCGAGGACCGGCGCGCCAGGACGGGGTTCGTAGGCAATCCAACCCTCCTCTGGCACCACACTGGCTCCACCCGCGCTTTGCCCTCCAACCGAGACAACAACGAGGGGATCCGTCTCCGGATCCAGGTCATTGAGGAGCAAGCGGGAGGGGCGAACCTTGATTCCGACACCATAACGACGCTCAATCGTGTCGCCCACGGCGATCGGAGCGCCGTTGTTGATCCGCAACCGGACCGATGTCTCATCATACAGCGCAGACATGGATGTTGATGTCCCGGGATGCTCGATGGACTCTAACGTCGTTGACCGGGTGGTTGCTGATACCAAGAGAAACTCCGTGCCCGCAACCGGATGATAGTCCGGACCCAACATTACCCGGAGCGAACCGCTGAGGTTTAAGATTCCAGTGACGAACCACTGCTCATGGTCAACGGAGGGCACAGGGCCCGCGAGATCCAACTCGATCACTCAGAGTGGTCCCGTTTCTACATTGCCCCAGAAGAACAGGCTTCCCCCCGCTGGACTGACAACCCCCGAGTTCCGGAACAGGGTGAAGTTCACGTCATACGTTCCCTGACCGGTGACCAATCCCGACGAATGGTTTTCGAATGCTGGCCCCACAAGACCAACCGAGGTGCCGGCATCAACCGTGACCACCCCCGCGTTCAAGAGGCGTCCGGTGAACGCCATCGTGCCACCTGACCCGGCTGCAAACCTCAACTGCGCCGACGACGCATTCTGCAAGGTTCCTTCGCTGTAGATCTGGCTCACGTGCCCCTGATCCGTTGACTCCACACGAATGATTCCCCGATTCACCAATCCACCAGCCACATTCAAAGTCGCTGCTCCACCCATGTTGCTTCCGTTCACCCACAACTCCACGTTCGGAAGGTTGTCCGTCAACCGCGTCGAACTCCCCACCAACCGAAGCGTGCTGGCTACCGCAGGTGATTCCGTTTGCCGCACCGCCACGTTGAAGATGTTCGCCGCCCCCAACGCCCGACCGCCGGCCACCTCATACGTTCCGTAGTACGTGATGAAGAAGTTCGTCGCGGCCAATACACCCTGGTTCACCAGCGTTCCGCTCACCGCCCGGTCGCCACCCGTACCCACCTGACTGTCGATCACTCCGGTCGGCCCATTGATCAGCACTCCCGCCAGCGCCAAATTGCAGGTATATCCCTGATCTGCCGACTCCATCCGGATCCGCCCGTCGTTCAATGTTCCGTCTGCCACCGTCACCGTGGTGTGCCCTCCGTAGTTGTCCCCTCGCACCCAGATCTGCACTCCTTCGGGAACATGACCCGCAAGGCTCGTCGAGCCTCCCGTCAGGATCAGCACCGACCCCGGATCCGCCGTCCCCGCCGTGTCTTTTAGCATCAGGAATCCCCCGATCCATCCGTCCACGAACTCGAATGAGCCTCCCGTTCAACCCATCGCCGCTTCCATGCTTCCGCCCATCTGCAGAAACACACGCCCTGTGCCATCGGATTCCACAAACACACCTACTTCCGTGCGGATGATTCCATGATTATCGAGGGAAGTTGTCACATTGCGGAGCCCGCCGGCGCCGGCGTTCACCTCGATCACCCCTGTGACGTGGTTCGTGAGTGTGCCGCCACCGAAGTAGGCGCTCCCCCATGCACCATCCACGGAGTCGAGCGTGATCACACCGTGGTTGTCCCCCACTGTGTGCACCGACAAGGAACCCATTCCAAACAGTCCGGAGCCCCGCAGAACAAGACGCTCATGGTTCAAGAGGGACCCGACGGCCGCAGGTCCGCGCACCACAATCGTTGCCTCCCCGGGGACATCCAGCACCGCTTTGTCCGCAGGTCCCGGAACCAGGCCCTGGTCCCAATTGAATGGATCTACATGAAAGTCGTCGTGGTCGAGGATGATGAGGTCACCCGGAAGCGCTGGGTCCGCCTGTTGAATGAGTCGAGCGGATACGAGTGCACTGGCGAGTATGCCAGCGCGGAGATGGCGCTTCGGCGACTTCGCCACGATCAGTGCGAGGTCGCGTTGGTGGATCTCCAGCTTCCCGGCATGCCGGGCATTGACCTTATCCGGGAACTTTCACGCCGGTTTCCCAATGTCCACTGCCTCGTCATGACGGTCATGGAGGATCAGACTGCGGTCATGGAAGCGCTCCGCGAGGGCGCCGCCCTATATCTCCTCAAGCGCGGCCATCCCAAGAATCTGCTCGTCCGGCTTGGCGAACTGGCCGCGAACGAGTTTCCGTTGTCGCCCTCCATTGGCCAGATGGTCCGGAAGCGGTTCCTCCCCGCCGCGATCCCCAAAGGGCTGCCCCGCTTCACGCCCGCCGAACAGGAAGTCCTCCGACTCCTCGCCCTGGGTCTCAGCAACAAGGAAATTGCCGTGAAACGCGAAGTCGAGGAATTCACCGTGCGCGACCAACTCAGCCACATCTATCGGAAGCTCGAGGTCGGAAACCGGGCACCGCACTCGCGAAGCTCCGACGGTTGGGGTGGAAGGATTGAAGGGCGTGATCGACACCGCCGGGCCGATGCCGGCCGAGTTTCCATCGACGGCGCGGTCGGGATCGATTTCAATCCGGTGGGCAATGGCGGCGACAACACCCTTC
>JBDNHZ010000467.1:0-22740 GCA_041688515.1 Verrucomicrobiota bacterium
GCGGTGGCAGGGCTCGTGCCGATTATCTGAGGCGTCGTCGAGACGAACTTAGAAAACGCCCCAGACACCGTTGCCCCTGGGCCGAAGGCACCGGCGCTCTGGGCCTGACGGAAGTCATCGCCGCTCCCGATGGCTTCTTCACAGCGGTTGTTTGCATTGTTTCCAAAGGACGGTCCTCCGCGCGACTTGAGTTCGAGGGCCATCAGCAGTTGCCCGCGTCGAATGACCACCAGATCCCATTGCTTGGTCGGTCGAAAGTACCCTGGCAACGCCACGACAGTCCGGTCGTAGCGGATCTCGGTCTCGCCACAGCGATTCAGTTCGATCGTCTTCACGACGAGATTGCGGAAGGCATTGAGGTTGCCACCGCCCGTGACCTCGCCGCGTTACCCGGCGTCGGCGCGCCTTTTCTTCAACTGACTCCGTTTCGCCTTCCTTCGCTGGATCCAAAACCCTTTCGCCGCCTTGTCGATTTCCCTGTCCAGATCGTGGGGAAGATTCATGTGGAGTTCAGGAGATGGATGAAGCGACTCCTTCGTCGAGACCCGTCCACTGCGGTAGTCGGATCCGCCTCAGGTATTGCGCCTGGAAGCGGAGAAAACCTCCGCGCAGCGGCGGGCAGTACAAGGCAACGAACTGATAGGCAATTCGACTCCTCAGAACGGCGGCCAAAGCCTGCAATGGCCACTTTCCGGACAGCACATAGTAGAGGTTGTGATGGGGATAGTACTGACCTTCTTCAATCACGACATGAGCCGAACCCTTGATATCGGGGATCAGAAGCTTGGGTGCGCTCGTCAGTCAGGGGTGGATTCGGTCAATCGTCCGATACCAGCTGGCGGGATTCCGCGTCGCCACGTTCCGCGCGCGCAGGACAGTGGCGTGTCCCTCAATGTACCGCTTGAATCGCGGATACTGGGTCAGGCTTGCGAGACTTCCATCCGCTTCGAAAGGGTTCAGGACCCAATGGCCAGACCAACACACCTGCCCGGTCCGGATGTCGTCGGTCATGAACAGGGGCAGGCGTCGTGAGGGTTCAACATCCAGATCGGACTCCGAACCCACAAACACCGCGTCCGCCCCGGTGGCGACGCCGATACCCACCGTGCACCCAGTCTCCTCCAGGCTGGGCAGCGCTCCTTCGATCGCTCTGAGGGCCTGAAAGGCGGGAGTCTGCTCTAGTACCTAGGGATCGTCGCCATGGACGACCCCACGCAGACCGAAACATCTGGCGATGCCGTTTCGTGAGTCAATTGAACCGCGAGTTCGCGGAGGACCTCCCGGCGGATCTCGGGCCTGCGACAGGTTCGGGTTAAAACTCCCTTCCCACGTCGAATCGTGAATACCGATGGGTAAGCGTCGACCTCGCTGAGGAAGGCTGGGCAGTTCGTGAAGTCCACATTGACCTCCAGATGGAATCCATCGGAGACGTGTTGTCGGAGGACCTTCCCATATCGATTGCGCATCCAGCGGTCGGCACAGATGAACCCTATGCGCCCTTCCGGACTAAGCAGACCCAACGACTTCTGGATGAACGCCACGTACAGGTCAGCCCGGTCATAGAGCGAGTTCCAGAGACTTCTATAGAGCTTGAGCAGCGGTTTCGGCAGGGCCTCCAGTCGGACGAAGGGTGGGTTGCCAACGACGTGGCTGAAATTGGCTTCGAGTGGCAAGGTCAGAAAGTCAGCGTGCCGAACCCAGGCCGACGAGAGCTGGCGAGCCTCTCGTGGTGATCTTCCGGCCGACGCCGCAATCGCTTCGACGCGGGAGCGGCAGATCGCGACGGCGTCCAGGTTGACCTCCACCGCCAGAATCATCGGCTCCAACTCAGCAAGGGATGCCTCGGGCAAGGACTCGAAGAGCCGTTGCACGGCCGGCGCCAGGAAGTCCGCGTGCCCCGCGGATGGCTCCAGAAATCGGAAGGACCGCTGAATCTCACCCGCCCTCCAACCCACGAGGTCCAGAATGAACTCAACCACTTCGGGACGGGTGTGCACCGCCCCACGGGCGTCCCCGGTTGCGTCCGCGAGCAGGACCACGCCATCGACGGCAAACTGGTCTACCCGGAACATTTCCTTTGGTACCATGGTCAGGGCCTTGGACTCTCAGCCCGCCTGCGACGCATTGCAAACGGTCGGTAGCTGTCGTGGTGACCCGGGACGCGATCTGGTCACAATGGGGCTCGGGACATTCCCAGGCACGAGTTTCAAGACCGGAAGATTCAAACTACCGACGGGGCGTGCAACCCCTCCCAGGGCGTTCGTCAAACCCGCGACGACTTGAATCTAGAATCTTCCGATCTCCACCGTCTCCACCGCTCCTCCCCACCGTGCACCTGTGATGCCGATCCGCCCGCATCGGCCCACGGCTTTCAGCTTACTGGGCCTTCTGCCGATTCTGGCGTTTGAACTCGGCCCGCAGTTGCTCGAGTTCGTAGTGGTCCCGGAGATAGGTCAGGAGCCAGGCCGCTTCGGGACGCAGTTGAGAAAACTCCGAAAGGAAATCTTCCAGGTCCGAAGCCCGCAGGGACTCCTCTTCCAGCAACCGTTCCAGAGGGGTCCCCACAATGATGGCGGCGTGGATGCGCATCACCTGCCGCATCCGGATGGACGAAGTTTCGGGGGTGCGCGACGCCATCGGCGCGACGACGGAGGAAGACGGGACCCACACGGGCGCAGGGGCAGGCTCGGGCAGGGTCGGTTCTTCGGGACGACGGACCTGTTTCAGGAGCGGAAGCAGGAGTTCGTGCAGGAGGACGGACGACACCCGGATCCTAAACCATCGGCGCAGACGGCTGTGGTCGATCTGCTGCATTCCCACCAGGTCATCGAGTCCGTGGTTCAGATCCTCGGTGGACTTGGCGTCGGCCAGCGCGGCGATCACCTCGGTATCATGGTCGAAACGCCGATTTGCCGGTCCACCGATGAGGGTTGACGGGATGAGCGCATGGGTTGGAAGGCACTTCCAAAAAACCTTGGTGACGAAGAGCGCAGGCTTGCACCGGTAGCGGGCGCAAAAGGCATCTCGAAGGCAGCTGTATTCTATTTTCTGCTCAGGCATGGAATGGGAGGCCCTTGAAATTCGACCCCGTGTATTTGCAGCCCGCCGTCAGAGAGAAGGTCCCACCACAGACCTGATTTCGTCCAATTCGAAGCCAACAATATGAGGAGTTTGTACCGTGAACGCAGAAATGCCGCAAATGGAATTCCCGAGAACGCCCCCTCCGAACTGGTCCCGCCGAACTGAGACTTGGGATCCACAACGTCCGCCGATAGTGTCGGCGGATGGTTCGATCGCTTGGCATTGCTTCGCTGGTCCTTCTCTGGGCCGGTTCCACGAGCGGCTCGGATCCACAGCCGACCCCCGACTCTCCCCGGGCTCCCCGCTTCTCGGTCGCCCACATGGATCGCTCCGTTGATCCCTCGTCGGACTTCTATCGGTTCGCCACGGGAAACTGGGTGCGCGAGAATCCGGTGCCTTCGGACAAGGCGCGCTGGAGTGGCTTCGATGAATTGCAGGATCGGAACTGGAAGTTGATCCGCGAACTACTGGAGGAGACGGCCCAGGGGAAGCTGGCAGGCCAACCCGCCCGTCAGGTCGGAGCCTTCTTCCGTTCGGCGATGGACACCAACCGTATCGAGAAGCTGCGGTTTCGTCCGATTGAATCCGACCTGCGCCGCATCCGCAGGGTGCGCGATCTGGACGGCTATTTCCGGCTGCTGGCAGAACTCCAGGAACGGGGCGTCGGTGCCCTGTTCGGGGCCGGGGTCATCCCGGATGCCCGCAACAGCAGCGTGTATCACCTGAAGCTCGGTCAGGGAGGGCTCGGCCTGCCAGATCGCGATTACTACCTCTCGGACGGATTCGCCCCGCAACGAACCGCCTACCGGGCGCATCTCGTGCGGATGTTCGGCCTGCTGGGCGAGGATCCGACGGAGGCGGCGGACCACGCCGAGGTCATTCTGAATCTGGAGACCGAACTGGCGCGGGCCGCGAAATCCCGGGTCGAATTGCGCAATCCGAGCGCCAACTACAACCAGGTGGCCCTTCCGGAATTGATCGCACGCTCCCCGCACATTCCCTGGATGTCCTACCTTCGCGCCTCGGGCGTGGGCCAGGCGCGCGAGGTCAATGTGGGCCAGACCAACTTCTTCAATACACTCGACGGTCTGCTGGCATCCCGCCCCTTGGACGAGTGGAAGACCTATCTCCGGTGGCACCTTCTCCGTTCGAGCGCCCCGCACCTCCATCAGGAAGTGGAGGACGCCCATTTCGCCTTCTACGGCACGGTCCTCAGTGGGCAACCCCAGCCCGAACCCCGATGGCAGCGGGCGGCCAAGGTCGTCGATAGCTCCATCGGCGAGGCACTGGGTCGGCTCTATGTGGACCGGCACTTTCCGCCCGCGGCCCGGGAACGCATGGCCGGTCTGGTCAATGACGTGAAGGCCGTCTTCCGGGACCGCCTCGAAAAGCTCGATTGGATGTCCGCGGAGACCCGACGCAAGGGGGTGGCGAAGTTCGATCGGTTCACCCAGAAAATCGGGCATCCCGAGCGTTTCCGGGAATACGACTTCCGGGTCAGCCCCGGGGATTACCTGGGCAATCTCCAACGCGCCTCCCGCTTCGAGTCGCGCCGGCAGGCGGCCCGACTCGGCAAGCCAGTCGATCGCACGGAGTGGGGGATGACTCCACAGACGGTGAACGCCTATTTCAGTCCGTTGAAGAACGAGATCGTGTTCCCGGCTGGAATCCTCCAACCGCCGTTCTTCGATCTGAGCGCCGACGACGCCATCAATTACGGGGCCATCGGCGTGGTGATCGGACACGAGATCACGCACGGCTATGACGATTCGGGACGGCAGTTCGATGGGGACGGCAACCTGAACGACTGGTGGACGGAAGCAGATGCCCGGGAGTTCCAGGCGCGCGCCCAGAAGCTGGTGGACCAGTATGGTGCCTATGAACCGCTCCCCGGAAAGAAGGTCAATGGACTCCTCACCCTGGGCGAGAACATCGCCGACCTGGGCGGCACCAGCATCGCCTACGAAGCCTTGCAACGCGCCCTGGCCCGGGATCCGTCCAAGCGGAAGGACATCGACGGATTTACCCCGGAACAACGTTTCTTCCTCAGCCTGTCGCAGCTCTGGCGGACCAACTTCCGCGAGGCCGAACTCGTCCGGCGGCTCACCGTGGATCCACACAGCCCCGGCATGTACCGCGCCGTCGGGCCGCACGTCAATGTGCCCGAATTCTATCAGGCGTTCGGCATCCGGGAGGGCACGCCCATGTTCCGGCCGGTCGAACAACGGGCGAAGATCTGGTAGGGAATGAAGCCCTCCCCCGAACGGGTGTTGCTGGTGCTGCTGGCGTCCGTGCAGTTCACGCATGTCGTGGACTTCATGATCATGATGCCGCTGGGACCCCAGTTGATGGACCTGTGGAACCTCGACACTTCGGAGTTCAGTCGGTTGGTCTGGATGTACACCGCGACAGCGGGGGTGGCCGGTCTCGCCGCCGCCCCGTTTGTCGATCGCTACGATCGACGTCGGGTCCTGCTCTGGTTCTACGGGGGATTCGTTCTGGCAACGCTCGGTTGCGCCATCGCACGCACCCCCGGCGGTCTCCTGATGGCGCGGGCCCTGTGCGGGATCGCCGGCGGAATTGCCGGGGGCGCCGTCATGACCATCGCGGCGGACCTCGTGCCGCCGGAGCGCCGCGGGGCGGCGATGGGATTCCTGGGCACCTCGTTCTCGGCGGCCGCGGCGGTGGGCGTGCCCTTCGGGTTGTATCTGGCGCAGAAATTCGAGTGGGAAGCCCCGTTCTTCGTGCTGGCCGGGTTGTCGTTGCTGAACTGGATCCTGCTCGCCCGCTTCCTTCCCCCGGTACGCGGACATCTGACGTCCGGTTCATGGCCCGGTTTCGAGCGATTCCTGACCCTCCTCCGCGACTCGAACGCGCGGCGCGGCCTACTCTTCATGGGGACGCTGGTGTTCGGCCACTTCGCCATCATTCCTCTGCTGGCACCCCACCTGGTGGGTGACCTCAAGCTGCCCCGGGATCTCGTGCCGGCCGTTTACGCCGTCGGCGGCATCCTGTCGGCCGTCAGCGGGCCCCTCATCGGACGATGGTCCGACCGGTATGGCAAAGTGCGCGTGTTCCGGTTGCTGGTGTGGACGGCCTGCGCCGTGACCCTCGCCATCGCCCTGTCCCCGGCGCTTCCGACCTGGGCCATCCTCGCCATTGGCGGTTCCTATTTCGTCTTTGGCAGCGGCCGTTTCGTTCCCGGCCAGGCGATCCAGTCGATGGCCGTCCAACCCCGCGACCGCGGTGCCTACATGAGCCTCAACGGGTGCGTCCGGGATCTCGCCGGAGGACTGAGCTCGGCCCTCGGCGGATGGATGGTCACCCGGGCCGAGGACGGTTCCCTCCGCCATTTCGATCGTCTGGGATGGATGGCGGTCGCAGCGGGATTGCTCACGCTCTGGTTGGTGCGGCGCGTCCGGATGGTGGAAGGGTCGAGATGAAATGCCCGGGTCGGACCGCCGTTGTCCGGGGGTGGATGACAGGGTGTCGGGGATAGAAAGTTTCGGTTCCGTCCCCGGCGCGGGTGGGTAAGGTGACCCCCCTCCGCGGGACGGCGGGATAGATCAACCAGGCGAGCGCATGGCGGCGGCAAATGTCATCCAGTTGCGGGAATTGCTGAGGGAACGCGTCCCGGGTGCCCGTCTGGGCATGCCGGTGAAACGTCGCGGGCAACTCCTGCCAACCGGGGTCACCGCCCTCGATCAGGTGCTGGGCGGGGGATTGGTCCCCGGCGATCTGACGGAACTGGTGGGAACCGGTCCAGGATCCGGTTCAGCGCAGGTGTTGCATGCACTCCTGCGGAAGCTGGCGGCGGACGGACGGTTCCTGACGTTGATCGATGCAGCCGACAGCTTCGATGTGGACGCGGAGGATCCAGACGTGCTGGCGCGGTTGCTGTGGGTGCGGTGTCAGAAGGCGGAGGAAGCCCTCAAGGCCGCGGATCTGGTCTTGCGCGACCGGAATCTTCCGGTGGTGGCGATCGATCTGAAGCTGAACCCGATCGCCCAGTTGCGCCGGGTCTCGGCGAGCGTCTGGCATCGGTTTTCGCGCCTGGCAGAACAGCACGGAACGACCGTGCTGGTCATCACCCCCTTCGCCATGGTCGGCGGTGCTGCCGCCAGGGTCGAAGTCGCTGCCGGTCTGGATCCGGAGTCCGAGGTCGAGGGGCCCGGGATGATTCTCGCCCGACTGCAGTTCCAACTGCTCCGGCAGGAAACATCGGCCCTGGCAGCGGAGGCCTGACCATGTTCGCTGTCCTTCATGTCCCACGGTTCCCGCTTCAGGCGGTCCTTCGTCATACGCCCGAAATCGGGGCGTCTCCGGTGGTGCTGGTGGATCCGTCGCTGACGACCCCGCGCATCACGGAGATGAACGACCTCGCACGGGCCGCCGGGGTGGAACCGGGATTCACCGCGCCCCAGGCTCTCGCCCGCTGCACCGGAGTCGTGGTCCGGCATCGCTCGTCCCGGGCGGAGGAGGAAGCCGAGGCGGCCCTGGTGCAATGTGCCTACGGATTCTCGCCGAATGTCGAATGGACCGGACCCGGCTGGGTGACGCTCGAACTCCGTGGCCTGGCAGAACTGGGAACAAACCCGGATCCGGCATCCCTGGAAGCCTGGGCAGGACGTCTGCAATGCGTCGCATCGGCCCTCGGAATGACCTGTCGGGTCGGCGTGGGTCCCGGCCCGGGGGTGGCGCGGCATGCCGCCTCCGCCGTAGGCGCGGTGGACGCCTCCATCCGGGTCGTCACCGAGGCCGGAGCGGAGGCGTTTGTGGCGGGATTACCCGTGTCGGTCCTGGACCCAACCCCCCACACAGCCCGGCTGCTGGCCAAGTGGGGGGTGCAGTCGGTGGGCGAGTTCAAGGCATTGGGACAGGCCGAACTGGCCGACCGCCTGGGACTGGAAGCGTTCGCCCTGTGGGCGGCGGGATCTTCCCGGGACTCACGCCCGCTCCGGCTGGTCCGGCCACCGGAGCTCTACCGGGAAGGATGCGAGTTGGATCCGCCGGTGGAGACCCTGGAACCGCTGCTCTTCCTGCTGCAACGGTTCGTCGATTCGCTGGAGCGACGCCTGGAACCCTCGGGCAAGGCCGTCGGCGGGTTGATCCTCCAGTTGCGACAGGAGTCGGGGGATCTGCTCGAGCGACGTCTGCGCGTGCCGCAACCGACGCGGCGGGCGGACGTCCTGTTCCGGATGTTGCACACCCATCTGGAAGGCGTCCGAACCCACACCGCCATCAGCGGGGTGAGTCTGGAGGCGGAAACGGTGCGACCGGAACAACACCAGTTCAGCCTGTTCGAGGCGGCCCTGCGCGATCCCCATCAGTTCCAGGAAACCCTCGCCCGCCTGAGCGCCCTGGTCGGCTCGGACCACGTCGGATCGCCCGTGCGCCGCGAGGGACATCGGCCCGATCTGTTTCAACTGGTGCCCCCGGATTTCGAGAATGCGCCACCGTCCCTCGGCCGGCGCACCCCCGAATTGCTGCGCCCGACCGCCGTCCGACGGCTGCGTCCGCCCCTGCCGGCAACGGTGGAGACCCGAGGCCTGTCCCCTGCCCTGCAACGAAAGGCGATTCCACCGGCAACCGGCTCGGCACGACCGCCGAAACCCGGCCCGGTGTTCCGGCCCGGGGAAATCGCCGCCCTGCTCGACCCGATCTTTCGTCCGGCAGTCCCCGGCGACGCGGCCGATCCGAAGGTGACCGCATTCCCTGGCCTGCCGCCCGCGATGCCAGGGATCTCCAGCGAAGCGGATGCCGCGGCGGGGACGGATCCGGGCCGACCGATGGCGGTGCGCTGCGAATGGGTGCAGGGCCGGGTGACGATGGCCTCGGGCCCCTGGTGTTCCTCGGGCAACTGGTGGGACAACCAGGCCTGGGTCCGGACCGAGTGGGACGTGTCGATCCGCGGAACCGTACCCGTACGACTGGTGTGGGACGGAACCGAGTGGCAGGTCGAAGCGGTGCTGGATTAGGGGGAAATGGGGTCAGTCCAGTAGATTTTACATTGTGTCCTTGAGGCGATTCGCGAAGCCCTCCATTTCGGGTCGGCTCGCCGACAGGCGGCGAAAACGCCTCACTCCCTGCGCCAGGGTGTCCTAGGCCACGTCGGGAACTTCCTTCGTCCCCTCCACCAGTCTCCACCCCAGGTGACGTGTCGCCACCGTCACCACCCCGTCCCGGCCCCAATCCCCGTACCGCTCCGACATCTCACGCCACGTTCGCCCCAGGATCTTCTCCGCAGCGCCGCGATTCGGCGCGCCGCAGCAGTCGGCTGGCCGAAAGAAGCGCAGAATCAAAAGAAGGGGACGGCAGCAACTTCATCGGCCCAGCGCCTCGTCAGGGATCCGCCTCGTTCCCTCGGCAGCTACTCCCCCGTCTCGAACGGGCGCACCATCCCGTCCTGTCTTTCGGGATCGGTCCCGTGCAGTCTCCCGGACCGGATTCATCCATGCCGCCCGAGTCCTTTCATCTCCAGTGCCTGACGCGTGCCCTCGGCGACGACATCGAGTTGTCGGAGGCCATTGCCCTGCCGGAGGTGACGGGGTTGGAGGACGGATCGAATGCGGCGAAACCCACGCTGTCCGCCAAGGCCCGGACGCTGCTGGAAGACATCACGCTTTCGCCGACGGTCTCCCTCCATCGCCGTCGGATGGCGGCCAGCATCGAGATCGACTCGGTGGAGATGACCTTCACCCCTCCCAAACGAAGCCCGGAATGGGTGCAACCGGTGCGGGTGACGGTGCATTTCGCCCGCTGGTTTGAGGGCGACCGACATCAGGCCTACGTGCCGGTATTGGGGGCACACGTCTTTGCCAGCAAGGCCGGTCAACTCCGCGAGCACGTCCAGGAGCACGTCCGACTCATCCTTGCCGGCGAGGGCCAGCCTCTCTCGCTCAAACGGCTGGCGGAGCTGGGCCGGGTCCAGTCGATCCGGATCGAGAAGCTCGAGGTGGAAGTGCAACGGAAGACCCCCCGTCAACTGGCGGAATCCGGGGACTCCACTTCGGACAAGCCCAACCCGCTGGAACCGATGGCGGAGGAACTACCGCCGCTTCTTGGCGCACCGGTGGCGGCGCAATCGAAGGGCTCGCGCGGAACGGCGACGGGCGCCGAGATCGCCTATGAACTCGATGATGAACTTCTGCGGTTGGTGGAGTCGGTGTCGGGTCCCCATCGACGCAGCGTGCTGATCGTGGGTCCCCCGGGCAGCGGCAAGACGACCTTGATCCGCGAGCTGGCCCGACGGCGCGCCGATCTGGGTTTCGCCCACACCGCTTTCTGGACCACCAGCGCGGCCCGATTGATGTCGGGACCGGTCGGGTTCGGCATGTGGCAGGAGCGCTGCCAGGATCTGTGCCGCGAGATCGCCCGGATCCGGGCCGTGCTTCATCTGGGGAACCTTTCCGAGTTGGTGGAGGTGGGAAAGGTCAGCCGCGACGGCCAGAGCGTGGGGGGATTCCTGCGTCCGTGGATTGCCCGCGGGGAGATCTTTTCCCTGGCAGAAGCCACCCCGGACCAACTCGCCTCGATCGAACGTCAGGAACCCAATCTTCTGGCCGCCTTCCAGGTCTGGCACCTGACCGAGCGTTCGCCCGCCCAGACGCGGATCATCCTGGAACGGACGCTCGCCGCGGCACCGGGAAAATCCACGGGCGACGCCGCGCACACGGTGAGCGCCCTCGACCGGCTGCACCAACTCCACCTCCGCTACGCCACCTATTCGGCCAACCCGGGGCGTCCGCTGCGTTTCCTGCGGAACCTGCTGGCCGATCGGTTCCCGGAGAAGTCGCTGACCGAAGCCCAGGTCTTGTCGGCCTTCTCCCGCGAAACCGGTCTGCCGGCCGTGCTGCTGGACGACGACGTTCCCCTGGATCTGGAGCGCACGGAGGATTGGTTCTCCCGCCGTGTGATCGGTCAGCCGGCGGCGGTCAGCCGGATGCTGGACCTGCTGGCCATGGTGAAGGCGCGGCTGGCCCGACCCCGGAAGCCCCTCGCGTCGTTTCTCTTCATCGGGCCTACCGGCACCGGCAAGACGGAGATGGCCAAGGCAACCGCCGAGTTCCTCTTCGGCGACACCGCCCGGATGGTTCGATTCGACCTCAACGAATTCGGGGATCCGCTCTCCGTCCAGCGCCTGATCGGAGGCCCGGCCGCCGGCGGTTCGGAAGGGCTGCTGACCGCCCGCGTCCGAGAGCAACCGTTCAGCGTCATCCTGCTCGACGAGTTCGAGAAGGCCGACCCGTCGTTCTTCGATCTGCTGCTCCAGATTCTCGGCGACGGACGACTCACCGATGGCGGAGGTCGCGTCGCCGACTTCTGCAACAGCGTCGTCATCATGACCTCCAATCTCGGTGCCCAGGGGTTCCATACCGGCCCGGTCGGATTCCGTCTGGGATCCTCCCGCCGCGCCGAGGCAGGAGACCACTTCGCGGGAGCCGTGCGCCGGTTCCTGCGTCCCGAGATCTTCAACCGGATCGATGCCATCGTCCCGTTCCTGCCGCTGGAGTCCGAGGTGGTCCTCCAGATTGCCCAGCGGCATCTGGAAGAGATCCGTCAGCGCGATGGTCTCCGCTTCCGTCCGGTGGAACTGGTGATCCAACCCGACGTGCCTCGCCACCTGGCCGAGGAAGGCTATGACGTGCGCTACGGAGCCCGGCCCCTGCGGCGGGCGATCGGACGCCGGTTGCTGGTGCCGCTGGCGGAGGCGCTCAATGACTATCCCCAGAACCTCCCCCTGCTCGCCGAAATCGGCTGGGAAAACGGCAAGCCGTCGATCCACGTCCGCCCCAGCCCGAAGGCCGATGGCGATCTACCCCCCATGCCGTTCGCGCGTCCGCGACGATCGCGTCGGGAACCGGCGTTGGTGGCGGCGGCGACCGTCTCGCCAGCAGGGGGGCTGGCGGAGCGGATCGTCGAACTGCGCCGGCAGGTGGACCGGCTTGGATCCAGCACGGCGACGTCCCAGATCGACGACGAGATCGCGCTGCTGGAGGCCGCGGAACGGAGCGCTGCGAACAAGCGCAACGAGCCCGAAAGCCGTGCGCGACTGGAGCGGTTGCGGGCCTGCCGTGCGGAATGCACCGCGTTGGAAGCGGGCTGCCGACGGTTGGAAGACGAGGCGCTCCTGCCGCTGTTCCAACGTCGCCCCCTCGATTCCGCAGTCCTCCAGGCTCAACTCGACCTTCTGAAGGCCAGTCGTCGGACGATGATGCACGACCTGTTCAAGACCCATCTCACGGCATCGGACGACCTCGTGCTCGCCGTCTTTGCGGAGCCGCGGGAGTTGGTGGCCGCCATGGCCGGTGCCTACCACCGTCTGGCCTCACGGCTGGGCCGGGTGGTGGGAATGGAGTTCATCGTGTCCGGTGCCCCGGGCAAGAAGGGTGCAATCCATCTCAAGCGGGAACGATCCAGCGAACCGGGGCGTTGGCCGGCTTCCCTTCCCACCGGCACCTGGGGAGTGGCGATGCAACTGACGGGCGATCTGTTCCAACCCCGGTTTGTGAGTGAGGACGGCCTGCATGTGTTTCGAGAGGGACGGGAGGAGCGGATCGCCTGGGTCCAGACGACGGGCGAGGGAATGGATGCGGTGAAGCTGCCCGAGCGGATCGAGCAACCCGGACGGGTGAAGGCTCTCGCGGGAGAATTGCGACGGCTCTACCAAGGGTCAAAGGAGACGGTCCGGGATGCGCAACTGGGCGAGCGGCCCTGCACCGAAGCGGGCTGGGAACAGGCGATGGCGGTATTGATGGAAGAGCGCCTCGACCGCCAGATCACGACCGTCACCGCACAGGGCGAGGCATGACCTTCAACATCCCGATCTTCGTCGAGGAACGCTCCAACGGGGCGAATCGATCGCCCACGTTCATCGTGCGGCCGCTGTTCGAGATCGAACCGACGCAGCGCGCCGGGAAGTTGAGTCGCGCCCTCGCCCGTCTTTCGAACGACCTGCAGAACCTGCTGCAACAACTGGGTCAGGAACCCCGGCACGAGGAACTCGCCCAGTGGACCTTCCAGCCGCCGCTCGAAGAGGCCACCCTGGATCTGAGGCTCGAACTCGACTCCGGTTCCCAGCGGCATCGGTTCTTTCTGGTCGGTTACCCCGCCCTCGGCCGCAAGCTGTGGTTCACGCCCACGTTGCCCGCCCTCCGCTTCGAGGTCCTGCCCGGCCAGGACCTCGCCGAACGGGCTGCCGAAGTCCTCACCCGACAGTTCCGACAACTGGAGCGGACTGAGTTCCTCGATGTCACCGACCACGTGCTGGTCGGCAAGGGTCGACTGACCGTGCTCCCGGTCACGATCCAGCCGGCGGCTCTTGCCAGCAAGGCCGCCAAGCCCGCGCGCGCCCTGCTCTTCGGCGACGAGGAAGAGATCGACGGCGAGCGCGAACTCCGTCGGGTCGGGCGATCCCTCCAGGCGCTGTACCCGGACGACCTCCAGCGCGCCGTGGGAATGGTCCGGGAACTGGACGAGCTGGCCCATCTGCTGTCTGCGGCCGACCGACGGCCGGTGGTGTTGGTGGGGCCGCGCAAGGTGGGCAAGACGACGCTGCTCCACGAACTGACCTGGCAGACGGTGGCGCGGAAGAAGGAGCGGTACGCCGGCGGACACGAACTCTGGTTGATCTCCCCCATGCGCCTCATCAGCGGCATGAGTCACCTGGGCGAATGGGAAAGCCGCGTGACCGCCATCCTGGATCACGCTTCGCGGAAGGATCGCGTGCTCTACTTCGACGATCTGCTGGGGTTGTTCAGCGCCGGACAAAGCAACGCCTCCGATCTCAGCGTCGCCCACGTCCTCAAACCCGCACTGGCGCGTCGGGGAGTACGGGTCATTGCCGAGGCCACCTCCGAGGCTTGGCGCCTGTTGCGCGAGCGGGATCGCGGGTTCGCCGACCTGTTCCACGTCATCCCTCTCGCGGAACCGCCCGAAGCCGACACGCTGCGGGTCCTGATCGATGTGGTCCGTCGGCTGGAGGCGGAGCACCGCTGCCAGTTCGAGCTGGAGGTGGTTCCGGCTGCCTACGAACTCCATCGCCGACACGCAGGAGATTCTGCGTTCCCAGGAAAGGCGGCGGGCTTCCTGAGCCGACTGGCGCTGCGTCACACGGGCGCGCGGATCACCCGTGAAATGGTGCTGGACGAATTCCAGCGGATCAGTGGTTTGAAGACGGCGTTGATCGACGACCGGCTGCCGCTCGACCGTGCTGCGCTGGTGGGGCAACTGCGGACGCAGGTGCTCGGACAGGAGCCCGTGCTGAACGCCTTCGCCGACATTCTGGTGGTGTTGAAAGCCCGCTTGAACGACCCGCGTCGTCCGCTGGGCACCCTCCTGCTTCTCGGCCCCACTGGCGTGGGCAAGACCGAATCCGCCAAGGCCCTCGCGCGGCTTCTCTTCGGCAGTGACGAACGACTGCTGCGCCTCGACATGAATGAGTTCATTGATGGCGCCAGTGCTGCACGCCTCACGGGCACACCCCAGGATCCCGAAGGCCTGCTGACCAGCGCCATTCGGCGGCAGCCCTTCAGCGTGGTCCTGCTGGATGAATTCGAGAAGGCCGCCCCGGAGGTTTCCGACCTGCTGCTCGCGGTCCTGGATGAAGGGCGACTCACCGATTCCCTCGGGCGCGTGGCGGACTTCACCCAATCCGTCATCCTGCTGACCTCCAATCTGGGCGCACGCGAAGCCCGTTCGCATCTCGGCTTCCGGGCGGGGGCGCACGCCATCGACGAAGACGCGGCGTACCTGCGGGCCGCCGAACAGTTTTTCCGGCCGGAATTCTTCAATCGACTCGACCGGGTGATTCCGTTTCGCAGCCTCGACCGCACCCAACTGGAAGGCATCGCCCGACGGCTCATCGGCCAGGTCCTGTCACGGGAGGGACTGCGTCGGCGTCGTTGCCTGCTGCACACCTCGGCGGCCGCCTTCGACCGACTGGTCAACCTGGGCTACCACCCTCAACTCGGAGCACGCGCCCTCAAACGGGTGGTCGAACGCGAACTTACCCAACCGCTCGCAGCACGTCTGGCAGGAGCCACCGATTCGGTTCCCATGGTGGCGGTGTTGGACGCCACCGGCAGTGGGTTCGAGTTACGGACCCGAACGGTTGAGTTGATGCCCCAGGAAGTGGACTGGCTCGCGGCCGTCACCGCGCTCACCGCCGGAGCGGCGCCGTGTCCGACGACCGTCATCGACGCCATCCACGAGGCGATCGACCGGATCGGGCTGCATCTGGAGTCCGAGGCTCCCTCGGGCCCGATCGAGCTCGGTTCAATCCCACGGGCGCACGCCCGCTATTTCCTTTGCCGGGAAAGGATCGCCCGGATGGAGGAATGGCTGGAGGCACTGGAAGAGGAACCGGAGCGGCGCCGATCGAAACCCACGATCCACCGGCGTCCGACTTCCAAATCGAGCAAGGTCATCCCGCACTCGGCGGGTTCCAGCCGATCCATCCTGGCGCGACAACGCGCCGCCGCCTCGCTGGCGGCGGACCTGGCCGACCTCGCGGATCGGGATCCGTTGAAAGAGGACCGGACCGTCAGCCCGTTGCTGGAGGTGACGCGCGCACTGGCGATCCTTGAAGCCATGGCTTCCGGCAGGCCCGACCATCAGGTGGCGATCGCCCGCTGGCGGTCCATCGACGGCTGCGCCACTCCTTGCGTTGCGACCCTGGCTTCGCTGCTGTGCGGACGGTTGGCGAGCATGGCCGGGATCACGGTTGAGGAATCGCCTCCCTTGCCGCGCGGGTCCCGTGAGGATCGCATGCAGCTCATCCAGGGGATCAATCTGATGCGACTGCTCCCTGCCGGGGCCCATCTGGTGATGGTCGAACAGGCAGATGCGTCGATCGGGTTCGTTCGCTTCGAGATCGCCTTCGTCGGTTCGGTCGCAGAGGGGCGACTCCTGACCGCGCAACTCCAGCGGGAAAGCCACCGCTTCGACCTCGATTCGCTGGGCCCGGTGATGTTCCGGGGCACGGACAGTCCTGGAGAGGGCGCCGAGTGCATCTCCCAGTTGGTGGACCTCCGTTCCAGGGCCACCCTGCGCACCTGGCCGGCCTTTGCCGAAGGAGGAGCTTCCCTGTTCCTCTCGGGGCTGGCTTTGCCCGGCAATGTCAGGGACGCCCTCGCCGCCGCCCTCGCAACGCAGGCGGTCGCCGCCACCCGGGAAGCCCCCTGAGCCCATGATCACCCACCGTCATCCGGTCGTGCTCTGGAGCGATGCCGCCGGTCAACACTCGGGCGTGCTGGTCGGGGAGTTCGACGCCACCGCGGCGTCGGCCGCGACCGAAGCAGAAGTGCTCCGGCAACTTCGCGACACCATCGAATGGGTGGTCGACAACGAGCCGTGGATGTCCGAGCCCGACCTGATCGATCCTCTGTTGCTGGAGGTTCGCGTCGATGTCCGCCCGCAGTATCAGACCGGTCAACGGATCATCCCCTGTCCGGAGACCATCCCCATGATGGTGCCGTGCGTGACCGGATTGCAGGAGACAGGATTGCCGGTGTGCGTGATCCCGCATTTCTCCCTCCAGTTCTCCTTTCAACCCGGCGGCGACCTCAAGGCGCTGGTGGCGCACTACGTGAAGGAGTCGCTCCGCGGACTTTCGCCGGCGCAACTGGCACTCCGCATCCCGCCGTCCGGCTGTCGTCTGAGCGAGATCGTCCTGCGTCAGAAGCCGGATCCGAAACGCCCTCCGGCACCGGAGACGCGTTCGGACCTGAAGCTGCTCTTCACCATCGCCGATCCGTTGCTCCAGGATCGCGCACGGGCGTCCGCCAGTTCTGCTGCCTACGAACGGGATGAACTCGTCGCCCGCCTGATCCGACTGCTGGACGAGGATCGCGCAAGCCTCCTGCTGGTGGGTGAACCCGGTGCGGGAAAGTCCACCGTCCTGCTCGATGCGGTTCGAAAGCTCACCCGGCAACGCAAGACCCGGACGACCGAGGACGCGGAAGAGTCCCACGACCTGGCGCGCTACCGGTTCTGGCGCGGAAATGGAGCGCGGATCATCGCCGGCATGCGGTACCTCGGCGAATGGGAGGAGCGTTGCGAGGAGTTCATCCGGCAACTCGGCGCGGTCGAGGGCATCTTTTGCGTCGAGAACCTGCTGGAACTGGTCTCGGTCGGGGGCCAAGGGCCCGGGAACAGCGTCGCAGCCTTCTTCATTCCTTACCTGCAACGAGGCGAACTCCGCTTGGTGGCCGAGGCCAGCGCCGCCGAGATCGAGGCCTGCCGACGCCTGCTTCCCAGCCTGCTGGATCTGTTCCAGATCGTTCGCGTCCCCGCCTTCACCGAGGCCGAAGTCGACCGGGTGTTGACCCGCATCGCCGAGACGCAGACCGCCTCCGCAAATCTTCATCTGCAACCGGGCGTCGTCCGTCGCGTTCACCGCATGTTCCGGAGGTTCCAGCCCTACTCGGCCTTCCCCGGGCCGGCGGCCGCATTCCTGCGTTCCCTGACCGAGGCACGAAAGCGGTCCGCGATGGGTCCCTCCACGAAAACCATCACCGAATCCGATGCGGTGGCGGCGTTCATCCGGCACACCGGATTGCCGGAGCTCTTCCTGCGCGATGAACTCTCGCTGGACACCCACGCGGTGACCGAGCGGTTCAACTCGCAGGTGATCGGCCAACCGGATGCGACCCAGGCCGCGGTCCGACTGGTCGCCACCGTCAAGACCGGGTTGAACGATCCTTCGCGTCCCCTCGGCGTCTTCCTCTTCTGCGGCCCCACCGGGGTGGGCAAGACCGCACTCGCCCGGACGCTGGTCGACTTCTGCTTTGGTGCGAGCCAGCAGAAGGACCGCCTCGTTCGACTCGACATGAGCGAGTACGCCGGATGGGGCGCGGCCCGAAGGCTCCTGATCAATCCCCAAGGCCGTGCGGCCAGTTGGATCGAGCGAGTCCGACGTGAGCCCTTCTGCGTCGTCCTGTTCGACGAGATCGAAAAGGCCGCCCCAGAAGTCTTCGACGTCCTTCTCGGTTTGCTCGACGAAGGGCGTCTCACCGACCGGTTTGGACGGGTCACTTGGTTCCGCAGCGCGATCATCGTCCTGACTTCCAACCTCGGTGCCGATGCGGCACAGGGCATGGGCTTCACCCAGTCCAATACCGCCGACTACGCCACCGAGGTGGCCCGCTTTTTCCGTCCGGAGTTCTTCAATCGACTGGATGAGGTCATCACCTTCCGGCCGCTCTCCACCGCTGATATCGAGTCGATCACCCGCAAGGAACTGGAGGAACTCGCCGCGCGGGAGGGATTGGCGTCCGCGCGCCTCCGCCTGGCCTGGTCCGAGCGACTGGTCCGATGGGTCGCCCGCACCGGATACGATCGCCAACTCGGAGCCCGCCCTCTCCAGCGCACCCTTGAACAGACGGTTGCCACCCCGCTCGCCCGCTGGCGGGTGGCCCATCCACGACCCCAGCCCGGCACCCTCACGCTCGATTGCGACGACAGCGGAACGGTGAGCATCCGGCACGAGAAGGACTGACACCATGGACCCTTTGACCTGGATGCACGGGGTTCTGTTTGCGGTGGGTGCAGCCGCCGGGTTCGTCGACGCCATCGCCGGTGGCGGAGGCCTGTTGACGGTTCCCGCCCTGCTGGCGGCCGGCCTGCCTCCCCAGGTCGCTCTGGGAACGAACAAGTTTCAGTCCTCGTGCGGCACCGCGCTCGCCACCTGGAATTACTCCCGTGCCGGCCTGATCGCCTGGGGAAAATGGAAAGTCGGCGTGGCGGCAACGTTCCTGGCCGCGATCGCCGGGACTGGGGTCGTGACGGCAGTGGATCCGTCCCAACTCCGCCGACTGATCCCCATCGCGCTCGGCGTGATCGTCGTCTACATGGCGGTGAAACCGGATCTCGGCGCACGCGAACGTCCGGCGCAGATGGGCATCGTTCCGTTTGGTCTGCTGTTTGGGGTCATCCTTGGATTCTACGACGGGTTCCTGGGGCCTGGGACAGGATCCTTCTGGATGATGGCCTGCGTCCTGGTGCGTGGCCTCGATCTCCGGGGCGCCACCGGGGTGACCAAGGCGATGAACCTGACCAGCAATCTCGCCTCGCTCGGCTACTTCCTGATCGCCGGCAAGGTTGATTTCCTGGTCGGTGGCCTGATGGCCGCCGGTCAACTTCTCGGCGCGCACCTGGGATCCCATGTGGCCATCCGTGCGGGAGCCCGGGTGATCCGCCCCGTGTTCTTTGCCGTGGTACTGAGCCTGGCGGCCACGCTGACCTGGGACGCCTTCACCCCTTGAACCCAAGAAGCTTCCGCTCCTTGATCAACTGGGCGACCTGGGCCGGAACCTTCTCCTCCCACCCCGACTCACCGTCCTGCAACTGCTTCAGGATGTTCCGGCTGAACACATCCAGGCTGGCATCCGACACATCGCGCATCCCCTGAATATAATGATTTTCGATCAGGTACATGTACAGGTGCCGCAGATGGGGTGCGACCCGGAGATTGCCGGCGGTGATGACCGAGGCCGTGCCGGCCGCCCGGTACGGATAGACATAGAGCTTCAGATCGTTTTTGAACATCCGACCAAAACTCTCAAGGATGCCGCCCGAGAGGTCCGCATAATACTTCTCCTCGAACAGCTCCTTCAGCGTCGGGATCCCCATCACCAGCCCGATCGGGCATTTGGTGAACCGGAATAGATAGGACGCCAAGCGGTGGAACTCGCCGTACTTCGAGATCAGCACCGGATTGCCGAGCGTGCGGAGCAGGTCCACCCGATCGAGAAAGTCCTGGTGATTGATCGTTCCCTCGGAACTGAGGTTCTTGAGGGTCATCTCCATCAGGATGACGACGTCCTCCGGTTTCACGTTGGGTTCCTGGATGAACTGCGCCTGGGCATACCGGAGCATGTCCACCGTCACGTTGGTCACCGGACGAAACGACCCGCGCTCCACCAGCACGCACTTTTTGTAGAGCATATCCCCCGGCTGGACGAGGCGGCCGTCAGGCCGGAACATGGCCGCGTTGGTCAGCCCCTTTTCGACCAGTTGCAGGGCCAACAGGCGATTGTCCACCCCTTCAAACGCCGGTCCGCGAAACTCGATCATGTCCACCTCGATCCGTTCGATCGAGAGGTTGTCCAGCAGGTCCGTCACCACCCGCTCCGGACGCTCGAAGTCATAGAGCGCACCATGGACCAGATTGACGCCCAAAACCCCCAGCGCTTCCTGCTGCTGGAGATTGTCCCGATCCCACATGATGACGTGCATCAGGATGTCGCTCGGCTCCGCTCCGGGCTGGGTCTGGAATCGGATGCCCATCCAACCGTGCGTCTCCTCCTGTCGGCTGTAGCTCCGAGCCGCAACGGTATCGGCGAAGGCGAAGAACCGCGTATTGGCACCCCGCTTCTCCGCCAACCGTTCCACGAGCAATCCATACTCGTGATCCAACATCGCCGACAGTCGCCGACGGCTGACGTACCGGTCCGTCGCCCCATAGATCGCGTCACTGACCGTCATGTCATAAGCCGACATGGACTTGGCAATGGTGCCACTGGCACCTCCTACCCGGAAAAACCACCGGGCCACTTCCTGTCCCGCACCGATCTCGGCGAAGACGCCGTACTTGGTGGGATCGAGATTGATCTGGAGCGCCTTCTGGTGCGTGTCCGTGGACTCACTCATGCACCGCTAAAAGAGCACAGGTCCCCGGTTTGTGGAAGACCGCGGAAGCGGCGGCTGACGGGATTCCGACTGGTCCACCCGAGAGAAGCCACGCAGACTCAACGCATGACGAACGCAGAAGCACTCGATCTCTTCCGTCAGACCGGAGCCCTTCTGGAAGGGCATTTCATCCTGCGGAGCGGCCTGCATTCCCGACAGTTCTTCCAATGTGCCCAGGCGCTCCAGCAGATGCCGATCGTCGAGAAGTTCGGTACCGCCCTTGTTGCCAAGGCGAAAGACCTCGGGATCGAGACCGTCATTTCCCCCGCCATGGGTGGGTTGGTGATCGGACAGGAAGTCGCGCGGCAACTTCGCTGCCGCTTCCTCTTTGCCGAGAAAGAGGAAGGCCGTCTGGTTCTGCGTCGCGGATTCAAGATCGCCCCTGGGGAACGGATCCTGATCGTCGAAGATGTCGTCACCAAGGGAGGTCGGGTTCAGGAGACCCTGGAGATCGTTCGTCAGCACCAAGGCAATCCCGTCGGTGTGGCCATGCTGGTCGATCGATCGGACGGAACCCTGAACCTGGGAGTGCCCACCCTCAGCCTCATCCGGCTCAACGTGGAGACGTTTACCCCGGACCAACTTCCGCCCGATCTGGCCGCTACACCGGGGATCAAGCCCGGGAGCAAGTAACACGCGTCCGAAGCTCGGCGAGGATCCGTCGCCACTGACATCGGTGCTTCTCCTCGCATCCCTCGTTCCAAACCACCCGGTCGGCAGCCGACATCTTGCCCTCCATGGGCCACTGGGCGGCGATCCGAGCAGCGATTTCGGAATCGGACCAGCCTCGAATTCGCAACCGACTTCGCTGGGTTCGATCGGTGCAACCGACTGTCACCACCCGATCGAATTCCGGCGCATAGCCTTTCTCGAAGAGGAGCGGAATCACCACTGCCGCCATCGGGATCCCCTCGACTGCGGCCCGATTCAACCAGGCCATCCAACGCTGATGAATCCGCGGGTGGAGAATGCCCTCCAACACGCGTCTGTCGGAGTCGGAGGAAAAGATCCGACGCGCCAAACCGCCGCGGTCCAACCCTCCACCGGGCAATAGAATTCCAGTCCCGAACGCCGAAACCACCTCGGCCAATCCCGGGGAACCAGGTTCCACCACGGCCCGGGCGAGATCGTCCGTATCGACCACCGCCACGCCCAACTCCATCAGCAAACGGGCCGCCGTGGATTTGCCGGCACCGATTCCCCCGGTGATCCCGAGTCGCACCATATCCGGATAGCAAAAGGCCGCCCTAGCGGGCGGCCTTGTCATTGCGCTACTTGCTCAGAACCCGGTAGCTCCGGGCTCCATCCGTTTCGGGAATCGGGTCCCGAACCCACAGGAGTCGCTTGGTCCCCTGGGTATTGGTGACGCGCTTGAGCAACTGCCACTGCCCACTCAAACCGTCGCTGTACTGCACCTCGTAGGTGCCCCATCCAGCGCCATCCCAGCGGATGAGGAAAGCGCGCTCGCCGTCCTGCACCACATTCGGAGTCTGCACAACGCCTTCGAAGGGTGATTTGTCGAAAGCGTTGACGATCCCATCACTGTCGCTGTCGAGAAGGGGGCTGAACCGGACCGAACGACTCACTTGAACCGACCTGCCGTCGATCAGAGTGGAAACAAAGCCACCCCCGAGGAATCCATCCGGCACATATTTGAACTTGCCGCCGGACAACGCTTCCAACTGCTCACCGGACACCCCGTCCATCGCGCTTCCGAAATAGACCGTGAATCCAGGAGCGACATTGAAGATCCCGATATCCTTGAAGACCAGCGTGGGACCCACCATCACGGCAATGTTCGTCGAGATCTTCAGTTCGCTGACATAGAGAGCGCCCGTCGCACGGGGACCCCGGAAGGTCAGCAAAGAGAAGTTCCCCGCGTCGAGGTCCAGCCGCGCCATGGATTGCGCCGCAAAACCGGCCTTGCTCGGCCCGAAGTCTTCACCCGGCCAGATGAACTCGGTTTCC
>JBDNHZ010000468.1:0-4440 GCA_041688515.1 Verrucomicrobiota bacterium
GCCACAGAAGACCCGCCCAAACACGGGCACCAGCCAGCGGAGGTACTGGAAATACAGCCAACGCCAAACAGCACTTTCGGGCTTGCCGAACTCCAGAATCAACAGGCGTCCTGCCGGTCTCAGCACCCGAAGCAACTCAGCCAATCCGGCGTGGACATCGGCGAGGTTTCGAACCCCGTAAGCCACGGTTACCACATCGAAAGTCTGGTCGGGAAACGGCAAGGCCAGCGCATCCCCCTGGAGGAATCGCACCGCGCCGCCGGTATTCCGCTTCCGGGCGATCCCCAGCATCGCCTCTGAAAAATCCAGGCCCGTGACCTCTGCCCCCAGATCCCGCAGGGCAAACGCGACATCCCCGGTGCCACAGCAGACGTCAAGGGCTCGTTCACCTACCCGGATACCCGCTTCATGCACGAGCCGACGCTTCCATCGCCGATGCATTCCAAGGCTCTGCAAGTCGTTGATCAGGTCGTATCGCGGAGCAACAGCAGCGAAAAGGTCCACGACCCGACCCGCGCGCTTCTCCCCATCGACGTAGTACTTGCTCGGCACGGGATCATCGTACCCCAACCCCGCCGCCGAGCCAACCGACGAGGACCCTCAGGGCAATTTGAGGCAGTCAGCCGATGTCGCCCCGTAACCTGACCGGGACATCCCCGGTCTCTTCCCCCAACACGCACTCACATTCCCTCGTCACTCTCATGAAAAGCCTTGTCACTCCTTTCTTTGTCCTTGCGACTACCGCGCTCTGCCTTGCCGACGCCAAACAGGACGTCAAGGCCGCCGCCCAGAAGCTCGCGGACGCACCCAGCTATACCTGGACCACATCCTCCGAGATCGAGGGGGCCCAGTGGACCCCGGCGACCATCACCGGGAAGACCCTGAAGGGCTCTTTCGCCGTCGTCACATCGGAGCGTGAAGGCACCGTGACCACCGCCGTCATCAAGGGTGAAAAGGGAGTCCTTCAAACCGATGACGGATGGAAGACCGCCGAGGAACTCCGCAATGCCGGTGGGGGGGGTGGAGGCGGCCGCGGTAACCGCGGTGCCATGCTGCTTCGGAATCGTCCGCCTGCCGACGAAGTTCTCCGCATGGTCGATAAGGTCCAAGAACTGAAGTCTGCCGAGGGCGTCGTCTCCGGCGACCTCACCGAACAAGGTGCCAAGGAACTGCTGACCTTGGGACGGGGTCGCTCCGGTGGACAGACCCCTCCCGAAGCAAAGAATGCCAAGGGATCGGTGAAGCTCTGGCTCAAGGACGGCCAACTCACCAAGGTGCAGGTCAAGGTTTCCGGCAGCCTGTCGATCAATGGCGAGGACCGAGACATGGCCAGAACCACCACTCATGAGATCAAGAATGTCGGGACCACCGAGGTAAAGGTTCCTGAAGCGGCATCCAAGGCGCTGGGTTCCTGACTGAACATTCCGCACCCATTTCGGTCAGTCTGGGGTCGCTGGCGGTTCCAGACGGCTTAACGCAAACGCAAGGCGGGCTCAAAAGGCCCGCCTTTTTTTCGCCCCAATCCAGCCCGAATGGCTCAGGAAGGCAGCCGGAACTTTGAATTCTGGCTGAGGAACCTGATTGGATTCTGGTAGATCACGCGATCGACAGCCTCCACCGACCAACCCCGACGCCGCATCTCGAGGGCCGTCTTGGGAATGGCCAGCGGGACGCTTTCACCCCAGTCACAGGCCGAGTTCATCCAGAGGCGCTCGCCACCGTAAATATCCAGAATATCCACCGCCCGAGCCGGTGTGCACTTGCTGATCGGATAAAGGGTCATTCCGGCCCAATGCCCCCGGTCCAGAACTGCGCGGACGGTGTGTTCCTCGACGTGATCGATCAGCACCCGCCCCGGTTTGATCCGCGAGTCCGACTTCAGGACATCGAGAATCAAACGAGTTCCTTTGAGCTTGTCCTCAAGGTGTGGTGTATGAACCAGGATCATTTGCTCCTCCCGCGCTGCGAGATCCACATGCATCTCCAACACCTTCAATTCATTGCGGGAATTCTTGTTCAACCCGATCTCTCCGATCCCGAGCACTGTGGGCCGATGGAGAAACTCGGGGATCATGGCGATCACCGACTCTGCCAGAGTTACGTCTTCGGATTCCTTCGGGTTGATGCACAGCCAACAAAAATGCGGCAAACCGTATCGTGCTGCGCGGGCCGGCTCATACTCCGTCAATTGCCTGAAATAATCGCGAAACCCGTCTGCCGAGGATCGGTCGAATCCAGCCCAGAACGCCGGCTCACAGACCGCCTCGCAACCGGCGGTCACCATGTCCTGATAGTCAGCGGTCGTCCGGCTGACCATGTGCCCATGAGGCTCGATATATCGCATACTCCAGAGGATCGTTCCCCACATCATCGTCCGGCATTGATCTCAAGTCGAGCGACCAGACCCGGCCACTGTCCGCGGCGGTTGACGCAGGACGAGCTCGCCCCGAGCTCTGAATACCGCCAGAATCCAACCGTCCACTGGGCACCCGTGAAATTGATCCGTCAAAGCTGACTCCGGATCGTTTAATCGGACTCCTCCCACCCCATCCCCTCACATGAAGCACCTGCTCCTTCCCTCCCTCTGCGCCCTACTGCTGGCGGGGTGCGATCCAGCGGAGCGCCTCGCAAAGGCCAATGCGGCGGACTCCGCCCCGTCCTCCCCAACGACTTCACTTGGGACCAATGCCATCGCGAGTCCCTCCCCTGCGGCCCCCGCTCCGACGCCCCCGGCCACCAACCCTCCCGTGGCTGCATCGGTCCCACAGCAGGAATCTACCAACTCCATTGCTCTGGCCGCACCCAAGCCTCCGCCGGACCTGCCTCCTCCGGCTCAGGATGTAATCCGCCTCTCCCAGACGGCGGTAGATCCGTCGGTCGTTCTGAGCTTTATCGAATCGATTCAGGAACCCTTCACGCTCACCGCCGACCAGATCATCTACCTGTCTGACCTGGGACTCGGAACTCCTCTGATCAATGGACTCCTAAAGAAGGCGAACAACCCCGCTCCGCCAGGTGCCGTGCAGCAGGTATTCGTTCAGGGGCCTTCCACACCGTCGCCTCAGCCCTCCCAGACCGATCCGCAGGCACCGGCCCGCCAACCGGTGCCGGGCAATGTCATCCTGACCAACTATCTCGCCTCCACCGGTGGAGGGTTGCCCAATGGCATTCCGGGAGCCCCGCTCCCAGCGGCCCCCGCGCCCGTTTATGGCGAAGCGCAGCCCGGTCAAGCCCTCCAGCCCGCCCAACCGGTCGCGATCTCCCAACCGGTCACCTACAACACCTTCTACGATTCTCTTTCGCCCTACGGCAACTGGGTCCAGATCCAACCTTACGGCTGGTGCTGGCAACCGACGGTTGTAAATCTGGCACCCACTTGGCGCCCCTATTGCGATGGCGGCCAATGGCTTTGGACCGATTCCGGTTGGTACTGGCACT
The DNA here is from genome assembly GCA_041688515.1 of Verrucomicrobiota bacterium. Classification (GTDB taxonomy): domain Bacteria; phylum Verrucomicrobiota; class Verrucomicrobiia; order Limisphaerales; family UBA9464; genus UBA6176. The sequence continues at coordinate 3,439 of JBDNHZ010000468.1, forward strand.
CCACCTATTCCTGGGGATGGGCCCCGTTCCACTATGGACGCTGGCATCGTAGCAATTCCGTTGGCTGGGTATGGTCCCCCGGCACGGACTGGGGTCCCGCCTGGGTCTCCTGGAGGTACAACGATGCCAACTGCGGATGGGCTCCCTTGCCTCCGGAATGCCGTTGGTCAGCCGGGGTTGGCTTCAGTTGGTACAGCGGAGGCGCCCGCGTCAGCATTGGCTTCGGAATCTGGGACGACTGCTGGTATGCGACCTCCTGGGACCGCTTCTGCGACCCCGGCCTGTCACGCTGGGGCATGAATCGCCGGGACGTCCCGCGTTTCGTGAACAACAGTCGCAACGCTGTGGGTGGTGACAACTCGGTCAACATCGTGGGCAACAACAATACCGTGATCGTCAACAACGGCATCCCACGCGATCAGGTCCAACGACATAGCCGCGACGAGATCCGCAAGTACGCAGTCAGCGACGCTCAGACTCCAGACAGAGCTGCCCAGCGCGTCGCCACCAGTTCATCCAACCCGCGGCCCGAGGTGGGTGCGTTTCGCCCCCGCATCCAAGGCAATCCCGCGACCGCCGGAGCACCCCCTGCTTCCGTCCTCGCCCGTCAGGAATCGCGCAAGGCCACACCCTCGCCGACCGGCAACACCGGCTTTGTCCCGTCGCGCCCTGGCAGCGATTCAAGGTTTGGCCAACCGATCGCCCCCGGCCGTTCGACCCCTGCCACAGGGTCCCGCCCCATCTCAGCCGGAACTCGGGCACAGCCGGAGGCCGGGATCCCTTCCCGCTTCCCCGGGAAAGCGTCCGAACCTGCCAACCGCCCTCCTTCCGGAAACCTCGCTCCGGCACCGACCGTATCGCCGATCCCCCCCTCCCGGTCAGGCTCAGGGTTCGACAACACCGCTGCGCGTGTCGCGCCCGTCCGCCCCACGGCGGGATCGCGTCCTGCCACCGCCCCCCCCTCTGGCTCGCCGGGAATCATCAACCGTCCGGGCATCGCGC
>JBDNHZ010000469.1:0-5731 GCA_041688515.1 Verrucomicrobiota bacterium
AGGTCGTCGGCACCGCAGTTCGGACACTCGGGTGCCTCCTGGATGGGACGGGGCAGCGCGGGCTGAATTGCGAGGGCCATGAGCCATTGGGAATGGGCCAGCGCCTCGCGGGCGACCGGGACGGTGGGTTTGCGGCGGTTGTTCCCGAGGATTCCGTACTGTCGGGTCTTGGTGAAGCCTCTGGGTAGCACGTGGGAGTGCATTGAGCCTGTCCCCTGGTCCGGCTTTCTGGCGGGAGGGCGCGGCGCAAAGGTGAACTTGGAAAAAGACAGTTTTATCCGCAGATGGCGCAGATGACGCAGATTCAAGTGCCCGGAGCCTGATTGTGCCCAGGTCTTGCCTCGTGTCGCCCCCAAAGGGGTCGCGGACTGTAGCCGGTGGGTCGAGTCGGCCAGACCACCGGGCCATCAAGCCCCTCATTCCACCCGACCCTGAAGGGGTCGCGCAGAGGCATCCTCCGAAGCAGCATCCATGTGCTAGCCACGCCGGAAATTGTTTCACGCGAAGCCGCGAAGGCGCGAAGAACGGCCCCGGAATGGACCTCGCACGAGCGGTTCGCACTCACCGGACGCTGACCCAGTTCCCTCCCGGTTGGGGAGTTCTTCTTCGCGGCTTCGCGTGAGAACCCTTTCCGGGCGGGAGCATGGGTTCGGCTGGGTTGTTCTCCGCGTTCTCCGCGGCTCCGCGTGAGATCCTCCCCATTCTCAACTTCATCGATACGCCTTGAGCCCGAGGATTGAAGCTTGAGTTTGGGCCCTGTTTTCAGGGCATACTGTCCGTCCCATGGAACGTACGTTGGTCCTCTGCAAACCGGATTGCATGGAAAAAAACCTCGCGGGCGAGGTCATCCGTCGCTTTGAAGCCGCTGGTCTCCAGCTTTCCGCCGCCAAGATGCTGCGCCTCACCGGCCCGCTTCTCGCGGAACACTACTCCCACCTCGCGGACAAGCCCTTCTTCCCCGAGATCGTCGAATTCATGTCCTCGCGCCCGGTTCTCGCCTTGATCCTCAATGGTCCCGGTGCCGTGCTGAAGGTCCGTGATCTCCTCGGACCCACGGACTCCCGCAAGGCGCCCAAGGGCACCCTCCGTGGTGATCTTGGCACCAACAGCATGCTCAACATCTGCCACGCCTCCGACTCCGTGGAGAACGCCGAACTCGAAGTGCGCCGCTTCTTCCGCGCCGACGAGATCCCTGCCTGAGCTCCGGTCCTACTTCAGCGTTCCGAGGAACTCCACGACGTCCCGCAGCTCGCGCAAGGTGAGCAGGGACGCCATTCCCTCGGGCATCCCACTCAGGCCCGGGTCACGGCGGGCGACATCAGATTTCTTCACCGTGACTTCGCCATCCTCGGGCGAGAGCAGGATGATCTCAGCGTCACTCTCGCGCTTCACGATCCCGGCGAGTTCCTGACCGTTGTTCAACTTCACCAGGACCGTGGCGAATCCATCGAGAATCTGGCGATTCGGGAAGATTACTGACTCCAACAGGTGCTCGCGCGTCACGCGTCCGGCAAGGCCGTCCATCTTCGGTCCGGCATTCCCGCCGCCATCCGACCCGATCTGGTGACAACGGGTACAGGCCACCGCGGCGCTTTCGTAGAAGATTTTGCGTCCACGGGCGGCGTCACCGCCAAACAGGGCCTCGCGATACGGCGTCAGATGGTCCTTGGGCAGCTTCCATTCCTCATAGGCGGCCAGCCGGGTCTTCACGCCTTCGGCCTTTCGCTGCCGCGCCGCTTCAACGAGGTCCAGCATGACTTCGTTCGCGACTTCCCGTTTCACCAGACGCTCCAACCAATCCGCCAGCACCGCGTCCGCAGCAGCGGAGGAGAGCGAACCCAGACTGGTGAAGGCCGACTGCTGTCCCGCCACCGAGCCGCCGGTCAGCTTCGCCGTCAACAGGGCCGCCGCGTCCGAAGGGTTCAGCTCGGCCCCGATGCGCGACGCCTCCAGCCGCACGTCTTCGGCCGGGTCCTGGGCCGCGCGTTCGACCACCCCCTTGAGGCCGGTCGCCTTGGGATCAATCCGCATCATGGCCCGCAACGAAGCGGCTCGGGCGGACGCGGGCGAATTGGGATCGAGGACCAGTTGCTCCAGACGCGGGAGGACATCCCGGAGACCGAGGTTCGCCGCCGAATCCGCGACGGCGATGCGAACTGCCACCGGCGAATTCGTCAGGAGCTCAGCCGCAACCGCCGCCAGAGCCTCGCGAGCCGGCGCATCGTCCCGTTCCTTCAACGGGCGATAGACGCCCACGACCCGATCGCGTGCAGGCGGCTTGGCCCACGTTCCCAGGGCCAGAATCGCCTCTCCGCGCAGGGCCTCAGGAAGGTCCGTGCGTCCTGCCAAGGTCGCTAGCCGACGCGCCGATTCGGCCGTACCCAGTCGGAAGTTCGCGTTGAGGATGCGGTGCAGCAGCGGCAGCGCCGGATCGAACCGGGCGTTCTTCCAGGGGAGCGGTTGATCGGCGCGGACATCCCGGATTCCCTCCGACATCGGGTTCAACGGCGATTCGAAGGCCGCCAACTTCTTCAGCAACGGATCCAGCTTTGCGGCATCTCCCAGCTCCGCCAGGGCGGTGAAAGCAGCGGCAATGGGCATGTCGTTGATCGCCCGCGCGGCCTCGACCACCAGCATCGGGTCTGCATCCGAGAGGTAGGCAACGACGCCAGGATCCGACCGACGACGCTGGGCGAGCAACCCAATCGTCCGGACGGAGACATTGGCATCGGATCGCCAGGCATCAGCGTCCTTTGAAGCTGGATGCCGCGCCAAAGCGGCGGCGGCGACCGTGCGCCAGACCGGGTCCGCCTCCACCGGATGCTTCTCGACCACCGAGCGGAGGGCGGAGATAAACCCGCGCCAACCGGCCTTCCCCAGCACCTCCGTTGCCGCGGCGCGCTGTCGAGGGGAACCTTCATTCATGAGGGCAAGCAATGCCTCCTGGAGGAAACGATCGTAGCGGGGAACTTCCACTCCCTTCGCACGACCGCTGCTGAGCGAGCGCACCTTCTGGTTCTCCACCCACCATCCGATCGCACGGGTCGCCTGGACCGCCACCTCGCCATGCTCCGTCCGCAGGAGCGGCAACAACGGCGAGCGCCAGGCCGTCGTCCGACCGGCCACACCGAGGGCCCAGACCGCATGGATCCGGGTCCGCTCGTCCGGAGCCGACTGGGCGAGTCTGCCGAGACGCCGCCCGAGTTCGTCGGTGCCCGGTTTACGCAGAGCCAGGCGTCGGCCGAGTTCCGCATGCGCTTCCGTCCGGACCCGCAGATCCGCATGGCCGAGCCACGCGATCAGCCGGTCTGGAGTCGCGCCCGCCCCTCCTTCCCGCAGGATCCGGGCAGTTTCCGCGACCTCCGGACGGGTCGTCACCTCGGGGAACTGCGCGCGGTACAGGCGCCCCTTGTTGCTCTTGGGCCAGCCTTCATGCCAGTCGGCAAACCAGATCGATCCGTCCGTCCCGAGATCGACGTCGGGGACGAGCGCATTCCACACGAAAGAATCGTGTGCGGTCAGCACATGGCTGGCACCGCGAGGTTCGACTGCCAGGGAGTAAACGCCGCTCTTGCTGCTGGTGCCCTTGAAGTAGGCGAGCAGGAACCGGCCCTTCAACGCCCCCGGAAGGCTGGTGCCGTAGTCGTAGACCAATCCGCCGGGACCATCACCGATGTTGGCAATGGGCGGCAGGATATAAGACGCCTGCCCGGCGAACTGCGGCACCCATAGCCGTTCGAGATTCCACATGCCGGCGTTCCCCAGCGGCGCATGCTGATGTCCCACGCGCCATCCGCTGTCGGCACCATCCACGATCCGCACCCAGCGTTCGCGATCGCCCAGATCCGAGTCGTTGTCGCCAGTGAACAGGTCGCCCCGTTCGTCAAAGGCCAGTTCCTGGGGGTTGCGCAGGCCTTTGTGCACCAGTTCCAGATTGGAACCGTCAAGTTCACAGCGGAACACACCCCCTTCGTCGGGGATGTCGATCACCTGCTTCTCCCGCCCGACCACATGCGCCCCCCGGTCGCCCACGCTGAAGTAGAGGCGTCCATCCGGCCCGATCCTCAGCCCGTGCAGATCGTGGCCGGTGAAACTGAACCGGACTCCGAATCCGCGCAGCAGTTCCTCCGCCCGATAGCCCGCCATCGGACGCGGATCCGACGCGATCGAAGCCTTTCGGGTTCCAGAAGCCACACCCGGTGTGAACCGCCACAGGCTGGGAATCTCCGTGAACCACACGTCCCCACGCCAGGCCAGAACTCCCGATCCGATCCCGGACAACGGACTGTTGAAACGGTCGGCGAAGACCGTCGACTTGTCGGCCCGACCGTCGCCATCCACATCCTCGACCATCCGGATAACCTCGGTTTCGCGGGACAACTGCTGCTCGCCTTCGGGCCCGAACCACTTCCGGATCACCTTCATCCGATCCTCGATGGTGCGACTCGCAAGGTCGTCCTCCAGCATGAACATGTAGTGTCGGATATCGAGGACGCTGGTCCGGTACCGATACGTCTCGCTGGTGAAGACCCGGCCCTTCTCATCCACCGAGAACGCCACCGGATTGGCCAGCAACGGTTCAGCGGCCCAAAGATCCACCTTCAGGCCCGGCACCAACTGGAACTGTCGGATCCGGGCCAATCCCTCACCGGAAGTCGGAGCAAGGATCGGGTCGAACGGACGATCATCCGCCACCAACGGTCTGTAGGCACCGGTCGTGACGACGGTCTTCTGCACATCGATGTCCGCAGCGGACACCAACGGAGCGACGGCAAGGGCAAGCGCGGCGATGCGCGAATCCAGCAGACGGGGCATGAGCCGGACGCTGCCCCAGCCCCGTCAAAAGGGCGAGTCCTGAAACGGATTGACGAAGACCCTCCGAGTCCAACCGTCAAAGGCAAACGACGGCCGCTCATTCACTATTGGATTATAGGTCTCCAACCAGTCGACTTCGACCGCCGTCCGGACCAGGGTGGCCCCTGCCCCCAGAATTGCATGGCTCGCTCACTCCTGGTCGGATTCCGGCCATCCACCCGAAGGATCACCGTCGGCACTCCGGCACCCGCCGATGAACGTCCCGAACCACATCTCCGCCATCACTGGGCATTCCGGCCGCGCGTCCGCCCCAAAGTCCCCCGCCCCATCTGGATCTCATCGGTCTGCCGCCCTCCGAAGCCAAACGTAGGGCCCTACTCAACGATCCCCATCCCGACTGGCGCGTCTTGAAACTGCCCCCGCTGCTTCACGCAATCCGGGAGGGCGACCCCACTTGACAAGGTGGCGTCGCGATCGGGGCGTCGTGGAGCGCGGGAATGGACGGTCCGCCCGCTCCCCACGTTTTGCCTGAGACTCGAGGCGGTGCCCCCAGTTCCATCGACGCCGGCGGCGTTCCAACGATGAGCCCGGGGTGAGCGAGGCAAAACCCCGGGTCACACGCCCAAAAATGGATCCCTCCCCCGGAGGGGCTGCAGATCTGCAACCCCACAGAGGCGTCAAGCAACGCCCAGACCATCCCTTCGCCAAACGGGAGCCCTGCCCTCGTCTTGGGGACGCCGGTGTCCCGGATCGGCTCTCCTCGGGGCGCTGGGTGGCCCTGCCCGCTTTGACAGCCGGAGCGATGATGCCGTGCTCCTCCACCGGAGAGCCCCTCCGGACTACTGACGTGTCGCGATCACACTTTGCAAAGTGTGATCGCTCATTCAGGGGCGGTTCTGTCCCTCGACTCCAACTC